>CALMQI010000222.1 GCA_937871935.1 uncultured Burkholderiales bacterium
GGCGTCTGCGGCGGCGCGTAGCGCGCCGCGCTCGGCGCCGCTCGGCATCTCTTGCATGATTCCGACGCGCTGCATTGTCATCTCGTCGCGACCCAGCCGATAGCGATCGGGCCCTGTCACCGGAACATTGTCATAGGCGAGCACGAGTTCGGGATCGGGCAGACGCCCGGCGGCCCGGCGTTCACGGCGTGCGGCCTCGACGCGCAAAGCGCCGGCTTCGATCGTTGGACCGTCCGCGCTCGCTTGCGCGACCGCGTCGAAAAAACTCAGTTCTTGAGCATGTGCCACCGGCGCCAAGCCGATCGCGCAGCACATGAGCCACGCTTTGCGCATTTCTAACTCCGGAAAACGAGACAGGCCCGGCGCGGGCGCGCGCGGGCGCGACGCCTCCCTTTGCGGGCGGTTTCGCGTCTTCGTTCCTGGGCGGCGGCGGCGGCGTGGTCACGACCGGCTGGTATGCCTTCATCCTGCCGACGCTGCCCGCGATAGTGCGCGCGGACGCCGACTACGTCACGCCGATTTCGTCGCAGCCGTACCAATTCGCGAGGCTTGGCTCCACCATTTCGGTCCTCGACGCCGCCCATCCGATCGCGGACGGCGTCACCAGCTACAGGGTCAACGCCCTGGCGCACGAGCTTGCGGGCGGTGTGGATGCCGGCGGTCAGGGCGGCCTGCTCGATGTTGCGATCGACCCCGACTTCGCCAACGGCTCGCCCTGGGTCTATCTCAGCTACTCGCAGCCGGGCGCCGGCGGCGTCGGCACCGCGGTGATGCGCGGCCAGCTCTCGCTGGCCAACCCGACGTCGCTGACAGGCCCGGTGCAGATCTTCCAGCAGATGCCCAAGGTCGGTGGCAACGGCCACTACGGCTCGCGGCTCGCGTTCGCCAGCGACAAGACGCTGTTCGTCACGCTCGGCGAGCGCCAGCAGGGCAGCCCGGCGCAGGACATCGCGAGCCACCTCGGCAAGGTGGTGCGCATCAACCGCGACGGCAGCACGCCCGCGGGCAATCCGCAGATCGGCGCTGGCCAGGCCAGCAACCTGTGGAGCATGGGGCACCGCAACCCGCAGGGTGCGGCGCTGCACCCGGCGACGGGCGAGCTGTGGGTCGCCGAGCACGGCCCGCAAGGCGGTGACGAGATCAACATCGCGCGCGCCGGCAACAACTTCGGCTGGCCCAACGTGAGTTACGGCTGCAACTACGGCGACACCTATCCCGGCACCGACAACAGCTCGTGCCGCATCGGCGGCAACGCCGGCGTGCACGCCCCGGCCTATGTGGAGCCGCTCACCTGGTGGGTGCCGGTGTCGATCGCGCCCGCGGGCATGACCTTCTACACCGGCGCGATGTTCCCCGAGTGGCAGGGCAGCCTGTTCATGACTTCGCTGGCCGGCCAGGCCCTGTGGCGGATGACGATCTCGGGTGCGAACAACGCGATCACCGCGCGCGAGAAGATCCTCGAATCCTCGATCGCCGAGCGCGTTCGCGACGTCGCGCAGGGGCCCGACGGCGCGCTCTACGTCATCACCGACAGCAGCAGCGGGCGGATCATCCGCGTCGCGCGCTAGAGGGCACTGGCGCGGCGCCTTGTCGGCGCCGGCGCCGCGTTCAGCGGACCATCAACTGCGCCACGGCAGGTCCAACGTGCTGCCGTCCGGCAGGCGGGTCAGCACCGGTGTGGCACCGAACAGGCCCACGATCTCCAGCGGCTGCGGGCCGACGCTGAAGATCTGGTGATCCCGGCCCTTCGGCAGCACGAGCGTGCAGTCGGCGCCGAAGCGCTGCACCGAGCCGTCGGTGTGCACCTCGCCCCAGCCGGCCAGGCACAGCACCACTTCGTCGCAGTCGTGGCGGTGGGGTGGCGTGGCAGCCCCCGGCGCCAGCGTCTGGCGCCAGACGGAAAGCTGCTGCAGGCCATCGGCCTGGCCGGCCCAGGCGTAGGCCACCGCCTCGAGGTGTTAGATTCGCGCGGCACCACCCGCGCGGATGCCGTGCCGCCACGGCCCGCCCCCAGCGCGTTCCAGGCCGTCATGATCGGATCTCGAGAATGAACAAGAAGATGGACCGTCGACGCGCGATCTCGATCTCCACCGCGCTGTCGGGTCTGTGTGTCACGCCGCTGTTGTGGGCACAGCCGGCCAAGGTGGCACGCGTGGCATGGCTCACGATGGAACGCGTGGAACCGGACACGCCGTTCTGGCTTGGCTTTCGCAAGGGCATGCATGAGCTTGGTTGGATCGAGGGGAAGAACGTCGTCATCGATCCCTGGATGGGCGGCGGTTCGCCCGAGCGTATGAGGCAGCTGATCCCCGACGTCGTGGCCGGCCGGCCGGACGTGATCGTGGCCGCCACCGGCTCGGTCGTTCCGCTGTTGATTCAAGCCAACGTGCCGCAACCCGTCGTGTTCGCCCAGAGCTCGGACCCTGTCATCGGCAAGGTCGTTCAGAGCTGGGCCAGGCCGGGTGTCAACCGCACCGGCATCTCCTACTTCTCGCTCGAGCTGGTACCCAAGCGACTGGAGCTGATGAAGCAGCTGTTGCCGCGGTTGAAGCGCGTGGCGATCGTCGGCTGGCCGCTGCACGCCGGCGAGCCGCTGGAGATCGACGCGGCCCGGCTCGCAGCCGACAACCTGGGCTTGACGTCGCAGTACTGGGGCGTGGCCACCGTTCCCGAGGTCGACGCCGCGCTGATGGACATCGACAAGTGGCGTGCCGAGGCGATCCTCGTGTTCGGCGGCGCCGTGGCCGCCGTGCACGCGCACCGCATCGCGGCCCACGGTACCGGCCACCGGATACCGACGGTCTCGGCGTGGCGTTCCTTTGCCGAGGCGGGCAACCTGATGACGTATGGCCCGGTCATCCACGAGGCCCAGGTGCGCCTGGCGTCGTTCGTAGACCGCATCCTCAAAGGCGCCAAGGCCGCCGAGACGCCGGTCGAGCTGCCCACGCAGATCGAGTTGGTCCTCAATCTGAAGGTCGCCAAGGCGATTGGCATCGAGGTGCCATACACACTTCGCGTACGCGCCGATCGCCTGATCGAGTAGCGGCCGACGACGGCCCCGCGAAACGAGGCCTTGTCGCGTCAAGGTCGGGCTCTTCGGGTTGTAGGTCAGCGTCAAGCGCGACGGCGGCCGCGATCTTCTTGTCTAGCCCTTGTAGCCCAGCAGCCGCGGCAGGAACAGCACGAGATCCGGCCACAGCATGATCGCCGCCAGCGCGCCGATCA
Organism: uncultured Burkholderiales bacterium; assembly: GCA_937871935.1. Classification (GTDB taxonomy): domain Bacteria; phylum Pseudomonadota; class Gammaproteobacteria; order Burkholderiales; family Burkholderiaceae_C; genus JAEUPI01. Next base: position 3,226 of record CALMQI010000222.1, read on the forward strand.
TCACGTACAGGAACGGCATCACCTCGCCGATGAGGTCGGTCAGCGACACGTTGGTGATCTTGTTCATCATGAACAGCAGCAGCCCGTAGGGCGGCGTCACGAGGCCGAGCATGATGTTGACGATGCACATGACACCGAAGTGAACCGGGTCGATGCCGAGCGCGGCGGCCGTCGGCGTGAGCACCGGCAGGATCACCAGGATGATCGTCGTGCCTTCGAGAAAGCAGCCGAGCACGAGCAGCAGCACGTTGACGCAGATGAGAAACAACACCGGCGACAGCTGCCAGGCCGCGAGCGCGACGCTCAGCGTCTTGGGGATGTTCTCCGACGTGATGACGAAGTTGAACACCAGTGCGCCGGCGATCAGCATGCCGATCGACACTGTGACACGCGCGCTGTTGACCAGCGAGCGGTACACGTCGATCAAGGCCACGCTGCGATACAGCAGCGCCGACACCAGCAGCGCGTAGGCGGCGGCCACCGCGGCGGCTTCGGTCGGCGTGGTGATGCCGCTGTACATGCAGCCGAGCAGGATCACCGGCATCAGCAGCCCCGGCATCGCCTCCCAGGTCACTCGCGGCATCTCGCGCAGCGGCACGCGAGGCTCGACCGGAAAGTTGCGGCGTCTGGCCAGCACCGCGATCAGCGCACTCTGCACCACGCCGAGCAGCAGCCCCGGCACCACGCCGCCGAGGAACAGGTAGCCAACCGACGTGTCCGAAACCAGCGCGTAGAGCACGAGCGGAATCGACGGTGGAATGATCGGCCCGATCACCGAGGACACGCAGGTCAGCGCGGCGGCGAACGCGGGCGGGTACTTGCCGTCGCGCGTCATCATCGACTGCATCAGCTTGCCCGAGGCTGCGGCATCGGCGAGCGCCGAGCCCGACATGCTCGAGAAGATGATGCTCTGCACCACGTTGACCTGTGCCAGCCCGCCGCGGAAGCGCCCGACGAGCGCATTGCAGAAGCGCAGCAGCCGATCCATGATGCTGCCGGAGTTCATGAACTCGGCGGCCAGGATGAACAGCGGAATCGCCAGCAACAGCTGGCTCGACATCATGCCGTTGAGCAGCTGCTCGGCGGCGCTGCCCATGTCCTGCCCGGACATCAGCAGCCACAGGATCGAGCCACCGATCATCGCGTAGGCCACCGGAAGCCCGGCGAGGCTCAAGCCGACGATCGCGAGCACCGACAGCGCGAATGGCGATGTCGGGTTCATAGCGCCGAGCTGGCCTTGGTGATGTCGCCTTCTTCGGGCGCCTCGCCGCGCACGAGGCTGACGATGGCGCCGAGGTAACGCACGATGATCGCCAGCGCGAACACGAGATAGATCGAGTACAGCAGGTCGAGGCGGATCTTCAGGTAAGAACTGCTTTCGACTTTCATGAAGGTCACGTACTTCCAGGTCGCGGGCATCGCCATGCCGAACAGCACCACCGCCGCGACGGCCACCGTGAGGCCGAGCACGCGCCGCCCACGCGGCCCGAGGCGCGCCGATATGAGGTCAAGGCGCACCTCCTCGTGTTCCTTGAGCCAGAACGCCGAGCCGATGAGCGTCATGTACAGCCACGCCACCACCGACAGTTCGGAGCTCCAGCCGATCGGGAAGTTGAAGAAATAGCGGAAGACGATCTGGACGATGAAGGCCAGGAACATCACGCCGAGCAGCCCGGCCACGACGTTCTCTGCCCGGCGCCGGATCCAGTCGACCACGACGCTCACGCGCTGGTGCATGTTGTCCTTTTCACTCGCGCGCCAGGCGGCTTCACGCCGCCTGGCCGGCTCGCCCGTCACTTCAACGCGTTGATCTTGTCGAGCATGCCCGCGGGCCACGCCTTGGCTTCGTCGGATGCCAGGTAGAGCTTCTGCGCGTGGACGCGGAAGGCCGCGATGTCGGGGGCATACACCTCCAACCCCTGCCTCTTGAAGCCGTCGGCCAGCTCGGTCTCGCGCTTCAGGTGCTCTGCGGTGCTCCACGCGACGGCCTTGTCCACGGCAGCCTGGAAGGTCTTCTGCTTGGCTGCGCCCAGCGCGTTCCAGCTCTTCAGGTTCATCGTCAACACGTCGAACGCGACCAGATGCGAGGTGAGCACGATCTGCGACATCACCTCGTAGAACTTCATGTTCTGCACGTTGGGCAGCGGGTTGTCCTGGCCGTCGATCGCGCCGGTCTGCAGCCCGGTGTAGGTCTCGGCATAGGCCATCGGCGTCGGGTTGGCACCGATCGAACGGCCGAGCAGCTGCCAGGCGTCACCCGGGGGCATGCGCAGCTTGATGCCGGCCATGTCGGCCGGCGTGGTGATCTTCTTCTTCACCTTGAGGCCCACCTGGCGCGTGCCGAAGAAGGTGGGCGCCAGGATCTTCACTTTCAGCTGGTCCTCGGCCTGGCGCTTCATCTCCGCGGCCAGGTCGCTGGCGAAGAAGGCATTGACGTGGTTGGCATCGCGGAACAGGTAGGCCGATGTGAGGATCGACCAGGCCGGGATCTGCTTGGAGATGTCTTGCGGGGCGATGTTGCCGATCTCGAGGTTGTCGCGCTGCAGCGCCACCAGCTCGGTGCCTTGCTTGAATAGCGTGCCGCCGAGGTAGGGCTCGATCGTGACGTCGGACGCCACGTCTTTCGCCAGCATGCGCACCATGTCGGCCCGGATGTCCTTGTCGGAGAACACCGCGGCCAGGCGCAGCACCGGCTTGTTCTGCGCCCGCGCCGGCAGTGCCGACACGGCCGCCAGTGCGCATCCGGCCTTGAGCAGATCACGTCGAGCGAAGTTCGATGGCATGGTGTTGTCTCCTGGTTGGAAATCGAAAGGTCGTTGGCTTCGGGGTCACGTGCCGGCGCGGCGCTGCGTTGACAGGCTTTCCGCCACTGCGCGCACCGCCAGCAGGTAGCCGGTGGGCCCGAGCCCGCAGATCACGCCGGTGGCAGCCTGCGAGACCAGCGAGTGCGTGTACGGCAGCGGGCGTTGGTGGATGTTGGTCAGGTGCACTTCGATCCACGGCTTGCTTAGCAGCTTCAAGGCATCGAGCACCGGCACGCAGCCGAACGAGAAACCCGCCGGGTTGACGATCACGGCGGCATCGCGCGTGAAGGCTTCCTGGATCCAGTCGACCATCACACCTTCGTGGTTGGTCTGCCGGAAGTCGCACGCCAGGTTCAACTCTGCGCACAGCGCCTCGGTGCGCTGCTGGATCTCGGCCAGCGTGGTCGTACCGTAGAGCTCGGGCTCGCGCTTGCCGAGCATGTTGAGGTTCGAGCCGTTGAGCACGAACAGGGGGTGGGGCATGCGGATCCTTCGTGTGCGCTCGGGCCAGCTTCGGTGGAGGGCGATTCTTCAAGCGATCGCGCGCTGGCTTTCCGAATTGGAAACACCTTCCGTGTTATGGAAGAATGGCCGCATGAGCCTCGCACTCGACCGCGGTCTCGGTTTGCTCGAGCGCTTGTGCGGCCAGCCCGAAGGCATGGCGCTGACCGCGCTGGCCGACGAACTCGACATGCCGCGCAGTGCCTGCCACCGCCTGCTCAGCGAGCTGCAGCGGCGGGGTTATGTGCGCCAGACGCGCAGCCAGGGCGACTATGTGCTCACCGCCAAGCTCGCGTCGATGGGGCTGGGCTTTCTCAGCAGTTCGGGCATCGTCGACATCGCCGAGCCGCTGCTCGAACGGCTGGCCAAGGAGTCGGGCGAACTGGTACGACTGTCGATCATCGACGATGAGCGCCTCACCTGGGTGGCCAAGGCACAAGGCTCGCGCAAGGGCCTGCGCTACGACCCCGACATGGGCATGGACGCGCGGCTGTCGTGCACCGCGTCGGGCCACGCCTGGCTGCTGGCGCTGACCGACGAGCGTGCGCTCGAACTCGTGAGTCGACAGGGCTTCGGCTCGCCCAAGGACTACGGACCCCAAGCGCCCACCACCGTGAAGGCGTTGCTCGGCTTTCTGCATGCCGCGCGCGTGCGGGGCTACGCCACCATCGACGAAGTGTTCGCGCCCGGCATGGCCGCGATGGCGGCGCCGGTGGTGCGCGGTGGCGATGTGATCGCCGTGATCAGCATCGCCGGTCCGCGGCTGCGGCTCACGCCAACGCGCATGCAGGCGCTGGCCCCCGCGCTGCTGGCCGCCACCGCGGAGCTCGGTCCGATCAGCCGCGCGTCTTCGTTGTTCGGCCGGCCGCCGCTGGGCAAGGCGTGATGCCGCTGGCTTTGCCGCCGACCGCGTGGGCTGATCGCCGCCGCGCGATCACAGAGCGTTCTCAGTCGTCCGAATCACCCGCACGCGGCTCGTACTTGGCCAGCCAGCCCGGCGTGAAGTCGAAACGGTCGGCCGCGAACACGGCCAACAGGCACAGCCCGCCGCGTCGCCCGTGCGGCGACAGCGTCACGTACTGCCAGTGTTCGCCGCGTCGGATCATCAGCACCTGGGCCGGCACCAGCCCGCCGCGCTGGTACAGGGGATAACGCGCCTGCGCGGCCTCGTGGAAACGCCGGCTGTCGGTGGCATCGAGCACGGCGCGCTCGATGGTCGACGACACGCGCATCGGCGGGCTGCCGCTCACGCAGCTCGGCATTGCCATCTCGGCGGTTCGCTGCGCAAGGCCCGGCAGGGCAAAGGCCAGGCCGGCCAGCAACACCGCACATCCCTGGGTCGACACCATCGTGCATCTCCCGTGGCGCTGGACACGCTTTTATCCTACGAGCGAGTGTTGCCGGGTGGATGGCAGGAAAGCCCATGATTTGGCAGGCTGTTCACGGTATGCCGAAGATTGACGGGGCGAACATGCCACTACGTCGGCCTGTGCTCCGGAGACCGCAGCAGCTCCAGCAGCAACAGCCGCACCTGAGCCTGTGCGGGCTCGAAATAGTGCGTATGTGCCGTCGGGCCGATGCACAGGTCACGCCGATCCGCGGTTTCGACGATCGGGTGGTCATAGGCGCGTGCCGCCACTTGGAGTGGCAGTGATCCGTCGCTGCTCCACAGCCAGCGCCCGACGTAGTCGGCGGCGCCCCAGGCGTTGAACCAGCGTCGCACGCCGAGCTGCGCAGGATCGGGGTCGCAAGCCCAGGTGTACTGGGCCGGGAAGCGCTGCGCATAGAGTTGCCGCAACGGGCACCCGACAGTCAGCAGATCGATCTCCACCGCCGCCAACGCGGCGCCGAGTCGAGCGAGCGGGTCCGGCGTAGGGTCCTCGGCGTGCCTGGCGCGCTCTGGCGGTTCGCGCGTGGTGTTCGCGGCGAGCAACTCGGGGCGGTGCCTCAAGTAGTGCAGCAGATCGGCGGTGATTACGGTGCCCTGGCTGTGTGCCACGATCACGACGCGCCGATATCCCTGATCTGCCACATGCTGGAGCAAGGCCACGTAACGTTCCACGATGCGCACCCGCGGAATCGCCTCACGGGGGAACTCCCGAAAGTGCACGTCGACATCGAGCGCCGCGTCGAGCGGCACCCGCAGCGCCTTGAGCCACCGGGCGCTGACCCGGCTGAGCGCCAGCAGACCGGTCGTGGTGCCGGCCACCGCGATCACCAGCGCCTGCAGCACGTCGGCCGAGGCGCTGCGCAGCCGACCTGACATCCACTCCAACGAATCCCACGGCGGATTGCCGAGCAGGCGCAACAGCGAATCACAGAGCAGCAGCGCGCCGATCAGCATGCCCGCCAGCGCGATCCAGCTGCCCCAGCCGAGCAGCCGATCCATCGCGCGGTAGCCACGCGTCAGCCAGTCGCCGATGGCGCGGTGGGTGGCGTAGCGCCGCAGCCCGATCTCCGCGGCGAGGCAAGGTGCCAGCACGATCACGACGAAGCCGATCACCAGCGACAACATCAACGCCACCAGCGCGAAGGTCTCGGTGCTGCCGGCGAGACGATCACCGAACCAGCTGCAACCGTCGCTGTGCGAATGGCCCGCGCCGAAGATGAGCGCCGGATACTCCACCAGCTTGAGCCGGCTGCACAGTGGGTCGCTCAGCAGCGCCCATGTCGCGGTGACGAAGACGACGAAGGCGCCCAGCGAGGCGAACAGCCCCAACCGCCCGGTGCGGATGACGAAGCGAATCGAGTCCGCGTCGGCACTCTGCCGTGCGGCGATGCCCGCACGCCACCCCACTCCCACCACCGCGGCGCAGGCGAGCGCCAGCAGCAGCCACAACACCATCTGCGCGAGCAGCACGAGTTCGGCCGCGCGCATGGCACCGACCAGCCAGCCCTTCGCGCCGTACAGGCCGTCGTGCAGGGCCGCGCCCCAGCCTATGCACGACGCGGTGACGAGGCCGAACGCGATGCCATAACCGAGCACCGCCCGAAAGCGCTTCTCCCAGTAGCGCAGGAGCCACGCATAACCCGCGACGAGCGGGAGCAGCAGCACACCGATCACGATGCCGGCCGCCGGGCCTGCGCCGACTGGCGGCAGCGACTGCGCCAGCGGCTGCGCGACGAAGACGATGAGCAGCATCAACACGCTCGTGCCGGCCACACAGCCCAGAAGCCACGGTCTCGCGGTGGCCGCACGGGCGACCCCTGCCGCGACGCCGACCGCGATGAGCAGGCTGACGGCATAAGCCGCACCGCGCGCGTGCGTTGCCACCGTGGACGCCAGCACCACCACGAAGGCGCAAAGCACCAGCTGCAGCATCAGCATGGCCAGGGCCCTCGTGTACAACTGATCGGCTGCACGGTGGCAGCGTGCGAGCAGGCCGAACGCCGCCGGCGTGCCCGGCCTCGTGGCGTGGATCCCCACGGCCTGACCTCCGACGCGCACCAGGTCGAACAGCAAGGTGAAGAGTTCGGCGACGATCTGCGGCACGAACCCCGGCAAGCGCGACAGGTCGGCCCAGTACATCTCGAACACCGCCATCCGCGGGGCACCGGTGCTCGCACCGTCGACCTCGATGTCGAATCGCGCGACGGTATGCACGACGGCATCCTTGGCAGGCCTCTCGATGTGCGCCTGGTCGTTCTTGGCAAGCAGAAAGTCGGTGAAGCGCACACCGAGCGGGATGCTGTTGTCGGCGGCGGCGCTGTTGGGCAGCGGGGTCAGGCCTCGCTGCCGCCGGCCGGCAGCGATCGCCGAGTCGGCGCCGCCGAGCCGCGGATCGAGAAAATCACTGCGCAGCGAGTGGAAGAACGACTTCTGCATCGCCTGCCACAACCCGGGAGCAAGCCAGCGCTCGTAGCCGACCGCTGGCTTGCACGCGGCGACGTGCAAGGTCACGTCTCGCCGCACGACCGCCGCGCGGGTCTCCAATGCAAGCTGAATCGCCACCGCTTGCGCCGTCTCGCCATGCGGCTGGTCGGCCACGCCATGCACGACGATCACCGCCACAGGCTCGTCGGCGGCCGGCCGTGCACTGTCGCGATCCACGACTGCATCGTCCATCGGCACCTCCCTGCCTGCGGGAAACTCGGCGACACAAGGTTACGCGCACTTAAGGTGCGAAATCCGGATACTTCACCGCATGTGTGCGGTTAACCCATTTAGCGGTTTCGGTTCTTCGCGGATCCGACCTCGACCGAGTGCCAACAACCGGCGATGCGAGATGCCGGAATGACGAGCACCGTCACTCATCTCGACGGTGCCGATACGCAGGCCAACGAATTGTGGTCCACCCTGCAGTCGACGTCGACACGGTTTTCGTCAACGCTCAGCCCATCGGTGCTCTCCGATCTGATGCGGTTCGAGGATCAGGCCTGCGGCGCCGACCTGCTGCCGGTGCTGGCCGCGATCGCCAGGCACATGCATCCGCTGCTCGTGTACCTGCAGTACCTGAATCGAATCGTCGAGCTGTCCTTGTTTCCGCGGCAGCATCACTTTCGCTGCGATCTCGATCTGTTGAACCTGGATGGCGATGGCGCGGCGCAACTGCAGGTGATGCACGTGGCGCCGATTCCCTCCTCCGGTCTGCTGGACCCGGCAGCCGCCTATGCGGCGCACAGCGGCAGCATGGCTTTGCTTCTGTGGACGATGGCGCTTCGCGGCAGCCACAGCGCGCTGCTGCCCGAGATTGCCGGGCCGGTACGCTATCGGCTTGCGCCCGGGCAGTCGCTGCGACGCATGCCGATGGAGCCCTGGTGCGCGTCGACACTGCACTGCCTGGGCGACGAACCGGCTTCCGTTCAGGAGCTGGCCAAGGAGTCGGGGTCGGATCGGGCGTGCACGCGGCGCTTGCTCAACGCCGTGTACTTGCAGGGTCGGCTGATGATCACCCGGTCTTTGCCGCTGCAGCGGGCAGCTTCGCACACGCAGCGTTCGGCACGTCGCGGGGAATGATGCGCGAAGCGCGAGGGGTCAGGACTCCCCGGCCCGGTTGACGGCAGCGGGCCGCTCCAGCGCCGCGGCAGCCGCGTCACTCGCCGGCCACAGGCCGAGCGCGAGCGCGGTGCCTGCCAGCACCACCGCGGCGCTGACCAGGGTCTGCCCGTCGACGGCCTCACCCAGGTACAGCGCACCGGCGACCAGCGCCACCACCGGGTTGAGAAAGGTCACCGACATCGCACGCACCGCGCCGATGCGCCTGAGCAGCCGGTAGTACAGCAGGAAGCCGAGCCCAGAGCTGCCGATGCCGAGGAACGCCGTCTCGATCCACGCACGCAGCGGCGGCGGCGTGGCCGGCCAGGTGGCCGCCGCGAGCGGCGCCACGGCCAGGCTGGCCACGGCCAGGCTGCCGACGGTGAGCGCCAGGGTGTCCATGCCGCCGAATCGGCGGCGCGTGTAGTTGGCACCGACCGCCCACAGCATCGACGTCAACAGCACCGAAGCCACGGCGAGCAGACTCAGCGATGAGCGCAACGACGCGCTGCCGGCAGTGAGCAGCGCGACACCACTGAAGCCCACCACCAGGCCGGCACTGCGCCAGCGGCCCAGCCGCTCGTGGAAGAAGAAGTGCGCGATCAGCGCGGCGAATAGCGGCGCGGTGGCGTTGAGCACCGCCAGCAGCCCGGCGGTGAGATGCTGCGCCGCAAAGCCGAGCAGCAGGAAGGGCAGTGCCGTGAAGGGCAGCGCCAGCACCAGCAGCGACATCGGTTGTGTGCGCAGCTGCTGCAGACCGCCGCGCCATATGAGCAGCGGCAGCAGCACGGCCACGGCAATCGCCATGCGCAGCGCGATCAGCGGCGCCGGACCGAACGCCGGCACTGCCGCGCGCATGAACAAGTACGCTGCGCCCCACAGCACGCTGAGCAAGAGCAGTTCGCCGACATCACGTGCGCGCATCGATCACAGCATAGGGCCGACGATGTCGGCGCTCGGCCGGCACCGTGTTTGCCCGGGTCATCCGCGTTGGGCGGACAATCGGCGCTCGCCCATTCCCCGCACGCCGGCCGCCCCTGCCATGGACCTGAAGCTACCGATCACCATCGTCGACGAACTGAGCGAACACGAGGTGCGCTCCGAAGGCGAGCTCGACCTGGCCAGCGGCGAGATCCGCAACGTGCGCTACGTGGATCACGATCCGGCCAGGCAGGGTTTTCCGGCGGCGCAGAAGGACTACGAGTTCACCGTCGGCATCCTGCGCAACGGCGCGCGCGAGGTCGAGTTCCGCGTCGAGGTCGACGTGCTCAACGGTCGCTATTCGGTGACGCCGAGCGAGTTGCTGGAGTTGAAGGGCCGGGCGGCCAAGCTGTTCAGTCAGCGGCCGCCGAGCCTGCACTGACGCGGCACCGACGGCGCGGTCGGTGTTCACGCGCTGGCGATCGGGCCGGCCAGTTGCTGCGCCGATGCAGCGCAGCGCTGCGCGTCCAGCGGGTGCCCGGCCTCGCGGAAGCGCCGCGCCGCCGCGAGGAAGTGCGTGCGGGCGACGTCGTGGTCGTCGTGTCCGCGGGTCAGCGCCAGGTGGCCGCGCACCTCGTCGTGCGCCGCGTACCAGGCCGGCAGGCGCATCACCACGTCGGCCAGATAGGCCGTCTGGCTTTCGTACTCCTGCGCCAGCTCGACACGACCGGCGCGTGCGGCGGCAATCGCCGCCGGCACGGCGAATGTGATGCGGCAGGTCGGGCAGGTTTCCAGTGGGCCCCGTACCGCTTCGCGCGCATCCTCCAGCGCCCACAAGCCCGCGTCTGCACTGTCGGCCAGCGCGATGCGGGCGCCGTAGATGCGATCGAGCAGATGAAAGCCGATGTCGGTCTGGCGCGCCACGTCGAGCGCCTGGTCCAGGCGCTCGCGGGCCCGGTCACGCTCGCCGCGGTACATCGACACCTCGGCCAGGCGCTGCAGCGCGAACGACTCGCCGGTGGCCGCGCCGATCGCGCGGTGCAGCGCCACACCCTCGCTCAGGTGCGCCTCGGCGCTGTCGAGATCACCCGACAACAACTCGGCCTCGCCGCGGATGGTCATGCCGAAGGCATGGCCGCGCGCGGCGCCGAGGCGGCGTGCTTCGGCGGCCAGTGCTGTGGCGAAGGCGATCACTTCCGCGTACGGCCGCGCGCCATAGAGGAAGCGCTGCACCATGCACAGCTGGCCATCGAACACGCGCACCGCGAGATGGGGAAACTGCTGCGCGTCGTGCAGGTCCGCCCACACGCTCTCGTGGAGCTGGCCGCGCGCGTGCGCGGCGGCGGCGTGGGCCCACGATGCGATCACGATGCCCGCGGTGTCGCCCGACTGCAGCGCCACCCGTCGTGCCTCGGCCGACTTGAGCGTGCCGATCGCGGGGTCGATGGCACCGAGCGCCGCCGCGCCGCAATAGGCGAGCGCCTCGCTCAGGCGGCCTTCGGCCGTGCTGGGCTGCAGGCCCTGCAGTCTGGCCACGGCACCCTTGGGGTCGCCTTGTTTGACTTGCGCCAGGGCGCCCTTGGCGCGCAGGTCGTCGGCCAGGGCGCCGCCGATGGCGTCGGCGGCGATGCGGTAGGCCTCGACGGCACCGGCCTCGCCGCGCGCGTCGAGCGCCTCGGCCCGCAGGCGCAGCGCTTCGGCGTGATCCGGCTGGAACGCGAGCACGGGCTCGAGGTGCCGCAACGCGTCGCTGAACGCTGCTACGTGCATGGCCGCCTGCGCGGCCGCCAGCCACCATGCGATCGCTTCGCGCGGGCTGCCCCCCGCCGACCACAGGCGTGCCACCAGCGACGGCGGCACGTCGAGCTCGGCCAAGGCCTGAGCGGCCTCGCGATACAGCTTCAAGCGGCGGTGTGGCGCCACCTGCTCGATCAGCGCCTGGCGCACGAGTTCGTGGCGGAATCGGTAGCGCGCCTCGGCCACCGCCAGCACGCCGGCCCGCAGCGCCGCGTCGAGCGCGGCGAAGCCGCGCGCCTCGTCGTTCTGCGCCAGCGCCACCGCGACTCGCGCATCGAACTCGTCGTTCACCAGCGCCAGGCTGCGCAGCAGGTCGAGCGCACTGTCGGGCACGTCGACCAGACGCAGCGTGATCGCCTCGGCGACGCTGGCCGGTAGCCGCGCGCCCACAGCCGCAGCGCAGCGCACCAGCTCCAGTGCGATGAACGGGTTGCCGTCGGCGAGTGTCACGATGCGGTCGGCCACGTCGTGGCTCAGTGGGGCCAAGGCCTCGCGGCCGATCAACGTGCGCAGATCGTCGGGCGGCAGCGGCCCGAGCTCAAGCGTGCGCAACGCGCCCGCCGCGACCAGCCGCGCGACCCCGCGGGCCAGTGCCGAGCCCGCGGCGGGTGGGCGCATCGCCAGCACCACGAACACCGGCGGGCCTGCCGACACCAGGTGCAGCATGACGTCGACGTCGGCGTCGTCGAGCAGATGCGCATCGTCGACGCGCAGCAGCACACTGTGGTCCGCCGCTCCGGCCAGCAGCAGCCTCCTGAACGCGCCGATGACCTGATGCCGTCCGAGAGGGCCGGGCAGGTCTGCCGCCGGCGCCGCGAGCGGCGTCAGCAAGGCCAGCGCCGCGCGCGCCGGCGCGCCGATGGCGTCGAGCAGCGCGCGGTCTTCCAGGATCAGTCGCTCGCAGGCCGCCGTCACGGCCGCGTACGGTCGGCCCGGCAATGCCGCATCCACGCTCACCACGCGTGCATCGTCGTTCTTCGCCAAAGCCACGATCTCGCGGCACAGCGCCGTCTTGCCGATGCCGCCGGGGCCCGACACCACCACGCCGGCCGGCCGCGCATGCAGCGGGAGCCGCAGCCACTGCGTGATCTGCGCGCGCGCCATGTCGCGCCCCACCAGGGCCGGCATCGGGCCCTCCAGGCCGTCGATGCAGCGGTGGTAGAGCGCCTGCGTCGACGAATCGGGAGCCACGCCGAGCGCGTGCTGCAGCTCGCCGGCATCGCCGGCGACGCCTCCCGAGCGTTGGCAGCAGAGACAGCCAGCAGTGCCGCCGCATCGGCATCCGTTGCCGTCGACGGACCGGCGCCTAGTCGTTTGCCAAGAGGAATTGCGCCCGGCTTGGCCGCTGCACCCCCGTCACCTTCGACCGCGCTCTTGGCCTCTGCGCGGACCTCTTCGCTGCCCCCGGATGCCAGCCCGCCGTTGCCGCGCGACGTGTCGAACAAGGCCTGCGTCCGCCTCGCGACATTGCGCGCCCGCGCATCCTGCGGACGCCCCGTCCGCGACTGCGTCACGTGCGGAGCGATCCCGAGACGTCGCATCTCGTCCATGAAATTCGAAGCTTGCCGGGCAGCGCGCTCGTTGGCCTGGGCCAATTCGGCGCGCAGGCGATTGATGGTTTCCGCCTGCTGATTGCTCTTCGCTTCCAGGCCGCTCAGGCGCGCCTTCAACGCGATCCGATTGTCGCGCAACGAGGGGACGCCACCCTGGGCGCTGTTGGTCTCGGTCGTGACAGCCGCAATTTCGGCTCTCAGCCTCGTGATTTCGGCCGCCTGATCCTCCGACTTGGCCTGGACCGTGCGCAATTCCCGCTCGGCGGCGGTCTCGTGGCCGATCGCCTGCTTGCCGGCATCGGTTGCCAGGTCGCTCGCGGCTCGTGCCTGATCGAGTTGCGCCTGCAAGACGGCGACCTCGCGGCGCAGCCCGGCAATCGTGGCCGCAGTGGCGTTGTCCTTGGCGGCGCCGTCTTGTCCAGATGCCTGACCTGCGGATCCTGCGGTGTCCTTGCCCGCTCCATTGAGTGGGATGACCTGCGACGTGTGCGGGAGCCCTTGTGAGGCATCGGAATTGGCGCGGCTGACCGAGACTTCCGCATTGAGGCGGTCGATCTGGGACGCTTGCTCGCGGCTTCGCGCCCGCAAGACCTCGAGTTCGGTGCGGACAGCAAGCTCGCCCTCCCGATCTCCGTCGTTGGCGCCCCGGCGCGATTGAGCCTCGAATGCCAACACCTGCGAACGCAAACGCTCGATATCGCTCGTCTGCTTTTGATTGATGACGCGGGCGTCGTTCAAGGCCTCCTGCTGGCGACGGCTCGATTGAGACAGCTCGGCAATCTCGCGATCACGCACCACCAGGAGTTTGCGGGCTTCGTCGAGCCG
>CALMQI010000223.1 GCA_937871935.1 uncultured Burkholderiales bacterium
GCGCCCTCGCGCTGGAAGGCGTCGGCGCGTTCCGCATCAGAGCCTTCCGCCAGAAGGGCTCGCCCGCGGTGGTGGTGCGCTTCATCCCCGGCAGCATCCCCGCCTTCGACACGCTCGGCCTTCCACTTGCGATGGGCCGCGGTATCGGGATGGAAGATGACAAGCCCAATGCAGAAGCGGTGGCCGTCATCAGTCATGGATACTGGCAGCGCCGATTCGGCGGCGACCCCGCGATTCTCGGGAAGTCGATATTCGTGAACGGAAAACCCGTCTCCGTCGTCGGTGTCACCCCCGCGCGCTTCACCGGAGTCAATCCCGGCAACGCGGACGACATGTGGATGCCGCTCGAGACCATCCGACTGATCGCGCCGGAGCGAGTTCGCGACGGGGCGGGCTTCGCCCAGAACGACTTCTGGTGGGTGCCGATCATGGGCCGCCTCAAACCGGGCATCGAGGCGGGGGCGGCTCAGGCGAATGTCGAGACCGTCTTCAAACAGATGGTGATGGACGGGATCACGGTCACAGGGACGCCTCCGGTGATTCCGTCGGTCGAGCTCACGCCCGGCGGCAACCACTACGTCGCGTTCGGGGAGAAGCCCTTCAAGGACGTCGCGAAGCTGAACGGGATGGAGCCGCAGGCGGCGATCGAGGCCAGCGCCAGCCCGCCCCGGCGGTGGCCGAGCCAGACCCGCCCGGCGGTGAACAGCTCGGTGCTCATGCCGGAGTGCGACGCGAAGGCGCCCATCAGGATGAACATGGGGATCACGCTGAGGTTGTAGTCGGTCACCACCGACAACGGCACATTGGCCAGCAGGTTGAGCGCCGCCTGCGGACCGGAGAGCATGCCGAAGCCGACCATGCCGGCCACACCCATCGAGATGCCGATCGGCACGCGAATGGCCATCAGCGCGAACATCAGCACGAAGCCGATCAAGGCGACGGCATTGCGGTCCATCTCAGCGGCGCCCGGCCGCCCGAAGCCGCTGAGCGCCCCCTTGGGGGGCCGCGAGCGAAAGCGAGCTTGGGGGTCTCATCCAGCGGCGCCCGGCCGCCCGAAGCCGCTGAGCGCCCCCTCGGGGGGCCGCGAGCGACAGCGAGCTTGGGGGTTTCATTCAGGCGCGTCCGGTCTCGATCTCGTGCACCGACACCGGCAGCAACTCGTCGTCGGCGCGCTGCAGCAGGCGCACCAGGCGCAGTACGCACAACACGGCGGCCATCGTGGCGCCGGCCGCGGAGACGGCGTAGAACCATTTCAGCGGCAGCCGCAGATCCATCGTGCCCTGGGTGCCGGTGCCGCCGACCTTGATCCACACCATCCAGGCCAGCGGGGCGAGGAACAGCAGCGTCAGCGTGGTGGCGCCGATGTCGATCCAGCGCTGGCGCTCGCGCGAGACGTGCTCCCACAGCACATCGACGCAGATGTGGCTGCCGTAGTAGGTGGCGAGCGCGAAGCCCCAGAACAGCGCAATGCCCTGCAGCATGCGCGAGCCGTCGAACCAGTCGGGCAACTGGATGCTGAACATGCCGCGCAACACGACGTTGACCGCGGTGACCAGCGCGATCAGCAGCAGGAACAGCGCGGCCACCGTTTCGGTGGCCGCGAGCAGGCGGCGCATCGGCTTAAGTCAGCCGCCGGCGCCGCGGGCGGCGATTTCCTTGCGCAGCTCTTCCAAGGCCTGCTTGCCGTTGACGCCCAGTTTGTCGGCGCCGCTGACCCACTGGCCGTACAGCGGCTCGGCGGACTTCTTCCACTCGGCCAGCTGCGCCGGCGTGAGCTTGACGATGGTGTGGCCGGCCATCTTCTCGAGCTTGCCCTGGCCGGTGTCCTCGTCATCGCCCCAGGCGGCGCCCACCTTGCCGGCCCAGTCGTTGTTGCAGTGGTCGTCGATCACCTTCTTCTGGCCCGCCGCCAGCTTGTCGTACCAGCCGCGGTTCATCACCCACACGAAGTTGGCCGCGTACAGGCGCATGTCGGTGTGGTACTTCACCGCCTTGTCGATGCCGAAGCTGATGATCGAGCCCCAGGGGAAGGACAACGCGTCGGCGACACCCTTCTCGAGCGCGTCGCGCGCCTCGGGCGCCGACACCTGCACGTTGGTGCCGCCCAGCAGGCTCATGAAGGCCGCGTTGGTGCCGTTGGACGAGCGCATCTTCATGCCCTTGATCTGCCCCGGCTCGGTGATCGGCTTCTTGGCGTGCAGCGTGCCCACGTGCAGGTGCGCGAAGCAGAACTTCACGTCCTTCATCTCGGTGGCCACGTACTTGCGGTACCAGGCGTCCAGCGCCACCGACCCCGGCCCGGGTTTGCCGACGATGAACGGCAGTTCGCCGGCGGCGAACAACGGGAAACGCCCGGCCTGGTAGCCCGGATTCACCCAGGTCATGTCGGCAATGCCGTCGCGTGCCATGTCGAAGTGGTCGGCTGCCTTGCCGAGCTGCTGCGCCGGGAAGAACGCGATTTTGATCGAGCCGCCCGAAGCGGCCTCGACCGACTTGGCCCAGGGCTCGAAGCCGTGTTTGGCCAGCGAATGCGCGGCGGGCAGCCAATGCGCGAACTTGAGTTCGACCGGCTTGTCCTGGGCCTGCGCGGCCGATGCCAGCAGGCCGAACGAGAGGGCGGCCAGCGTCGCGGCTACTGCAGTATGTGATGTCATCGGTCGTTGTCCCAACTGGAAGGCAATGGCAAATTCTCTGGCCATTCGGCCGCACGAGGCGACGGTGGAATCCCTCGCGTGAATGATTGGTGCGTTTGGGGCAGGTCAAACAGCTGGCCCGTGCAGCCCGACCCCAGGCGCGCCCTCACCATCGACGGGACACACGCGATGGCCGCTGCGGCGTCGTCGACGCGAGCAGCGGGACAATGCGGCATGACCGGCTCGAGTTCCGCGGTGTTCGTCCAGTCGCTGTTGATCGGGCTGTCGATCGCCGCGCCGGTGGGCCCGATCGGCCTGCTCACGATCCAGCGCACGCTGCATCGCGGCACTGCGGCCGGGCTGGCCACCGGGCTCGGCGCCGCGGCCGCCGACGCGGTGTACGGCGCGGTCGGTGCCTTCGGCGTGACAGCGCTCGTCAACGCACTCACCGCGGCGCGCGTGCCGCTGGTGCTCGGCGGCGGTGCCTTCCTGCTGTGGATGGCCTTCAGCATCTGGCGCGCGCCGATGGCCGAGCGTGCGGCCGACGTGCGCGGCGGCGCCGACCTGCTGCGCTGCTTTGCAGGCACCTTCGTGCTGACTCTGAGCAATCCGGCGACGATCCTGTCGTTCATCGCGGTGTTCGGCGCGCTGGCCGGTGGCATGGCGGTCGGCTCGCCGTGGCTCATGATCGCCGGCGTGCTGCTCGGCTCGGCGCTGTGGTGGCTGCTGCTGAGCAGCGCAGTCGGACTCGCACGCGAGCGCTTCGACAGGCGCTGGCGGCGTCGGATCAACCAGGTCTCGGCCGCAGTGCTGGCGGGCTTTGCACTGTGGCAATTCGCCGGCCTGGTCGGGCGCTAGCTGCGGGTTCCCGAGCGGTCCGCGGTGGGCCATCGCTTCCTAGAATGGTCGCTCGACCGTTGCTGCACAGGAGTCGCACTCATGAAGTTCCCGTCCTTCCGCGTGGTGCTCGCGCTGGCCCTGGCCCTGGCCAGCGGCATCGCGACCTCGCAGAACAAGGTCACCCTGTCGGTGGCCACCGGCCCGACCACGGGTGTGTACTACCCGATGGGCGGCGGCATCGCCAACATCCTGTCGAAGTACGTGCCCGGTTACGCCGCCAACGCCGAGACCACCGCCGGCTCGGTGGCCAACCTGCAGTTGATGAGCCAGAAGAAGTCCGACCTCGCCCTGTCGATGGCCGACGCGGCCTGGGACGGCTACAAGGGCCAGGGCCGCTTCGCCAGCGGCGCAGTGCCGGTGCGCACGCTGATGGTGGCCTATCCGAACCGCATGCACGTGGTCACCGTCGAAGGCACCGGCATCAACAAGTTCGCCGATCTGAAGGGCAAGCGGGTCTCCACCGGTGCCGCCAACAGCGCGACCGAGCTGATGGCCTCGCGCGTGCTCGAGGCGATGGGGCTCGACATGGAGAAGGACATCAAGCGCGAACGCCTCGACCCGGGCAAGAGCAGCGATGCGATCAAGGACAAGAAGCTCGATGCCTACTTCTGGGTCGGCGGCATTCCCACGGCGGCCGTCACCGACCTCGGCGCCACGCCGGGCACCAAGCTCAAGCTGATCGACCACGCCGAAGCGGTGGAGGCCATGAACAAGAAGCACGGCCCGCTGTACGTGAAGGACACCATCGCGGCCAAGGCCTACCCCGGGCAGGAGCAGCCCAACCAGGTGGCCACCGTGCAGAACCTGATCATCGCGCGCGAGGACATGCCGGTCGACGTGGCCTACAACATCGTGAAGACCATCTTCGACAAGCGCGACGAGTTGATCCTGGTGCACAAGGAAGCGCAGAACTTCGACCTCAAGTGGCAGACGCAAAGCGCGTCGCCGATTCCCTACCATCCCGGCGCGATCAAGTACTTCGCCGAGCGCGGCGTCACCTTGAAATGATCGTTGCGGCGGTGGCGCATGGCTGAGCCCGGCGCCGCCCCGCCGCCGGCCGCAGCCGGCGAGCCGGTGACGATCACCGAGGAGCAGCGCCGGAAGGCCGAGGCCTTCATCGCGGCCGAGGAAGGCGCGACCCATCGTTTCGCCGGCGCCTGGGGCCACGCGCTGTTCGCCCTCGCGGTGGCGATGAGCCTGTACCACCTGTACGCGGCCTGGGGCATCGTCACCACGACCACGTTGCGCTACGTGCACGTGGGCTTCATGCTGGCGCTGGTGTTCCTGCTGTTTCCGGCGCTGCCGCGCCTGCGCCACCGCTTCAGCGGGTTCGATGTGGTCTGCGCGCTGGTCGGCGTGGCGGCGGTGGCCTATGCGCTGGCCGGCGGCGACGATTTTCTCGATCGCAGCACGGCGCCGAACACGCTCGACAACGTGATGGGCGTCGCGCTGGTGCTGCTGGTGCTGGAGGCGGCGCGCCGCTCGACCGGGTGGGTGATGCCGCTGGTGTGCGTGCTGTTCATCGCCTATGCGATGGTGGGTCCGCAACTGCCGGCGCCGTGGACGCACAAGGGCTACGACATCGGCCGCCTGGTCGGCACGATGTACATGACGCTGGAGGGCATCTTCGGTTCGCCGGTGGACGTGTCGTCGTCGCTGATCATCCTGTTCACGATCTACGGCGCGCTGCTGCAGTATTCAAACGCCGGTCAGTTCTTCATCGACTTCTCGCTCGCCGCGTTCGGCGGCAAGGCCGCGGGCGCTGGCCGCGCGGTGACGGCGGCGTCGTTCCTGCTCGGCGGGCCGTCCGGCTCCGGCGTGGCAACCACCGTGACGCTGGGCACCGTCGCCTACCCGATGCTCGCGCGTGCCGGCTACGAGAAGAACGCCGCCGGCGGCCTGCTGGCGGCCGGCGGGCTGGGCGCGATCCTGTCGCCGCCGGTGCTCGGTGCCGCGGCGTTCCTGATCGCCGAGTTCCTGAAGATCAGCTACCTCGACGTGATCCGCATGGCGGCGATCCCGACGTGCCTGTACTACTTCTCGCTGTTCCTGATGGTCGAGATCGACGCGCGCAAGTACGGCGTCAAACGGATCGAGCTCGCGCCCGGCGCGGGCATGTGGCAGCTGATGAAGACGATGGGTTTCCACTTCACGTCGCTGCTGTCGATCATCGTCTTCCTGCTGCTCGGCTACTCGCCGGTCGCCGCGGTGTTCTGGTCGACCATCGTCGCGTTCTTCGTCAGCTTCATGAACCGCGACTGCGCGCTGCTCGACCTGTCGCTGCTGGCGCGCCGCCCTGCCGGCTGGGCGGTGCAGACGTTGCGCCACTCCAAGCTCGCGCGCGCACTCGAGGCCGGCTCGGTGACGATGCTCAACGTCGCCGCCACCTGCGCGGCGGCGGGGCTGATCGTCGGCGTGGTCACGCTCACCGGCCTGGGCCTGCGTTTTGCCGACATCGTGGTCACCTACGCCGGCGGCAGCCTGGTGCTGACGGCGATCTACACCGCGCTGATCGTCTGGGTCGTCGGCCTGGCGGTGCCGGTGACGGCGAGCTACATCATCTGCGCGGTGGTGGCGGCGCCCGCGTTGATGAAGCTCGGCGTGCCCGACTTCGCGGCGCACATGTTCATCTTCTACTACGCCGTGCTGTCGGAGGTGTCGCCGCCGACGGCGCTGTCGCCGTTCGCCGCCGCAGCCATCACCGGCGGCGACCCGTACAAGACGACGCTGCAGTCGTGGAAGTACACGCTGCCAGCCTTCGTGGTGCCCTTCGTCTTCGTGCTCGATCCGCTCGGCGTCGGGCTGTTGCTGGCGATCCCGAAGGGCGGCTCGTGGACCGATGTGCTGTGGGTCACCGTCACTGCGGCGCTGGCGCTGGTGGCATTCGCCGCTGCGGCCGAAGGCTGGCTGCTCGAGAAGACGCTGGCGATCGAACGCACGTTGCTGCTCGTCGCCGGGCTCCTGTTCGTCTATCCGCGGCCGATGTTCGATGCCGCCGGCTTCGCGCTGCTGGGCTTGGCCGTGGCCTCGCAGCTGGTGCGACGCCGGCGCCGCACCGAAATGCCTCGCAGCATCCGCTGACCGGCGCGGGCGTACCGGCGGCGCCGGTCTGCTCAGTGCCGCTTGACGTCGAACTCGCGCAGCATGATCGGCTCGAGCGAGCCGGCGGCGAGGCGCCGCCGCACGGCGCCGTCGATCTCCTCCTGGTGCGCGACGTAGGTACGAACCGCATCCGAACCGTCCAGGCTCGCCTGGAACCGGTAGTGCAGCGTCTGCTTGCTGATCGTCGCGCCGACGAATCGTCCTTCGCCGGTCGCAACCCAGAAGCGCACGGCGCCGGAGTCGTCGTGGAACAGCGGCTCGGGCGCGCGAGGTTCAACCAGGATGTTCGTCATGGCTGGCATTGTGACCTTTCGGGCCGAGCGCATACTGGAATCGATGAGTCCCTTGTCCCGTATCCGGCTTGGCCACCGTCACGATCGGCGGGCGCGATGATCCGCATCAAGCTGCAGGTCGAACTTCGCTACGAGATCGACGACCCGCAGGGCGCCGACTTCGTCTTCAACCTTCACGCGGCCCACACGGCCTGCCAGCTCGTGTCGGCCGAGACGCTGTGGCTGAGTCAGCCAGTGGTGTCGTCGATCCACACGGACCCGGCGACCGGCAACCGCTATCTGCGCCTGCGCGGCATGCCGGGCCCGCTGACGGTCCGCTACGCGGCCACGGTGGACATCGCCCATCATCGGGTTGCCGCCGGCGGCATCGAGGAGGTGCCGGTCGTGCGCCTGCCCGCGCACACGCTCGGTTACCTCTACCCCAGCCGCTACTGCCAGTCGGACCGGTTGATCCGCTTTGCGATCAACCGGTTCGGCGCGCTGCGCCAAGGCTACGGCCGCGTGCTGGCGATCCAGCAGTTCGTCCGCGACCAGGTGACCTTCGCGTCGAGCACGTCGAACTCGAACACCTCGGCGGTCGACACGCTGATCGAGCAGGTGGGCGTGTGCAGGGACTTCGCGCATCTGATGATCACCTTGTGCCGCGCCGTCAACATCCCCGCCCGCTTCGCCACCGGTACCGACTATGGCGCCGACCCGGTGCTCGGGCCGCCGGACTTTCACGCCTATGTCGAGGTCTTCCTGGGCGGGCGCTGGTACATCTTCGATCCTTCGGGTACTGCGATGCCGATGGGGCTCGTGCGCGTCGGCACCGGGCGTGACGCGGCCGACGTCGCGTTCGCGACGATCTTCGGCGGTGTCCGGTCGCAGGCACCTGTCATCCGCACCACCGCGGTCGAGGATCTGCCACGCGGCGTCGTGCTGCCGCACCATTGCACCGACGCGTTGTCGACCGACGGCGGCTGAGCCGGCCGCCGTCGGCGCCGTCAGCCGTGCGCGCGCGGCAACTCGGCCGCGAGCAGATCGTCGATCAGCCGGTCCTTGTCGAGCCACTGCTGCTCGACCCAGGCGCCGATGCGCTGGCGGTAGGCCTTGTCGCCGAGCGGATCGCCGCCCAGCACCTCCGGCGGGATGGGGCGCTGCTGCACGCGCACCGTGACGGCGTCGATGCGGCCGCACAACAGGTCCCAGAATCGCGGCGTGCCGTGCGGGTAGACGATCGTCACGTCGAGCAGCGCCTCGAACTGCTCGCCCATCGTGGCCAGCGCGATGCCCAGGCCGCCGATCTTGGGCTTGAGCAGGTGGTGGTACGGACTCGCCTGCTGCGCGTGCTTGGCCGCGGTGAAGCGCGTGCCCTCGACGAAGTTGATCACCGACGTCGGAATGCGCTTGAACTTCTCGCACGCCTCGCGCGTGGTCTTCAGGTCGTTGCCGCGCGCGCCGCGGCTTCTGCCGCGCTGCATGAACGGGAAGTCGAGCGCCCACCAGGCCAGCCCGATCACCGGCACCCAGATCAGCTCGGCCTTGAGGAAGAACTTGAGGAACGGGATGTGGCCGTGGAAGATGCGCTGCAGCACCAGGATGTCGACCCAGCTCTGATGGTTGCTCGACACCAGGTACCAGCCGCGCAGGCGCAGACTGTCGACGCCGGCCACGTCCCAGCGTGCGTCGGGCCGCACCGCGACGATCCAGGCGTTGTTGATGGCGACCCAGCGCGAGGCCAGCGTCGTCAGCGCATGGTCGATGGCGCTGCGCACGGCACCGGACTTGAACAGCAGCTTCAGCAGCGCCGGCGGGATCATGCAGGAGAACACGACCACGGTGTTCAGGCCGAGCGTCAGGCCAGTCAGACCGCCGCGCAGGGCGGCCGGCAGGCGTGCAAGCATGCGGGCATTGTCGCCTGCGTTGTCGGGTGGTCTCTGATGCCACGCAAGCCGAGCGGCGTCGGCCCGGCGTTTCAACCCGCCAGCGCGGCCACCACGGTGTCGGCGATCGCCAGCGAGGCAGTCAGGCCCGGCGACTCGATGCCGAACAGGTTGACCAGCCCCGGCACCCCGTGCGTGGCCGGACCGTCGATGCGGAAGTCCTGCGCCGGCTCGCCGGGCCCGCGGATCTTCGGCCGCACGCCGGTGTAGCCCGGCTGCAGCGCGCCATCCTTCAGGCCCGGCCAGTAACGGCGCACCTCGTCGTAGAAATGGTCGGCCTCTTCGTCGTCGATGGCGTAGTCGATGTCATTCACCCAGCGAAAGCTGGGCCCGAAACGCGCCTGGCCGCCGAGATCGAGCGTCAGGTGCACGCCCAGGTGGCCCGACTCGCCCGGTGCCGGATAGACCAGGCGCGAGAACGGTGCGCGCCCGGCGAGCGTGAAGTAGCAGCCCTTGGCGAAGTAGCGCGGGGGCACGTGCTCGCGCCCGAGCCCGGCGGTGGCCGTGGCCAGCACCGGCGCGCCGTGGCCGGCGCTGTTGACGATGCAGCGTGCGCGCAGCGTGGTGGCGGCATCGCCGCCCACCTGCAATTCGATGCCGCCGGTCACCACCGCGGCCCGCTTCACCGGCGAACGCAGCGCCAGCATCGCGCCATGCGCCTGGGCGTCGCCCAGCAGCGCGAGCATCAGGCCGTGGCTGTCGATGATGCCGGTCGACGGCGAGAGCAGGGCGCTCGCGCACTGCAGTTGCGGCTCCAGCGCCATCGCCTCGGCCTGCGTGAGCCACTGCAGGTCGGCGACGCCGTTGGCGCGCGCGCGCCGGTCGATCAGCTGCAACTGCTCGTGCTCGGCGTCGTTCTGCGC
>CALMQI010000224.1 GCA_937871935.1 uncultured Burkholderiales bacterium
AGGCGAGCACCGACCCAGTATGAGCCCCGGCCGGGTACCGCCTGGCGCGATGCGCAGTACTCGGCCGAAAGTGGTCGTTCGCGAACGACCGCAACGGGCCGAGCGCAGCCTCCCGCTCGCAATCGACGCGCCGCGATCCCCGTCACGCGATCGCTTCGAGCTTCACTCTGCCGCGCTCGGCCGCCATGCTGCGCGCCAGCAGCTTGATCAGCGCGTAGATGGCGTCGATGTGCGGCGTCGGCGTCTCGGTCAGGCGGCCGAGTTCGACCACCGAGCCGACCAGCGCGTCGATCTCGGGTGCGCGACCGGCTTCCACGTCCTGCAGCATCGAGGTCTTGTGCTTGCCGACCTTCTCGGCGCCGGCGATGCGCTTGTCGAGCGACACCCGGAACTGGATGCCCAGCTTGTGGGCTACCGCCTGAGCCTCGCCCATCATCTTGGCGGCGAGGTCACGCGTCAGCGGGTACTGGCAGATGTCGACCAGCGTCGCGTGCGAGGCCGCGCTGATCGGGTTGAAGGTCAGGTTGCCCCACAGCTTGAGCCAGATCTCGGCGCGGATGTTGTCGAGCACCGGCGCCTTCAGGCCGGCGCGGGTGAAGCACTCCGACAGCCGCGTCACACGCTCGCTAATGCCGCCGTCGAGCTCGCCGAGCGGGAAACGGTCGCCCTCGACGTGGCGCACGATGCCAGGTGCGACCAG
Organism: uncultured Burkholderiales bacterium; assembly: GCA_937871935.1. Taxonomy (GTDB): domain Bacteria; phylum Pseudomonadota; class Gammaproteobacteria; order Burkholderiales; family Burkholderiaceae_C; genus JAEUPI01. The sequence goes on from CALMQI010000224.1 coordinate 701, forward strand.
CTCGGTGGCGGGGTAGACCACACAGCCGATCACCTGCTGCGGCGGGATCGCACGCAGGATCGCACCACCGGGATCGACACTCTCGACTGCGCGGCCGGTCAGCGCACCGCCGTGTTGGTGGAAGTACCAGAACGGAATGCCATTCTGCATCGTCACCACCGTCGTCTGCGGGCCGATCAGCTGCGGCACCTGGCCGACGATGTCGCTCACCTGGTGCGCCTTCATCGCGAGGATCACGACGTCCTGCACGCCGAGGCCGGCGTAGTCGTTGGTGGCGCGCACCTGGGGCGCGTGCAGTTCGCTGCCGTCGGCCAGCCGCAGTGTCATGCCACGCTGGCGGATGGCCTCCAGGTTGGCGCCGCGCGCGACAAAGGTGACGTCTTCGCCGGCTAACGCCAGCTTGACTCCGACATAGCCGCCGATGGCACCGGCGCCGATGATGGCGATTCGCATAGGGATCTCGTTTGCAGGCTGTAGAACATGCTTTGTGTCACCCGAATCGGTTGCGCAGGGTGCCGATGCCGGGGATCTCGATCTCGATGCTACTGGCAGGACGCATCACTCCCACGCCGAGCGAGGTGCCGCTGAGGATCAGATCCCCTGGATGAAGGGTCATGTCGCGCGAGATGCTGCAGATCAATCTCGGTACCGGGAAGTGCATGTCGGACACCGGGAAGTCCTGCCGCGGTTGGCCGTTGAGCGTGGTTCGCACGCGAAGCGTGGTCGGATCGACGCCGCTGGCAATGACCGGGCCGAACGGGCAGAAGCCGTCGAAGCCCTTGGCGCGCGCCCAGTGCGTGAACGCGGGGTCGCGCGTCAGCACGTCGACCGCAGTGACGTCGTTGGCGCAGGTGTAGCCGAACACGTAGGACAGCGCCTCCTTCTCGGACACTGCCTTGCAGGTGCGGCCGATCACGATGGCCAGCTCGCCCTCGAAGATGACGCGGCTGTCGACGGTCGGCACCGGTATCGTCGCGCCCGGATCGAGGTAGGTGTTGGGCGGCTTGAGCAGGTATTGCGGTTCGCTCGGCAGGCGCTGCTGCAACTTCTCCACCAGCGGGGCGAAGTTGTTGTACATCGCGATCACCTTGGTCGGCGTGCACGGCCGCAGCGGCGTCACGGCGTCCAGCGGCAGTTCGACGCCTGAGGGTCGGCACTCGCCGAACATCTCGCCGTCGAAGACCCGGATGCGGCCCTCTTCCAGGGTGCCGAAGCCGACGAGGTCGCGGTGCGAGTAACGAATCCAGTGTTGCAGCATGGACAGCATGCTAGGCAGTGCGATCGATAACGTAAAATCAAAGTTAGTGAGGCATACTATTCATCATCAGTAATGGACGGTTCTGCCGGCCGAGATCCCTTGTGCAGCCGGGCTTCGCTGTGAGGCACGCCACCCTGCGCCAGTTGAAGGTCTTCGAGGCCGTCGCGCGGCTCAACGGTTTTTCGCGCGCCGCCGATGAGCTGCATCTCACGCAGCCCGCGGTGTCGACCCAGGTGCGCAAGCTGGAAGAGCACGCCGGCGCCGCGCTCTTCGAGCAGCTCGGCAAGAAGATCTTCCTCACCGCCGCCGGTACCGAGCTGCTGCATCACTGCCGGCTGATCATCCGCCAGTTCGAGGATGCCGACGCGGCGATGACGCAGTTCAAGGGTGTGGCCGGCGGCAAGCTCAACGTGGCGGTGATCAGCGCCGGCGACTACTTCTTTCCGCGGCTGCTGGTCCAGTTCGCCGGCCGCCACCCCGGCGTGCGGCTGAACCTGGCGGTGCACAACCGCGAGGATCTGCTGGTCCAGCTGGCCGACAACCTGACCGATCTGGCCGTCATGGTGCGCCCGCCGCAGGATGCCGACACGGTGAGCGAACCGTTCGCGCCGCACCCCTACGTGATCGTCGCGCCGGCGGAGCACCCGCTGGCGCGCCAACGCGGCATCCCGCTGTCGCAAGTGGTGCGCGAGCCATTCATCGTGCGCGAGAAGGGCTCCGATACGTGGCAGTCGATGGCCGAGGGCCTGGGCCGGCAGCTGGAGCGGCTCAACGTGGCGATGGAGATCCGCAGCACCGAGACCATCAAGCAGGCCGTGCTCGCCGGCATGGGCATCAGCTTCCTGTCGGCCCACACCGTCGGCCGCGAGCTGCGCGACAAGACGCTGGTGATGCTCGACGTGCAGGGCTTCCCGCTGATGCTGCACTGGTACCTGGTGCAGCGGCGCCAGAAGCGGCTGCCACCGGTGGCACGGGCCTTTCGCGAGTTCCTGCTGAGCGAGGGTGCGCGCCTGATTCGCGAGGTCGATCCGCTACCGACGTCCAAGGCGAGAGGCGCGAGAGCAAAGACACGCATCGGTTCGCGCTGAAGGAGCCTTCAGCAACAGTCGCTGCATCGCAACACGGGCACAAACCCCCACAGGGACATCCCGTGTTTTGTCTCGTTTCGCGGACGGCTTCGCGGGGTTACCGGCTTGCGTCCGCGCGAACGCGGCGTTTCACTGAGTGCTCACATCAGGCGCCTGCGTGCTGTGCTGCCAGAGCGGCAACGAGGTCAGGCGAATGCGCGGGGGGCGGGCAGTTCGGGACGAAGGATTCGGCGATGTACCAGAAGGCATGGGCAGCATCGGGGTCGCTATGGCCGTGCTCGGGCACCAACTACCTGCGCGGCCCCGCGGTCGCGTTGGCCAAGATGGCAGAGTTGCGCGAGGAGTTCGAGCAGGCACTGCGCGGTGCCTACGGCGAGCAGGCTAGCCTGCTGCGCTCGCGTGTGCGCGGCGCCGACAACCCCGACGATCTGTGGTACCTGCGAACCGAGGTCTTCGAGCAGGTGTCGTGCGCGATCAGTCAGGGCGAGGCGCACGTGCGGCTGCGCGAACTCGACGTCATGTTCGGGCCCGTGCGCGGGAGAGGGCGCACGGCGCCCTAGCCGGCAACACCCGAGCGCGCGGCCGCGCGCCGTGCCCGCCGCTGCAGCGCCTGCATCAACAGGAACAGCGCTGTCGAGAACACGATCATGATGGTGGCCACCGCCGTCAGTGCCGGCGTGATGCTGTCGCGCAGGCCGGAGAACATCTCGCGTGGCAGCGTGCGCTGATCGGGCCCGGCCACCAGCAGCGCGATCACCACATCGTCGAACGAGGCGGCGAACGCGAACAGCGCACCCGAGGCCATTGCCGGCACGATGCCCGGCAGCGTGACACGCAGGAACGTCGTCGCCGGCGTCGCACCGCAGGCGGCCGCGGCGCGCGCGAGGTTCGGATCCTGCAATTCCAGCGCCGTGAGCACCGGCACCACGACGAACGGCACCGCGATCACCGTGTGCGCGAGGATCAGCCCGATGTAGGTGCTGGTCAGCGCCAGCGGCGCGAGGAAGAAGTAGCTTGCCACCGCGATCAGGATCACCGGCACGATCATCGGCGACAGCATCGCGAGCTTGAGCAGCGCCGCCCAGGCGCCGCGCTGGCGCGCCAGGCCGAGCGCCGCCAGCGTGCCGAGCAGCACCGAGATCACGGTTGCACTCAGGCCCACGAACAGCGAGTTGCCGAGCGCGCTCATCCAGCGGCCGCCGCTGAAGACCTCGTGGTACCAGCGCAGCGACCAGCCGGGCATCGGGTAGGTGAGAAACGACCCGCTGGAGAACGACAGCGGCACGATCGCCGCGATCGGCACCAGCAGGAAGGCCAGCACCGCAGCGCAGTAGGCCCAGTAGAGCGCGCGCCAGGCCATGGTCAGCCCACCGCCATCGTGCGGCCGCCCGACAACCGGTGCGACACCGCATAGAGCACGACCGTCGTCACCAGCATCAACAGGCCGAGCGCTGCCGCCAGGCCCCAGTTGCCGGTGTCGGTGGTGTAGCTGGCGACGAAGTAGCTGAGCATCTGATCGGAGCCGCCGCCCACGAGTGCCGGCGTGATGTAGTAGCCGAGCGCGAGGATGAACACCATCAGCGAGCCGGCCGCGATGCCGGGCGCGGCGATCGGCAGGAACACGCGCACGAAGGCCGTCACCGGCGGCGCGCCCAGGCTGGAGGCCGCGCGCATGTAGTGCGGCGGTATGCCCTTGAGCACGCTGTACAGCGGCAGGATCATGAACGGCAGCAGCACGTGCGTCATCGCCACCAGCACGCCGGTGCGGTTGTAGATCAGCGCGATCGGCTCGGCGATGAGGCCGAGCTTGAGCAGCAGGCTGTTGACCATGCCCTCGCGCTGCAGCACCACCACCCAGGCGGCGGTGCGCACCAGCAGCGAGGTCCAGAACGGCAGCAGCACCAGGATCATCAGCGCATCGGCGGTGCGCTCCTTCACCTGCGTCAGCAGCATTGCCACCGGAAAGCCGAGCAGCAGGCACAGCAGCGTCACCGACGCGCTGATCGTCAGCGTGCGCCACAGCACATCGAGGTAGATGCGGTTGGCCTCGGTCGCGCGCTGGATGCGGCCCTGCACGTCTCGCGTGAGGTCGAGCGAGGCGAGCAAGTAATAGGCCGACACCGGCCCGCGCGCACGCTTCACCGCGGCAAAGAAGGCCGGCGTGCCGAGCGCGGGATCGACCTTCTCGAAGAAGCCGGCGTCCAGGCTGGCCGGCGGCACGCCCGCGGCCTCGCGCGCCGCGCGCATCAACGTCGAGCGCACGCCGCTGACCTCGTAGTTCAGCCGCCGCGCCGCGTCGGCCAGCGTGCTGGCCTCGCGTGCGGCGACCAGGTCCTGCCCGAAGGCGGGCCACAGCGTGCCCGGCAGCCCGGTGCCGGGCTCCCAGTGCTCGAGCACCGCCAGCGTGCGTGGCAGCGCGCGCGGCACCTCGGCCTCGCGCACCGCCAGCGACAGCAGCCACGCCAGCGGCACGACGAAGAAGACGAGCAGGAACGCGGTCAGCGGCGCCAGCAGCGCCGAACGACCACCGAGCTTCACGCTGTCACTTCGTGCCCGACCACTTGGTCCAGCGCTCGGCCAGCTTGTCGCCGTTGTCGATCCAGAACTTCGGATCCTCGGCGAAGGCCTGTTTCAGGATGTCGGGGTTGGTCGGCAGCTCGCCCATCAGGCTCTTGTCGATCAGCGGCGCGGCGCCGGCGGCGGTGACGCCGTAGCGCACGTACTTCGGCAGCTTGGCCTGGTTGTCGGGCCGGCCGAGGAACTCGAGCAGCTTCTCGGCGTTGGCCTTGTTGGGCGTGCCCTTCATGATGACCCAGCTGTCCATCGTGTAGGGCGTGTCCTTCCAGACCATCTTGAAGTTCTTCTTGTCTTTCTCGTTGGCGGCGGTGATGCGGCCGTTATAGGCGGTGGTGAACACCACGTCGCCGGCGGCGAGCACCGCTTGGACGCGCTGCCAGGCTTCGGGGCCATCGATCGGGCCGAGCGCGGCGAGCCGACCTCGGTGCAGCGCCTGGGCGACATGATCAAGAACGGTCGGCGCGGGTCGCTTTCCGGCAAGCTCACTGTCCAGGGTGTGCAAGGGCACGTGGCCTATCCGCACCTGGCCAAGAACCCGATCCATCAGGTGGCGCCGGTATTGGCAGCACTGGCGGCCACCACCTGGGACGCTGGCAATGCCTACTTCCCGGCCACCACCTGGCAGGTGTCGAACTTCACTTCCGGCACCGGCGCCAACAATGTGATTCCCGGCATTGCGCGCGTGCAGTTCAATTTCCGTTTCTCCACCGCGAGCACCGTCGAGTCGCTGCAGACGCGGGTGCACGGCATCCTCGACCGGCACGGCCTCAACTACGACCTCGAGTGGCGTTACGACGGCCGGCCGTTTCTCACGAGGCCGGGGGACCTGGTGGACGCCGTTGGCCGCGCCACTACCGGGGGCCGGGCTGTCGGCGGCCCGGGCCGCCCGTACAAACACA
>CALMQI010000225.1 GCA_937871935.1 uncultured Burkholderiales bacterium
GGTGAGTACGGCGCCAACTAGCGCGTTGCCGGCACGCTGCGCCGACTGGCTGCCGCGGCCGCCGGCCATGCCGACGGCAAAGCTCTCGCCGATCAGCCAGGCGGCGATCAGCATGATGCCCTGGATGCCAAAGGTAATCATCAGCGACAGGATGGCGTCGCCGGTAAAGTTGGTCATGCCGTCCCAGGTGGTGTAGCCCGAGGCGAGCGACAGCACGAGGCCGGTGAGGCCGAGCAGGAACAGCTGCCAGTTGGTCATCACCTCCTCGGTCAGTGTACGCCACAAGGTGGCGGCGAGTTCTGAACGCGAGAAGGCACCCAGCAGCAACCCGAGGATGAGAGCGCCGGTCAGCTGTCCAAGGTTGAGGTTGCCAGCGAGAGGGCGCGCCAACACGGTGCGCGTCTCCTCCGGCAAGATCACCAAACCGCCAAGCATGGCAAATCCCAGCAGGGCGGCGACAACCAGCATCGCCGTGCCAGCGAACCGCGAATTTTCGCGCAGATCCGGCCGTGCCACTTGCTCGTCGACCATTCGTGAACTCTATCCCTCTACGCCACCAAAGCGGTCGCACAATCTGATTTTATACCAACTTGTCAGCGGCCAAAAGCACTTCGGCTTCAACGATTGACAGCAGTCGACGATCCGGGCGATCTGCCGACAGAATCCTGGCGGTTTGGCGGCAAGCGCTGCCGCGATGCCGTGAGCCCCAGGATGCAAGAGGATTGCCGATGGCAGAAGGCATTGCAGCACGGCAGCGGACAGTCACGGTTGAAGTCGGCGGCGTCGCGGTCGGTGGCGGTGGTCCGATCGTCGTCCAGTCGATGACCAACACCGACACCGCCGACATCGAGGCGACGGTGCGCCAGACGGCCGACCTCGCCCGCGCCGGCTCCGAGATCGTGCGCATCACGGTCGACCGCGAGGACGCCGCCAAGGCCGTGCCGCACATCCGCGACCGCCTGCTGCAGATGGGGGTCAAGGTGCCGCTCGTCGGCGACTTCCACTACAATGGGCACACCTTGCTCGGCGCCAACCCGGCTTGCGCCGAGGCGCTCGACAAGTGGCGCATCAACCCGGGCAACGTCGGCTTCAAGGACAAGCGCGACCGCCAGTTCTCGGCCATCATCGAGCTGGCCATCCGTTACGCCAAGCCGGTGCGCATCGGCGTCAACTGGGGCAGCCTCGACCAGGAACTGCTCGCCGCGCTGATGGACGAAAACGCCTCGCGCAGCGAACCGTGGGACGCGAAGCAGGTGATGTATCAGGCGCTGGTGCAGTCGGCCTTGCAGTCGGCTCAACAGGCGGTGGAACTCGGCATGAGCCCGAACCAGGTGATCCTGAGCTGCAAGGTCAGCGGCGTGCAGGACCTGGTGAGCGTCTACCGCGCGCTGGCCGCACGCTGCGACTACCCGCTGCACCTGGGCCTCACCGAGGCCGGCATGGGCACCAAGGGCACGGTGGCTTCCGCCACGGCCCTGTCGCTGCTGCTGCAGGAGGGCATCGGCGACACCATCCGCGTGTCGCTGACGCCGCAGCCCGGCGAGGCGCGCACGCAGGAGGTGCTCATCGCGCTGGAGGTACTGCAATCGCTCGGGCTGCGCACGTTCAACCCGAGTGTCACCGCCTGCCCGGGCTGCGGCCGCACCACGAGCACCACGTTCCAGGAGCTGGCCCAGGAGATCGACGCCTTCCTGCGGGCGCAGATGCCGGTGTGGAAGCGCCAGTACCCCGGCGTCGAGGCGATGAAGGTGGCGGTGATGGGTTGCATCGTCAACGGCCCCGGCGAAAGCAAGCATGCCGACATCGGCATCAGCTTGCCCGGCACCGGCGAGGCGCCGGCAGCGCCGGTCTTCATCGACGGTGAGAAGGCGATGACGCTGCGCGGCGACCGCATTGCGCAGGAGTTCCACCGCATCGTCGAAGACTACGTCGAGCGGCGCTACGGCGCCTCGCATCGACCTGACTGAAGGCGACTCAAGTCCGTCGTGGGGCTATCCCTCGCGCGGGCCCCACACGACAGCACCATGGCCGAACCCAGAAAAGCCGACAGATCCGCGCCGCCACCGTTGACCGGCGTGAAGGGCATGAACGACATCCTGCCGGGCCAGGTGACCCGCAAGGACCGGTTGCCCGACTCCGCGCTGTGGCAGCACTTCGAATCCGCCGTGCGCCGCGTGCTGGCGCAATACGGCTACCAGTACATCCTGACGCCGCTGGTCGAGCCGACGGCGCTGTTCGTGCGCGGCCTGGGCGAGGTGACCGACATCGTCGAAAAGGAGATGTACTCCTGGCGCGACGAGATGAACGGCGACCAGCTGACGCTGCGGCCCGAGGCCACAGCCGGCATCGTGCGCGCGATGATCGAGCACAACGCGCTGTACAACGGGCCGCTGCGCCTGTGGACATTGGGCGCGATGTTCCGCCACGAGCGGCCGCAGAAGGGTCGTTATCGCCAGTTCCACCAGCTGGACGTGGAGGCGCTCGGCTACAGCGGGCCGGACGTCGATGCCGAGATGATCCTGCTGGCGCGACGGCTGTGGAAGGAGCTCGGTCTCGTCGAGGGCCAGCACGTGCGGCTCGAGCTCAACAGCCTGGGCCAGCCGGCCGAACGTGCCGCTCATCGCGCCGCGCTGATCGGCTACTTCGAGTCGAACGCCGCCGCGCTCGACGAAGACGCGCGCCGCCGCCTGCACACCAACCCGCTGCGCATCCTCGACACCAAGAATCCGGCGATGCAGCCCCTGGTGGAAGGCGCGCCGAGATTGATGGATTTTCTGGGTACCGCGACGCTTGCGCATTTCGACGCCGTGCGCGCTGCGCTCGACGCCGTCGGCCTGGCCTATCGTGTGAATCCGCGCCTCGTGCGCGGCATGGACTACTACAACCTGACGGTGTTCGAGTGGGTCACCGATCACCTGGGCTCGCAGGGCACGGTGTGCGGCGGTGGTCGCTACGACGGCCTGTTCGAGCAGCTCGGCGGCAAGCCGGCGCCGGCGATCGGCTTCGGCCTCGGCATCGAGCGCCTGCTGTTGCTGATGCAGGAGCTCGAGCTGCCTGTGCCGTCCGATGTGCCGATGGCCTATGCGGTGATCCCCGAGGCGGCAGCCTTGCCGAGCGCCTTTGCGCTGCTCGAATCGCTGCGCGACCACGGCGTCAGTGTGCAGATGCACGCGGCGGGCAGGGAGGGCCTGGGCAGCATGAAATCGCAGTTCAGGCGGGCCGACGGCAGCGGCGCTCGATTCGCGCTCGTATTCGGCGCCAGCGAGCTGGCGCAGGGCATGGTGGCGGTCAAGTCCCTGCGTGACACCTCCGCCGAGCAGGTGCTGCGCCCGCTGGCCGGTTGCGGCAGCTGGGCGCACGAGTTGCGCACCGCATAATCCGCGCTTCGCCCGCTCTCGCACCGACATCATCCCCACCATGGCCACACATCTGGACCTGCAGGAACAGGAGCAAGTCGACGCGCTGAAGGCGTTCTGGAATCAGTACGGCAACCTGATCACCTGGGCCTTGGTGGCTGCGCTGGCGGTGTATGCCGGCATCAACGGCTGGCAGTACTGGCAGCGCGACCAGGCGCAGAAGGCCGGCGCGATGTTCGACGAGCTCGACCGCGCCGCGCAGGCCGGCGACGCCGACAAGACCGCGCGCATCTTCGCCGACATGAAGGATCGTTATGGCCGCACCGCATTTGCCCTGCAGGCCGGGCTGCTGACGGCCAAGGTGCTGAGTCAGAAGGACAAGGGCGACGACGCACGGGCGGCGTTGACCTGGGTGGTCGACCGTGCCGGCGATGATGAATACCGGGCGCTGGCCCGCCTGCGCCTGGCCGGTCTGCTGCTCGACGCCAAGCAGTTCGACGAGGCGCTGAAGCAGCTCGACGCGGTGGTCGGCGCCGGCCCGTTCGCGGCACTGGTGGCCGACCGGCGCGGCGACGTGCTGATGGCGCAGGGCAAGGCGGGCGAAGCCAAGGCGGCCTACCAGCAGGCCTGGCAGGCGATGGACGACACCGTGGAGTACCGGCGCCTGATCGACGCCAAACTCACGGCGCTCGGTGCCGCACCGGGCAAGGCGGCCCAGACCGCGGCCAGCGCGCCGGCGGTCGGGGCCAGCCGATGAGGCTGCTGTTCGGCGCGGCGCTGCTGCTGTTGCTGGCCGCCTGCGCCAGCGACAAGCCCAAGCCCACCGCGCTCGAGCCGCTGGAGCAGTCGCGCCCGGTGGCGCGTGCGGTCTGGAGTGCTCGCATCGATGCGGTGCAGTTCCCGCTCGGCGTGACCGTGCGCGACGACGCGTTCGTCGTCGCGGCAGGCGACGGCACGGTGGCTGCCTTCGCGTCGCAGGACGGCCGCGAACTGTGGCGCGGCAGCGCCGGCGACCGACTGACCGCAGGCGTCGGCTCCGACGGCCGCTTCGCCGCGGTGGTCACCCGCGGCAACCAGCTCATCGTGCTCGAGCGCGGCACCGAGCGCTGGCGCAAGCGCATCGGCTCGCTGGTGACCACGCCGCCGCTGGTGGCCGGCGAGCGTGTCTTCGTGATGGGCGTGGATCGCGTCGTGCAGGCCTACGACGCGCTCGACGGTCGTTTGCTCTTCGTCTTTCAGCGCCCTGGCGAGGCGCTCACGCTGTCGCAGCCGGCGGTGCTGGCGGCCTGGCGCGACACGCTGGTGGCCGGCCAGGGCCATGTCCTGGTCGGGCTCGATCCGCTGCGCGGCAGCGTGCGCTGGGAGGTGCCGCTGGCCAACCCGCGCGGCACCAACGAGGTGGAACGCCTGGCCGACCTGGTCGGCCCACTGACCCGCGTGGGCGACGTGCTGTGCGCCCGGGCCTTCCAGTCGGCGGTCGGTTGCGCCAACGCGCAGAACGGCACGCTGCGCTGGAGCCGCAATGTCGGCGGGGTGCAGGCCATCGGCGGCGATGCCGACCTGCTGTTCGGCGCCGACGCGAGCGACCGCATCACCGCCTGGAAGACGCCCAACGGCGACATCGCGTGGACCAACGAAAAGTACCTCTACCGCGGTCTGAGCGGCCCGGCGGCCTTCGGCAGCGCAGCGGTGGTGTTCGGCGACGTCGAGGGCCAGGTGCATTTCCTGGCGCGTGACTCGGGGCAGGCGCTGCAGCGGCTGCCCACCGACGGCTCGCCGGTAGTCGGCAGCCCGGTGATGGCAGGCCCGACGCTGCTGGTGGTGACGCGCAGCGGCGGCCTGCACGCGTTTCGCGCCGAATGACCCCCAGGTGCTGACATGAAGCCGGTGATCGCGCTGGTCGGCCGGCCCAATACCGGCAAGAGCACGTTGTTCAACCGGCTGACGAAGAGCCGCGATGCCATCGTCGCCGACTTCGCCGGCCTGACGCGCGACCGCCACTACGGCGACGCCTCGTCGGGCGGGCGCGAGTTCATCGTCATCGACACCGGCGGCTTCGAGCCCGACAGCACCACCGGCATCGTGCGCGAGATGGCGCGCCAGGCGCAACAAGCGGTGGCCGAGGCCGACGCGGTGGTGTTCGTCGTCGACATCCGCGCCGGCGTCGCCGGCCAGGACCACGACATCGCCCGCTACCTGCGCCAGATGGGCAAACGCGTCGTGCTGGCGGTCAACAAGGCCGAGGGTATGTCGGAGTCGCCCGCGCTCGGCGAATTTCACGAACTCGGCATGGGCGAGCCGCACGCGGTGTCGGCCGCGCACGGGCAGGGAATCCGCGACCTGGTCGACGCCGCGCTGGAGGGCTTCGAGTTCGCCCCGGCCGAGGACGGCGACGCCGGCGGCCCCGACAAGCCGATCCGGCTGGCGGTCGCGGGCCGGCCGAACGTCGGCAAGAGCACGCTGATCAACACCTGGCTCGGCGAGGAGCGCCTGGTGGCGTTCGACCAGCCGGGCACGACGCGCGATGCGATCCACGTGCCGTTCGAGCGTCAGGGCCAGCGCTACGAATTGATCGACACCGCCGGCCTGCGGCGCAAGGGCCGGGTGTTCGAGGCGATCGAGAAGTTCTCGGTGGTCAAGACGCTGCAGGCGATCGAGCGCGAGATGGCACCGCGCATGGCCGCCCACAGCAGCGCCATCACGCCGGCGATGAGCAGCGCGAGTGCGCGCCGCGGGGAGGGGTGCTTGCCGCGCAACGCCTCGACCAGGCCGAGGTCCGGCGTCGGGCTCGGGGTGGTCCCGCGCCGCGTCTGTTGGCTCATCGTTCGTTCTCCTCGCAGGTCGGCGCCCCATCGTAGGGTGCGTCCGGTCTGCCGTGTGGGATGCGCGGAACCGGTATCCGCCGCGCGGCGAGTGGCGATCTTACTGCTGACGGTTTCGATGCTGCAATAAACGGCTGGCTCTGCGGGAAGCAATGGATGTACCGATGTTACTCGGGAAGATGCTGCCCCGATTGGACGGTTTTGTCCCTGGTGTGTCCCGTCCCTCCAGGAGGTCTGTCATCCGCCGCAAACGCTCCGCGTATACACTGTTGGTTCGGGTCCCCGCCGAGGCTGCCCCGGAATAAAGCGTCGCGGTCGAGGGTTGTAGTCTCGGTGGCCCGCATATC
>CALMQI010000226.1 GCA_937871935.1 uncultured Burkholderiales bacterium
CGAGATCCACCCGGGCGGCGGCGCCTCGATCAACCCGACGGCGGTCGTGAAAGCTGTCGACGGGTGCAAGAACACGGCCGTGCCCCCGCAGCCCAACGGCGTTGTGCCGGCGACCCCGACCACCACGGTGCCTGTGGTCGCGGCGCCGGCGACAACGGTTCCCGTGCCGTCCGCCGCCACGACAACGACCACGACGACGACCACCACCACGGTGTATGTGACGCCCGTCGTGCATCGTCGTGACGTGGTTGTCGACGGCGGGACCACGTCGCGGCGAGTCACCCCGCCACGCACCGGCGGTTAGCCGAACCCTCGCGAGTCCTGCTTGAGGGCTGTGTCCACCGAGAGTGCCGCGGCAACCACGAGCGAGTTCAACGGCTGCGGGATCTGGGTGTGGATCTGCACCACGTAGTTGTCGGCGGTGGTGAAGATGGTCTTGGCCACTCCCTCGAACGTCTTGGTGATGCGGGCGACTTCGACGCCGGTGTGGTCCTCGATCCGAAAGTTCCAGGCGCGCCAGTTCTCGGCCTTGATCGCCCCGTAGGTGTGGCCACCGGCCTGCAAGCTGAAGTGGATCTTCCCGAACATGTTGTCCTGCACGATGCGACCGACCTCTTGGTCGTTGCCATCGCTGATGATGACCGTGCTCTTCATCACCTTTGCGGGTCGAGTGATCTTCAGCAGCACGCGTCCGGCAGTGTCGGCGATCTCCAGCTTGTGGGTCATGAACTGGTCGAAGCTCGTCAGCAGGCGAACGGCCTTCTTCGCCGCGCTCTGGCCGACCTGGTTGACCGACGCAATCTGTTGGCCACTCTGGTTGAAGACGCTGTACTGGTTGTTCAGTTCGATCAGCTTGGCCTTCTGGTTCACCACCAGGATCGGCTCGGTGAAGATCGTTCCTCCACCGACGAACGCGGCGTCGCCGACGTTGGCGCTGCGGTGTCGTGCCTCGCCGTGCAGTTGCTGCTGGATCTTCGCCGGATCGCCCTCGTTGCCGATCGTCAAGGCCGAGTCGACTCTGTCGAGGCCCCGTTTCTGCAACGGATCGGTGGCTTGCACCCCGTTGTCGCTGACGTGATCGGTCCAGACCTTGCCGTCCCAGTAGCGCAGTTGATGGCGGCCCATCGGGTCCGGATGCCAGCTGGCGGGGTTGTCGCTCATGTTCGCCAGCATACGTGGCGCTGCGCCGTTGCCTACCGGAGCTCGTGCACCATCAGGATCACTTCGCGGGCGAACGGATCGAGTTGCCGTCCAGCGATTCGTTCGGTGATCGCGATGGCCTGCGACGGGTCGTCGACCAGGCCACTCCAGCGGATGTAGCCACCCATGATGCCGATCAGGCGATCGTCGACCGGCTCGTTGTGGACGATGACCTTGGTGCTGCCCTCCAAGAGGGCGCCGAGCTCGACGTAGAAGTTGCGCAGCCACTGCCCGAGATCATCGATGCCGGTGAACGGGCGATGAAGGTACGGAAGGGCCAGTTCGTCGTAGTTGTGGAGGTTGTGCGGAGCAGGGATGATGCTGATCAGGCACCCAAAACCGTTCTCGCGCAGCCAAATGATCTCCTCCTGGCGACGGACGCGGCGATGGTTGTCTCCGTACCCGCCGGGGCGCTCGCAGACGGCGAGCTTGTCCTTCATGATCCACGTGAAGTTGCGGGGGGTAATGCCCAAAGCCCACTTGCCCCGAAGCCGTGGCGGCATCAGCAGTGTCCTCTATCGAGCGCAAACATTCGGATTGCGAGGCTATCGGCTCGGCGTCCCCGTTGGTTCGCCGAGGAGCTGTAATCGTTGCCGCGATCGTTCCACGCGTCGCCCCGAACCGACGTCGCAACCCGAGGCCTGCCCGCCGGCGACGCGCAGCACCCGCTCGACGGTCGCCGCGTCGGGCGGATGGTCGGTCGTGAGCCATCGTCGCACGGCACGCCTGGCCAGCTGCACCGGTGCAGCAGCCAGCCGTTTCGCGTCGGTGGGATCGATCGACTCGGCCATGTGGTCGAGCAGATCACCGTCGTCGCGCAGCAGACCGGCTTGTCGGGTCAGTACGGGCACGAGGTCGCGAGCCGCCATCTCGTTCATCAACGGCAGCAGTTCATGGCGAACGCGATTGCGAAGGAATGCGGGGTCGCGGTTGGTGGGGTCGTCGATCGCCTTGATGCCCACCGCGTGGCAGAACCGGACGGTGGTGGCCCGTCGAAGGGCGAGGATCGGTCGTCGAGGACCGGGCCGCATCGCCGCGAGTCCTGTGCTGGACGCCCCGCGCATCAGGTTGAGCAGCATGGTCTCTGCCTGGTCGTCGGCGGTGTGGCCGGTGAAGATCAGGCCGATGCCGTGCGCGCGGGCATAGGCGGCCATCAGGCGATAGCGCGCGGTGCGGGCGGCGGCCTGCAGGCCGGTCTGCGGCTTGTCCCCGTCCCACACCAGGGTGGCGTGTGCATAGCCCAGCGCCGCCGCCTGGCGCGCCACCGTCGCTGCCTCGGCGGCCGATTGCGGGCGCAGGCGGTGATCGACGGTCAGCACGGTGAAGGCCTGCGCGGGGCGCCCGACGACGCCGAGCCACTCGGCCAGCAGCACCATCAGCGCAATGCTGTCGCTGCCGCCCGAGACGGCCAGCGCGAAGCGCTCCGGCGTGCGGCCGACGACGAAGCGGGCGAACAGCCGATCCAGCTCGTCAGGCCCGACCGGTTCGCTCATCTCAGCCATGGCTGCACGCAGCCGCCCGATACCCGGCAGCCTGTCAGCAGCCGACGCGCTGGCGCTCCGTCTGCGCGGTGCTCTTCACACGCGCGGGTGCATTGGGAAACTTGGTGGTGAACTCGTTGAAGGACGAGCAGGCGGCGTCCTTCTGACCCAGACGCTGCAGCGACATGGCGAGCTTGAGCAGGCTCTCGGGCGCCTTCTCGCTCTTGCCGTAGGTCTGGTAGCCCTTCAAGTAGGCGCTGGCCGCGGCGCGGTACTGCCCGCGCTCGTACAGCGACTCGCCCATCCAGTAGGTGGCATTGCCCGCCAGCGGATGGTTCGCATGCAGCCGCAGGAAGTCCTCGAAGGCCGCCCCCGCGGCGCCGTAGTCGCGCTGGAGCCAATAGCCGAAGGCGGTGGAGTACATCTGCTTGGGATCGGCGTCTGGGTCGGCCTGCTGCTGCGAGCCTGCTACCTCGCCGCCGGAGTTGGCGCCGGGCTCGGTGATCAGGCGGCCGATCTCGTCCTTCTTGCCCGCATCCGGCGACACGACGACCGAGCCGAAGCCGGTTTTGTCGCGCCGCTGGGGGGCCGTCTCGCCCGGGGGACGGCCGGGACGCACGGGGTTCTGCGGCTCGTTGGTCGCCACCGAGGTGGATGGTGCCACGGCGCCGCTGCGGCCACCGAGCGCGCGCACCTGCTCCTGCAGCTGCTCCAGCTGGGCTGCGAGTGCGCGCAGCTGCGTCTCCAGGTCCGGCTTGGGATCGACCTCGGCCATTTTCATCAGGATGGCGATGCCGGCGATCGAGTCGAGCACCGACGCCGTCACCCCGCCGTGCAGCACCTTGAGCTTGGTGTTGCCGAGCATGAAATCCTGCTTGCGCAGCGTGACCTCGGCGCGACCGCGCACGACCTTGAATTTCATGTCGAGGGCCCGGCAGAAGGGGATCATCTCCTCGAACACGTAGCGCAGCGCCTGCTGGAAATCCGGCCGGTCGAGCATTGGAGTTTCTCCGACGAAGGGGTCAGACCCCTTGTCTAGCCGGTCACGGTTCCTTGAGACGCTGCGGCAAGGGGTCTGACCCCGTCATCCGCCCTCTACTTCGCCAGTTCCTTGTCGAGCTTGTCGAACATGTAGGCCCATTTGGTCCGCTGCGTATCCACCAGCGCCTTCATGCTGTCGCGCAATTCCAGCAGCAGGGCGCAATCGGGCTTGGCGCTCGCCGACTGCGATTGGCCCCCACTCATGATGCGCCCCAGGAATTCCTCCGACTTCTGGTCGAAGCCGGCAATCGCATCGTCGCGCACGAAGGGCTCGGCCTCCTTCATGAACTGATCGTTGCTCCAGGCGCGCTTGTCCTTGAGCTGGCGCAGCTTGGCCTGGAACTGGGGCGTGTTCTGCCGGGTGAGGTTGCGCAGGCTGGCGGCGGCCTCGTCGACGACGACCTCGAAATCACCCTTGCTGCACGGTGCGGCCTGCGCCAGCGCCCCTGCCGCAGCCCCCCATTGCATCAGCAGAAGCCCTGTCACCAGCCAAACGCCTGCCCGCATCTGTGGCCCTCTCCACGCCCTCCCGGTTGCGCCTACCCATGGCCTGGAAGACGCCGGCGCGCAAGGTGCCGGAAGGCAAACCGCCGTTCAGAACCGGCGCAGAAAGCCCGGCGTCAGAAAGACGGGCCGAACTTGTTGGATTTGGGGAATCCGCGCGGCGCCATCCGGCCCGATTGGGACCGCTGGCCGAGCCAGTCGCGCAGCTCGGACATCGGCAGCGTGAAGGTGCGCCCCGCCGGATCGAGCCAGCTCAGCCCCTCCTTCTTGGCAAACACGCGCACGTCCGACAGGTTGCCGTCCTTGAAGCGCTGCAGGATGGTGCCCTTGCCGCGCGTCATCTCGTTGACCTCGCTCAGCGGGAACACCAGCATCTTGCGGTTCTCGCCGATGCTCGCGACCGTGTCGCCGTCCACGGGCACGCAGCAGCAGGCCTCGGCCGGCTCGTCCACGTTCAGCACCTGCTTGCCCTTGCGCGTCATGGCCACGACCTCGTCCTCCGGCACGATGAAGCCGTGGCCGGAGGTGGCGGCCATCAGCAGCTTGCGGCCGGGCTGGTGCACAAAGATCTCGACGACGTCGTGGTTCTCCTCGAGGTCGACCAGCAGCCGCATCGGCTCGCCGTGTCCGCGCCCGCCCGGCAGCTGGTCCGCCGGCAGCGTGAACACCTTGCCGTTGGAGGCGAGCAGCAGCAGCTTGTCGGTGGTCGAGGCCTTGACGGCGCGCATCAGCTTGTCGCCGTCGAACGGCTCGGTGGTGCCATCGCGCTTGCCGACCTTGAGGCCGGGCGATCCCAGCTTCTCGTACGTCGTGAAGCGGCGCTTGCAGGCCGTGCAGACGCGCCGCCGGCGCATGCCGTCGGCCGTGACTCGCGTTTCGGTCACGTTGGATTCGCCACTGCAGTACGGGCACTGCACCGGCGGATCGTAGCGCTCAACCGCGGGCGAGCGTAGTTTCCG
>CALMQI010000227.1 GCA_937871935.1 uncultured Burkholderiales bacterium
TCGCCTGGCGCTGTGCGGCATCGAGCGTGCCGCTGCGGTCGACCACGCGGCCCTCGAGCGCGGGCACCGGCAGCACGTCCTGCGCGCGGGCCTGGCCGCACCAGGCGGCCAGCAGCAGCATCAGCAGCGCCGGCGCGAGAGCGCGCGCCCGGCTCCAGCTCATGATCGTGCGATCACTTCGACGCCGCGGGGGCTGCCGGCGGCGCGCTCTTGTCGAAGTTCACCGTCGGCGGCGTGCTGATCTGCGCTTCGTTGGCCACCGTGAAGCTCGGCTTGACCGAGTAGCTGAACAGCATCGCCGTCAGGTTGGTCGGGAAGCTGCGCGTCAGCACGTTGTACTCGGCCACCGCCTTGATGTAGCGGTTGCGCGCCACGGTGATGCGGTTCTCGGTGCCTTCCAGTTGCACGCGCAGGTCCTGGAAGCCCTGGTTGGCCTTCAGGTTGGGGTAGTTCTCGGTCACCACCAGCAGCCGGCTCAACGCACTCGACAATTCGCCCTGCGCGGCCTGGAACTTGTTGAACGCCTCGGGGTTGTTGATCAGCTCCGGCGTGGCCTGGATCGACGTCGCCTTGGCGCGCGCTTCGACCACCTTGGTCAGCGTCTCCTGCTCGAAGTTGGCCTCGCCCTTGACGGTACTGACGATGTTGGGAATCAGATCGGCGCGCCGCTGGTACTGGTTGAGCACCTCCGACCAGCCGGCCTTGACCTGCTCGTCCAGCCGCTGGAAGTCGTTGTAGCCGCAGCCGCTCAGGCTCAGGACGGCCAACGCCGCCATGACCAGACCCATCCATCGCGAACGCAAAGACATGGCAAGTCCTCCTTGGGGTGTCGCAGAAGCGGGCTGATGCTACCCGCGTCGCGGCCCAGGTGGGGCCGTACACGTCAACTTCAAGGCAGCCAGTCTTCGACCTGCGTCGACGCCAGCGCACGTTGCGCGGCCGTCATCGGTCGCATGCCGGCGAGGATCTCGCGCACGCGATCGCGGTCGATGCGCCGCTCGTCGGCCCAGCTGTGCAGCTGCGCATCGGGGTTGCGCAGCAGAGATACCAGCCATGCCGACGACACCGGGCCCAGTTTGGCCGCTGGTTTGCCGAGGTAGACCTGCGCCGCGCGCTCGGCGCCGCAGACACCGTCGCCCCAGGGCGCGAGCGCGAGGTACAGCTGCAGGATGCGCGCCTTGCCGAGCGTGTGCTCCATCTCCACGGCATAGAGCAGCTCGCGCAGCTTGCGGGCGGCGCTGCGGTCGTCGCCGGTGAAGGCGAGCTTGGCCAGCTGCTGCGTCAGCGTGCTGCCGCCGCGCCAGTCGCCGGGTGCGTCGGCGTTGTGGCGCAGCGCGGCCAGCATTTCGCCGAGGTCGTAGCCCGGGTGCTCGAAGAAGCGCGCGTCCTCGGCCGCCACCAGCGCACGCGGCAACCAGCCGGCGAGCGGCTCGCCGTCGCTGGCCGACGTGCGGCAGGCGGCCGGCAACTGCGCGTCATGCAGGCGTTCGGTGGCCAGGCCCGACACCGCGAGGCCCTCGATCACCGGTTGCACGCGCCAGGTGCCGTCGGGCCAGCGGCCGTGCAGCACCGCGGCCACCGAACCCGTCACCTGCACCTGGCCGGCCTCGGGCAGGTCGCGCGCGAAGACGCCGACGACGCGTGAAGCCGGCGTCGGCGCCAGCTGCAGCTCGACGTCGGCGCCACGCGCGGTGAGCTTGCCCTTCCACTGCAACGTGATCTCGTGCGCGCCCTCGCCCAGCAGCAGATCGCCGCTGAACCGATCGGCCCCCAGCGGCCGCAGCTGTGCGCGCGCCCGCGCCCATTGCAGCGGCGCCGGCCCGAGTGCCGGCCACTGCAGTGTGCACGGCGCGCACTGGGCTTCGAGCCCGTCGTGGCGGCGCTGCAGGTGCCAGTGGCCGAACGGCGTGCGCAGCATGCGGCCGTCGAGCAAGGCGACACCGAGCGGATGCGTCGCGAAGCGCAGCAGCACCGGCAGGCTGATCGCGCGCTGCCACGGGCCGAACGAGATCTCGGCGCGCCACTCGTCGTCGGCCGGCTGCAGCAGGCGCAGCAGCAACGCCAGCAGCGCGATCCCCAGCAGCGCGGCCACGGCGGCAACGACGGCAAGCGTCCATGCCAGGCGGCGCAGGATCGGCTTCACAGCAGTGCCTCGACGCGGGTGACGGCCCGCCAGGGACCGACCGAGCGGCCCAGCGTCGCGGCCCAGAACCACGCCGAGGTGTCGGTGAAGGCCTGCTCGTGCGCGTCGACGATGCGCTCGCACACCCGCAGCGGCGTGCCGTCGGCGCGCACCGCGACGAAGCAGCGCCACAGGCGCGATCGGTCGTCCGACTCGAGCCGGGCTGCGTCGATGCGGTAACCCAGCGCACGAAAACAGTCGGCAGCCGGATGCAGTGTGCGAGTCGGCCGCGTCACGTCGCGCAGCACCCAGACCGCGTCGATCGACTCGAAGCGCCCGATGCGGCCGGGAAACTGCGTGGCGAAGCGCTGCTCCACCGCGCTCAGGGCCAGCGGACGCAGTGCTTCGCCGTCCCAGACCGAGGGCCACTCGGCAGCCGGCGCGGCGGCCGCTGCCGGTGCTGCGCTGCGGCCGGCGAGCGGCAGCAGGGCACAAGCGGCCAGCGCGAGCGCCAGCGCGCGCGGCCAGTGCTCGGCCAACGTGTGGCGGCAGCGATCAAGCCACGAGCGCGACATGGTGGCTCCTGAGCATCTGGGTGGGTTGCATCAGCGCGCACACCGCGACGGCCAGGGCCGCCAGGCAGGCCAGGCCGATGCCCTGGTGCGCCAGCGCGGACAGCCCTTCAGGCCGCGCTTCCAGCGCAACCAGCACGCTGTTGCGCAGCACGTTCATCGCCAGCACCAGCGCGCCCACCAGCGGCAGCCGGCGCACGAACGCTGCGTCGGGCAGTGCCTGCCAGGCGGCGCTGGCGCAGGCACCGAAATAGCCGAGCCAGGCCATCTGCACCCCGGAGCACGGCGCGTCGACGATCAGCAGGCGGCCGCTCACCTGCAGCGCTGCGCCGGTGCGCAGGGCATCGACGCCGAACGCCTGCAGCACGAGTGCACTGGCCTCGGCGGTGAATACGCGCAACGGCCAGCCGACGTAGAACTGCAGCGACGCCACCAGCGGCAGCGCGAGCAGCAGCAGCCCGACCAACGGCGCCAGCGGCCGTTGCGCCGGCCACCACGCGGCCAGCGCCCCGGCGAGAGCGAGCGCGGCGATCACGCCGGCGGCCAGCGCCGGTGCACCCAGCACCCAGGCCGTGTTGGCGGCGAGGGTGATCACCACAGCCGCCGACAGCCACGGCAGCCGCGGCGACAGGCGTAGCTCGCGAGCCTGCCGTGCGACGAACACCGCGAGTGCGGCCAGCGCCAGCAGGCCGAGCGGATCGTCGGAGCCGTCGAGCGCGCGCTCGACCAGATAGACGCCATGCGGCCACAGCACCAGCGACTGCAGCGCCAGCCAGTCGAGCGCCGACAGGCGCACCGGCGAGCAGGGGATGGTCTGTGCGAGGCTCATCGCACGCTCCACGCGGCGACGATGCGGCGACGCCGCCAGGCCAACGCCGCCATCACGCAGACCGTCGCCGCCAGGGCCAGCGGCCAGGCCGGCTCGGGCGTGGTCGGTACCACGGCGCCGATCGCGGTGCCGGCCGTGGTGCTTTCGGCGCCGACCGCCAGCGCGCTCACGCCCTGCGGCAGCGGCAACGGCTGCACCACCGGCAGCGCGGCGTCGTGCGTGCGCACGACCTGGTCGACCGCGATGAAGCTGGTGTAGGCGGTGAGCAACCCGTAGCGCAAGCCGAGCGCGGTGATCGGCTCACGCTGCGCCTGGCCGCCCACCAGTGCCTCGTCGTCGCCGAGTTGCGCGATGCGCTGCCGCGCCCACAGATGGCGCAGTGCCACGGCATCGCTCGACGGCGCCGGCGCGTGGACGACGTCGACATGATCGCCGCTCGCACTGCGGCCCTCCAGCACCAGCCTGGCGCCCTGCGGGTTGCCGCGCCACTTGCCCCACACCAGCACCGGGCGCCCGCCCAGCACGTCGGGCAGCGCGGTCGGCTCGACGTCGTAGACATCGAGTCCTTCGAAGCGCGCGTTCAATCGTGTGAGCACCGGTGCGTCGATGATGTGGCGCAGCCGCTCGGCCTGCCGCGCGGCCTGCTCGGGCCGCGTGACGATGAACGCCTCGCCCTGGCCGGCGCGCGCCAGGCCCTCGATCAGGTGGCGGTTGACCGCGCTGCCGATGCCGAAGGCGAACACGTTGGCCTGCGACAGGTTGCGCCGCACCAGCTGGAACACCTCGTTCTCCACCGCGACATAACCGTCGGTGACCACGATCACGCTGCGCGACACGTCGGCCGGCTTCGGCAAGGCGGCGACGCGCCGCATGGCCGGCACGATCTCGGTCGAGCCGCCGCCGCCCATGCGGTCGATCGTCTTCAGCGCGCGCTCGATGTTGGCCCGCGTCGCTGGCACCGACTGCTCCGACAGTGCGCGGTTGCTGCCGGCGAACAGCAGCACGTTGAAGGTGTCGCTCGGCCGCAGGCCGCCGATCAGCTCGTTCAGCAGCACCTTGGCCGTCTGCAGCGGATAGCCGTGCATCGAGCCCGAGATGTCGACGACGAAGATGTAGTCGCGCGGGTTGATCTGCCCCGGGGCGATCACCTGCGGTGGCTCCACCAGCGCGAGGAAGAAGTTCTCCGCGTCGGGCGACGCCGCGTCGGGCGCCTGATACAGCATCAGGCCGGTGGCGGTGCGTTCGCCGGCGAGGCGGTATTCGAGGATGAAGTCGCGGTTGTCCGGGGCCGCGTCATCGGCCAGCGCCAACTGCACCTTGCGGCTGCCCAGACCCTGCGATTCGAGCTTGTGCGACACCGATTGCACGTCGGCGATCGGCAGAGGCGCTTCCAGCTTCACGCTCAGCGCGAAGCTCGCGCTCGATGCCACGCCGGGCTGCAGATGCGCGGTCGCGCTGAGCGCGCCGTTGTCGGGTGAGGCGCTCGGTGATCGATATCGTGGGCCGACCACGGTGGGGAACACGAAGCGATAGGCGCCCGCGTCCGGTGCGATCAGCTCGGTGTACTTGAGCTCCACCCGCACGTCGTCGCCGGGCAGGATGTTGGCCACGTTCATCGAGAACACGTTGGGCCGCTCCTGTTCGAGCAGCGCCGTCGTCCTGCCCTCGCGCTTGGCGCCCTCGTACTCCAGCCGTGCGCGCTGCTTCTCGCGGATCTGCGCCACGATCTGCCGCTCGCCCAGACGCACCGTCATCGCGTGCACCGCGGCGCGCGTCGAGCCCGGAAAGACATACTTGGCCTCGATCGGGCGCTGGCCCTCGTTGCGATAGTGCTGCGTCACAGTCACGTCGGCGATCACGCCGGCGATGCGCACGTCGACCGTGGTGCCCTTCAGCGGCAACACGTCGAGCGCCGGATCGTCGCTGCGCACGTGGAAGTACGGGCTTTCGGCGCGTCGCGCCTCGACGTCGTCGGCATGGGCGGGCGGCCAGGCGATCAGCAGCAGCGTGGCGAACAGGGCGAGCGCGATGCACACGAGCACGCGGCCGGTGCTCGATAGCGGTCGCAACGGGGGCAGGGGTTGGCGCATGACAGTTTCTCCGGCGGGGCGCGGCTCGACGTGGCGCGCGACCTGCCGCCACTGTCGGCGCGGCGTGCGAAGCCCGGAGGAAGCGCCGATGCGGCGCGTGCGCGCCGTGTGAAGGCACGGTGAAGTCACGTTGCGCCATGACGGCGCACGGACGTTGCCGCGTCAACCCGGCGCGGTCAGCGCGCCGGCGCCGTGTCGCGCGCCGGCAGGCTCAGGCTGGCCAGTGCGCCGCCGGCGTCGCCGTTGCGCAGCGTGACGCGGCCGCGGTGCAGCGTGGCGATCTGCCGCACGAAGGCCAGGCCGAGTCCGGTGCTCTTGCGCTGGTTGTGGGGACGCGCCAGCGAAAAGAACTTCTCGAATACCTTGTCGTCGGCAAAGGCCGGGATGCCGGGGCCCTGGTCCTGCACGGTCACCTGGGCCTGCTTCGCATCGCGCCGCAGTGCGACGTCGATGGTTCCGCCGGCCGGCGAGAAGTCGATCGCGTTGTCGATCAGGTTGCCGACGGCGCGGCGCAGTAGCAGCGGGTCGCCATCGACGGTCGCCTCGGGCCCGTCGAGCAGGCGCACGGTCACCCGTCGTGGCGCGCCGGTGGCCTCGGCGCTGGCCACCAGCTCGCACAGCAGCGGCCGCAGCGCCACCGGCTCGGCCTGCTCCAGGCTGCGCCGCCGCTCCAGCGCGGTGAGCTCCATCATGCGATCGACCAGCTCCTGGATGCGCTGCGTCTCGCGACCGATGTTGGACAGAAAGCGCTGACGGTCGGCCTCGGGCATGCCGGCCTCGCGCAGCAGCTCGGCCGCGCCGCTGATGGCCGACAGCGGGCTCTTCAGCTCGTGGGTGAGCGTCTGCACGTAGTCGGCCACGTAGTGGCGGCCGGCCAGCGCGTCGCGCATCTCGTCGAACGCGGCGACCAGCGAGCCGATCGCGCGCCGGCTCAGCAGGGGCAGGTCGAGCCGGCGTTGCCGGCGCACGATGCGCGCCAGGTCGGTCACCAGGCCGAGCGGCCGCACCAGCCATACACTGACGATCACCGCCAGCAGCAGCACCGCGGCCACCGAGGTGACGCCGACCATCAGCGTCTTGCGGCGCGCCGCCTCGATGAACTGGCCGAAGCTCTGCACCGGCTTGGCCATCGACACCGCGCCGACGATGCGCCCGTCCAGCCGCACCGGCACCGCGACCACCATCACCGAGGTGTTCACGTCGCCGTCGATGTCGGTGCTGGTGCGTGCACCGTACTGGCCGGCGAGCGCGAGGCGCACGTCGCGCCATTGCGAATAGTCCGCTCCTTCGTGGCGGCCGAGCGAGTCGAACAACACGATGCCGTCGGCATCGACGACGGTGGCGCGCAGCTCCACGCTCTCCTTGCGCACGCCGAAGATGTCGGCGCTGAAGCGTCGCGCGTACAACTCGCGGAACAGCGGGGCGAGCCAGCGGGTGTCGATGCTCGCGGCCGAGCCGACGGCTGCGACCGGCGCCGCGCCCGCGGCCGCGCCTGGCGCTGCGCCGCCGGCTGCGCCTTCCACAGCGGAAGACGCTGCGGCTTCTGCAGGAGCGCTTGCCGTGCCCGTCGCCGCGGCGCTCGCTCCCTCGCCGATCGCGGCGGCACTCGCCGCAGCGCTCGCCGCCACGAGCGGCTCACTCGCGGCAACGACGGGCGCAACCGGCACGACGATCGGCGTCGTCGCACGTTGCTGCTCGATCAGGGTCGCCATCAGGTACGCCGTCTCGACGAGGGACTCCTCGGCCGATTCGCGGTAGCGCGGATCGATGTCGGCGAGCAGGCGGTACATCAGCAGCCCGACGCCGACGGCATAGACCAGCAGGATGCCGGCGAACACGCGGGTGCGTGCGGTCATGACGACGGCAATGCAGCGGGCAGGTCCTCGGCCAGCGCGTAGCCGACGCCACGGTGCGTGCGGATCGGCTCCAGCGTCGGCGCCACCACCTTCAGCTTGGCGCGCACGGTCTTCACGTGGGCGTCGACCGTGCGGTCGAGGCTCTCGGTGGCGTCGCCCCACACCAGGCCGAGCAGCACGTCGCGCGTGAACACATGGCCCGGACGACGGGCCAGCGCGCGCAGCAACCCGAACTCGTAGCGCGACAGGTCGAGTACGCGGCCGTAGAAGCGGACGGTGCGGCGGTCATCGTCGACCTCGAACACGCGCGTGGGCGTGGCGTCGGTCGCACCGGCCGCCGCCGGCCGCGCCGAGCGGCGCAGCACGCTGCGCACGCGCGCCACCAGCTCGCGCGGCGAGAACGGCTTGGCCACATAGTCGTCGGCGCCGAGTTCGAGGCCGACCACGCGGTCGATCTCGTCGCCGCGCGCGGTCAGAAAGACCACCGGCACGTCGGCGCGCTCGCGCAGCCGCTTGAACAGATCGAAGCCGTTCACATCGGGCAGTCCGACGTCGAGGATCACCAGCGCCGGCACCGCCTGCGCCAGCCACGCCAGCGCCGCCTCGCCGGTGGCGCACCAGGCCGGCTCGAAGCCCTCGGTGCGCAGCGCGTACTGCAGCGTGTCGGCGATGCCGGGCTCGTCCTCGACGATCAGGATCAGCGGCTTCATGGCGTGCCGGGATCATAGGATGGCGCGGTGCCATGCCCGGCAGCCGATAATCTCCCGCATGAGCCCGATCCTGCGCAACGACACGTTCCTGCGCGCCTGCCTGCGCCAGCCGACCGACTACACGCCGCTGTGGCTGATGCGTCAGGCCGGTCGGTATCTGCCCGAGTACCGCGCCACGCGCGCACGCGCCGGCAGCTTCATGGGGCTGGCGACGAACCCGGCCTACGCGACCGAGGTCACGCTGCAACCGCTGGAGCGCTACGCACTCGATGCCGCGATCCTGTTCTCCGACATCCTTACCGTGCCCGACGCGATGGGTCTGGGCCTGAGCTTCGAAGCGGGCGAAGGCCCGCGCTTCGAGCGGCCGCTGCGCGACGAGATCGCCGTCGCGCAGCTGCAGGTGCCCGACCTCGAGCGGCTGCGCTACGTGTTCGACGCCGTGCGCTCGATCCGCCGCGCGCTCGACGGCCGTGTGCCGTTGATCGGCTTCTCGGGCAGCCCGTGGACGCTGGCCTGCTACATGGTCGAAGGGGCCGGCTCCGACGAGTACCGCCACATCAAGACGATGATGTACGCGCGGCCCGACCTGCTGCATCGCATCCTCGACATCAATGCGCAGGCGGTGGCGGCCTATCTCAATGCGCAGATCGACGCCGGCGCGCAGGCGGTGATGGTGTTCGACTCCTGGGGCGGCGTGCTGGCGCACGATCGGTTCGCGCCGTTCAGCCTCGACTACACGCGCCGCGTGGTGCAGGCCTTGCAGCGCGAGCACGAAGGCCGCACGGTGCCGTGCATCGTGTTCACCAAGGGTGGCGGCCCGTGGCTCGAATCGATCGCGGCCTGTGGAGCCGACGTCATCGGGCTCGACTGGACCTGCTCGCTCGCCGACGCGCGGCGCCGCACCGACGATCGTGTGGCGCTGCAGGGCAATCTCGATCCAGCCGTCCTGTTCGCACCGCCCGAGACCGTCGCGGCGCAGGCGCGCGCGGTGCTCGACGACTTCGGTTCGCCGGCGCGCGCCGATGGCCGTCTCGGTGGCCATGTCTTCAATCTGGGCCATGGCATCAGCCAGCACACCCCGCCGGAGCATGTGCAGGCGCTGGTGCAGGCCGTGCACGAGCACTCGAGACGGCGCAGGCGCTGACGGCTGGCGGCGCCCGCGTCGCGGCCGCTGCAGGTAAGTAAGTACTCAAATCCGGACTTATCCCCATTCACCGACCGATTGCCGTGACGCCGTCAGCTGATCGGGCAGCCTTGGGCGAAATGACGCAATGACGTGGTAAGTCGTTGAATTCATTGAGTAAATGACCTTGAACAGGCCAAGGCCATTGAGCGGCCGGACACCGGCAGATCAATCAGTTAGCGCACCTGCGGGCAGCTTCCCCACAAAGTTGTCCACAGGACGCGTCGTTTGGGGAAACTGCTTGTCAATCAGCGACTTAGCTGCGTTCCTTCAGAACAATCTTCAGATTCGGTTGCAAGTGCGTGCCCGGGCGGTTCCATGACGGGCGCGGTGGCCGTGGTGGTCGACACACCGCAGCACGCCGGCCTCGGCGGCGCGCTCGACTATCTGAGCGAGCAGGCACTTGCGCCCGGCACCTTGGTGCGCGTGCCGCTCGGCCGTCGCGAGGTGGCCGGCATCGTCTGGCCGCGCGCCGCCCGGCCACTGCCCGAGGTCGTGTTGCGGCCGATTGCCCAGCAGCTCGACGCGATGCCGGCGCTCGCGCCGCAGTGGTTGTCGCTGCTCGAGTTCGCGGCCGGCTACTACCAGCGCGGTCTTGGTGAACTGGCGCTCGCGGTATTGCCGCCGGAGTTGCGCAAGCTCGACGCTGCGCAGCTCGCGCAGCGCCTGCGTCGCCTGCACAAAAGGTTACGTGCGCCGGACGACGAGGCGACGGCGAGCGTCGCACTGCCGACGCTGAACGACGAGCAGTCGGCCGCGCTGGGGGCGATCGACGTCGCCGCCGGCGATGCACATGCGCCGCCGCTGCTGCTGCATGGCGTGACCGGCAGCGGCAAGACCGAGGTTTACCTGCGCGCAGCGGCGCGTGCGCTCGAACGCCAGCGGCAGACGCTGATGCTGGTGCCCGAGATCAACCTGACGCCGCAATTGCTGGCGCGTGTGACGGCACGCTTTCCGGCGCAGCGCGTGGTCGCGATGCACAGCGCGCTGACGCCGGCGCAGCGCCTGCAGACCTGGCTGCTGGCCCATCTGGGGCTGGCCGACATCGTGCTCGGCACGCGGCTGGCGGTGTTTGCGTCGCTGCCGCGGCTGGGCCTCGTCGTCGTCGACGAGGAGCACGACGCGTCGTACAAGCAGCAGGAGGGTGCGCGTTATTCGGCGCGTGATCTGGCGGTCTATCGCGCACACCTCGAGCGTGTGCCGGTGCTGCTCGGCTCGGCGACGCCGTCGCTGGAAACCTGGCACCACGTGCTGTCGGGCCGCTACCGCCGGCTCGCGCTCGAGCGGCGCATCGGCGGCGCCGCGCTGCCGCGCGTGCGCGTGTTCGACATGGGCCGCCTGCCGCGCGTGCAGGGCCCGCCACCGGTGCTGGCGCCTCCGCTGCTGGAGGCGCTGCGCGAGCGCCTCGCGCGCGGCGAGCAGAGCCTCGTATTCCTGAACCGGCGCGGCTACGCGCCGGTGCTGCACTGCGCCGACTGCGGCTGGAAGAGCGCCTGCGCGCACTGCACCGCCTGGCGCGTCTTCCACAAGCACGACCGCACGCTGCGTTGCCATCACTGCGGCTTCACCGAGCGCGTGCCGCGCGCCTGCCCCGAGTGCGGCAACCTCGACATCGCACCGCTCGGCCGCGGCACCGAGCGGCTGGAGGAGCAGCTCGGCGAACTGCTGCCCGGCGCGCGCATCGCACGCTTCGATGCCGACGCCACGCGCGGCAAGGGCAACCTGGAGCGCACGCTCGCCGCGGTGCATGCCGGCGAGATCGACGTGCTGGTCGGCACGCAGATGGTCACCAAGGGCCACGACTTCCGGCGCGTCACGCTGGTCGCCGCGGTCAACCCGGATGCGGCGCTGTTCTCCAGCGACTTTCGCGCGCCCGAGCGCCAGTTCGCGTTGCTGCTGCAGGCCGCCGGCCGGGCCGGCCGCGACGCCGCGGCGACCACGCCGAGCGAGATGTGGATCCAGACCTGGCATCCGCAGCACGCGCTGTTTGCCGCGCTGCGCGAGCACGACTACGCGCGCTTCGCCGGCAGCCAGCTCGACGAGCGGCGCAGTGCGGGGCTGCCGCCGTTCGCCCACCTGGCGCTGCTGCGTGCCGAGGCCCGCGACGCCGCGGTGGCGCAGGCCTTCCTGCGCGCCGGTGCCGACACCGCGGCCGCGATGGCCGAAGCCAAGGGCGTGATGATCTATCCGCCGGTGCCACCGACGATGCAGCGTGTGGCCGGCATCGAGCGCATGCAGATGCTGGTCGAGTCGGCCGCGCGCGCGCGCTTGCAGCGTTTCCTGACCGCCTGGCTACCAAAGCTGCACGAGGTCCGAGCAACACACAAAGGTCTCGCCCGCTGGGCGGTCGACGTCGACCCGCAAGCGATCTGAGTGCGGCGCCGCGCGTCAGCGCGCGCCGAACGCCCAGGCCAGCAGCGTGAAGCTGCCGAAGGCCAGCACGGTGGAGGTCATGATGATGCGCGCGATGCGTCCGTTGTCGGCACCGAAGCGCTCGGCCAGCATGGCCACGTTGGCGGCGCTCGGCAGCGCGGCGGTGAGCGTGATCGCGGTGATCTGCAGCTGGGTGAGCGGCGCGCCCAGTTGCACCGCCGCCGCCGCCACCGCGAACACCAGCAGCGGGTGCAGCAGCAGCTTCATCAGCGCCTGCGGCAGGTAGCGTTTCGGCGCCGTGCGGTGGTGCGCGTGCTGGCCGGCGCGCCACAACACGGCGCCGATGGTGAACAGAGCCACCGGGCTGGCGGCGTCGGCCAGCATCCTGATCACCGCGTCGACCGGGCCGCTCGGCCGCCAGCCGAACACGCTGCAGGCGCCGCCGGCCGCGATGGCCCAGGGCATCGGATTCGACAGCGCGCCGCGCAACGAACGCAGTGCCGCGTCGCGCGCGCCGCCAGGTGCGCCGCCGCCCATCTGTGCCAGCGCGATGCACAGCGAACTGGTGATGAACATGTCGATCAGGATGGTGGCGATCATCGGCCCGACGATCGGCGCCCCGAACAGCGCCGCCAGCAGCGGCACGCCCATGAAGCCGGTGTTGGGAAACGCGGTGACCAGCGCGCCGAACGACGCGTCCTTCAAGCCCACCGTTTCGTCGAGCGACACCGCGATGGTGAAGAACACCATCAACAGCGCGCACAGCAGGTAAATGCCGAGCACGGTCGGGTTCAGCGCCTCGGCGATCGGCGTATTCAGGCCGAAGCGGAACAGCATGCACGGCAACGCGAAGTACAGCACGAACGCGTTGAGGCCGGGAATCGCCGACTCCGGCAGCACATGGCGCCAGCCGGCGACATAACCCGCCAGCACCAGCGCGAAGAACGGAACGGTGACGGCGAGGATGGCCTGCATGCGAGGCCGTGAGTATCTCCGGCCGCTGCCGGTCTTGCTCAGGCGCGTTGCGGCCCGGGTTGGCGCGCGTCGACTGCATAGCGCGCGGCGACGCTCACCTCGCTGGTCGCATCCTCCGGCCGCGCAACGGCCATCAGGCGTGCCTGCAAAGTGCGTTCGTCGACATCGAAGGCCATGTAGCCACGCTGGTCGGCGCGTGCATGGTGCAGATGCGGGTTGAACTTCAGCGCCGCATCAACGCGTTCCTGCACCAGCCCGCGGCTGGAGATCGAGGTGCCGCAGAACTCGCTGGCCACCACCGGCGAACGCGGGTCGTCGTAGTCGGCCAGCAGATCCGCCACGTAGTGCGCGTGCACGTCGCCGCCGAACGTCACCATGCCGGGCACCTTGCGGTCACGCACGGTCTGCAGCAGCCGGTTGCGCGACGGTGCGTAGCCGTCCCAGCCGTCGGTCCAGTACAGCCCCTCGGCCGGGTCGAGCCAGGAGAAGCGCGCCATCAGCGTCTGCTGCGCGAGCAGGTTCCACGAGCGCGAGAGGTCCCAGCCCTCGGCGAGCCAGCGTTCCTGCGCCTGCCCGAGCAGACTGCGCTTCGGGTCGATCAGGGCCGGGCAGTCCTTCAGCTTCACCGTATTGGAGCCGCCACGCCCGGGGCGCGGACAGGCCTGCGGATCGCGGTACTGCCGGTCATCGACGGCGTGGATGCGGGCGAGCCGGCCCCACGCGTAGCGGTCGTAGATGCGCATGTCGGGCCCGCGCGGCCGCGCCGCCTTCGGAAACGGCATGTGTTCCCAGTACGCCTGGTAGGCGGCGGCGCGCTGCGTCGTGAAGTCACTCTGCAGCAACTGGCCCTGCGCGCCGGCGTAGTCGTTGTCGACCTCGTGGTCGTCCCACACCAGCAGCCACGGGAAGGCGGCATGCGCCGCCTGCAGCGCCGGGTCGCGCTTGTACTGCGCATAACGTGCGCGGTACTGGTCGAGCGTGCGCAGCAAGCCGCCCTCGTGCGCGCGCAGCGCGCCGGGCGGCGACGCGGTCTCGTAGATGTAGTCGCCGACGAACATCACCAGGTCGAGCTCTTCGCCGGCCATGTGGCGCCACGCCGCATAGTGGCCGTGGTCCCAGCGCTGGCAGCTGGCCAGCGCGAAGCGCAGCCGCGCCGGCGCATCCGGCGCCGGCGCGGTGCGCGTGCGCCCGACCGGGCTGCGCTGGCCGAGCGCCTCGAAGCGGTACCAGTAGGGCCGGCCCGGCTCCAGTCCGGCCGGCTCCGCATGCACGCAGTGCACGTCGGCGGCCAGCGCCGGCTCGACGCCGCGTGCGGCGACGTCGGCGAAGCGCTCGTCGCGCGCGATCTCCCAGCGCACGTCGACGCGCTCGGGCAGGTCGGAGCCGGTCACCCGCGTCCACAGTACCAGCGAGTTGGGGCGTGGATGACCCGAAGCGATGCCGAGCTCGAAGCGCGGCGCGTCGCTCGCCTGCGCGTGGCGCAGCAGCCAGGGTGCCGCGGCGCCGGTGGCAGCGGCCACGATCAACTGCCGGCGCGCGATCGCGCGGCCAGGCGCCTGCGCCCGTGTCGAGTGAAGGTTGCTCATCGCTGCAGTGTTACCACAGTTGCGTGACGGCGCCTTCGTTATCATCGCGCGCCCCGCCATGGCCGACACGCTCAACACCGCCCAGCGCCAGGCCGTCGACACGCTGACGGGGCCGTGCCTCGTGCTCGCCGGCGCCGGCTCGGGCAAGACGCGCGTCATCGTGCACAAGATCGCCCGGTTGCTGCAGTCGGGCCTGGCGCCCGAACGCATCGCGGCGATCACCTTCACCAACAAGGCGGCGGCCGAGATGCGCGAGCGCGCCAAGGCGCTGGTCGGCCCACGCGCCGCACGGCCGCTGGTGATCAGCACCTTCCATTCGTTCGGCGTGCGGCTGCTGCGCGAGCATGGCGAGAGGGTCGGCCTGAAAGCGCGTTTCTCGATCCTCGACAGCGACGACGTGCTGTCGGTGCTGCGGGATGCCGGTGGCACCACCGACGCCGCGCTGGCGCGCCGCTGGCAATGGGCCATCAGCGGCTGGAAGAACGCGGGGCTCAACGCCGACGGCGCCGAGGCCGCCGCAGCCGACGACGACGAGCGTGTCGCCGCGCGCGTGATGCGCCGTTACGAAGAGCGCCTCGCGGCCTACCAGGCCGCCGACTTCGACGACCTGATCGGCCTGCCGCTCAAGCTGCTGACCGGCAACGCCGAGGTGCGCGCGTTGTGGCAGCAGCGCCTCGCGCACGTGCTGGTCGACGAGTACCAGGACACCAACGCCGTGCAGTACGAGCTGCTCAAGCTGCTGGTCGGCGAGCGCGCGCACTTCACCGCCGTCGGCGACGACGATCAGAGCATCTACGGCTGGCGCGGCGCGACGATCGAGAACCTCAAGAAGCTGCCGCAGGACTATCCGGCGCTGAAGGTCATCACGCTCGAGCAGAACTACCGCTCGACCGGCGCGATCCTGCGCGCGGCCAACCACGTGATCGCCGCCAACCCCAAGATCTACGCCAAGAAGCTGTGGAGCGAGCACGGCGACGGTGATCCGGTGAAGCTGCTGGCCTGCGACAACGAGGAGCACGAGGCCGACCGTGCGGTGAGCTGGATCCAGGCGCGGCGGCAGGCCGGCGGCGAGGTGAAGTGGGGCGACTTCGCGATCCTGTACCGCGCCAACCACCAGGCCAGGGCCTTCGAGCAGGCACTGCGCAAGGCGCAGATGCCCTACAAGGTGTCGGGCGGACAGAGCTTCTTCGACCGCGCCGAGATCAAGGACCTGTGCGCCTGGCTGCGTCTGTGGGTCAACGGCGACGACGATCCCGCCTTCCTGCGCGCGGTGACGAGCCCCAAACGCGGCATCGGCCACCAGACGCTGGCCAACCTGGGCGAGTTCGCGTCGAAGTGGAAGGTGTCGCTGTTCGAGGCGCTGTTCGCCGAGAGCCTGGCCACTGCGCTGCCGCGCAAGGCGATCGACGCGTTGCACGAGTTCGGCCGCTACGTGAACGATCTCGAGTTCCGCGCCCGCAGCGCCGAGGGCGAGGCCGCCGCGCGCGAGCTGCTGATGGGCTGGCTCAAGGACATCGGCTACGAGCAGCACCTGCACGACGGCGACGACGACGCGAAGCTCGCCGCCGCGCGCTGGAGCAACGTGCTCGACTTCGTCGACTGGATCGCGCGCCGCTGCGGCGGCGTGGTCGCCAACGACGGCAGCGGCGACGAGAGCCCGGTGCAGAGCGTGCTGCAGGTGGCGCAGACGATCAGCATCATCATCAGCATCGCGGAGCGCGGCGACGACACCGACGTGGTGACGCTGTCGACGCTGCATGCGGCCAAGGGCCTGGAGTGGCCGCACGTGCTGCTGGCCGGCGTCAACGAAGGCTCGCTGCCGTTCGCCAGCGAGGCCGATCCGGTGACGCCGCAGCGCCTGGAAGAGGAGCGCCGGCTGATGTACGTGGGCGTCACGCGGGCGCGGCAGACGCTCGCCGTCAGCTCGCTCAAGCGCCGCAAGCGCGGCCGCGAGATGGTGGTCGCGATGCCCAGCCGTTTCGTCGCCGAGATGAAGCTCGACGAGGCGCACACCAAGGTCGATCCGCGCGAGCGCCTGCGGCAGCTGCGTGCCGAGCTGGCCGCCAAGGTGGCGCGGCCGGCCGAGGCGGCGCCGTGAACACGCACCCGATGAAGGTGGCGTCATGAGCGAGCGCCGGGCCGCTTCGATCGACGCGCTGGATGCCGCGATCCTGGTCAGCGCGCTGCTGGCGATCGCCGGGGCGCCGTGGGCACTGGCGCTGCCTGCGCTGGTCTTCGCCTTCAAGCCGCTGACCACTGTGCTGATCCTGGCGCGCGCCTGGCCGCGCGGCCGGGCGACGCCGCAGGCGCGGCGCTGGGTGCTGGCCGGCCTGGCGCTCTCGCTGGTCGGCGACATCGCGCTGCTGTGGCCGCAGCAGGGCTTCCTGCCGGGTCTGGTGGCCTTCTTGCTGGCGCATGCGTGTTATCTCGTCGCGTTCACCCGGGGCGTGCGTTTCGCGGCCCGGCCGCTCGCGTTCGCTGCCTACGCGCTGGTTGCCGGTGGCGTGCTGTGGCAACTGTGGCCCTCGGTGCCGGGCGCACTGCGCGCGCCGGTCGCCGTCTACGTGATCGCGCTGGCGGCGATGGCGGCGCAGGCCGCGGTGGTCTGGCGGGTGGCCCGCGGCACGGCCGACGAGGCCCTCGCGCGGCGCCTGGCTCTCGGTGGCGCGCTGTTCCTCTGCTCCGATGCGCTGCTCGCGATCAACAAGTTCGCCGCGCCGCTGCCCGCGGCGGGCCTGTGGATCCTGGCCACCTACTGGGCCGCTCAGTGGTTGATCGCTTCGTGGCTGGCGCCGCCGCCGCTGCGCAGCACGGCCACGTCATAGCAGGTGAGTTCGTAGGGGTTGCCGTCGGGGTCGGCGAAGTACATCGACCAGGCCTCGCCATGGTCCTCCGGCCGGGCATCGATGCCCTGTGATCGCAGGTGCCGCTGCCACGGCAGCCAGTCAGCCGCGGCGACGGCGAGTGCGATCGTCGAACGGTTCGCCTGCGCAGGCCGCTCGAAGAGGGCCAGGTGGATGCGATCGTTGGCATCGGCGATCGTCAGCGGGCCGCCGCCAGCAGCCCAATGCTGCAAGGCGGCCACCGGTCGCAGCCCGAGCACCGCCTCGTACCAGCGCAGCGCCGCCGCACGGTCGGCGACGAAGACATGCAGGTGATCGACGCCACCGAGCGCGGGTGCCGAGCGCGCGTTCATGCCGCGACCTCGCTCGCTGCAGTGGCCCGCGTGGCGGCCACGCGGAAGGCCTCGCCGCCAAAGGCGGTCTCCAGGCCGCGTGCGGCGTACACGAGCTTGACGACATGTTCGTCGTCGCTGGCCAGCGCCAACGGCACGATCTGCGACCACGGCCGCGCCGCCGGCGCAGCGGCGCCGCGCGCCTGGCTGGCGCACAAGGCCGCCGCGGCGGCGATGCTGAAGGAGCGCAGCGCCGCCGCGGGCGCGTCGAGCCAGGGTTGGAGCACCTGCAGCGCATGGCAGGCGGTGACCATGTGCAGCACGGTGAAGTCCGCGGTCGCGGCATGCAGCCTCGCCGCGGCAGCGGCCAGCTCGCCGAGCGTGTCGTGCGCCAACCGCAGGCGCGGGGCGAGCGCGGCAAATGAAGGCTCGCCAGCCCAGGCGCGCATGCGCCCGGTGATCAACCGGCCGCCCACCTCGCGCTCGGGCCGCAGCGCCTGCAGCTCGGCCAGCCAGCGCGACAGCGGCAAGTCACCGTCGGTCTGATCGTGCGGCGCCAGCAGCGGCAGGTGGCGATGCGACCAATAGGCCAGGCCCATCGCCAGCTCGCCGTCGTGCCCGGCGGCCACCGCATGCGCGGTGCGGATCAACCCGTGGAACGCCGACGCCGCGACACCGCCCATCAGGCCGGGCAGATCGCGCCGCAACACCGCGTCGCGGCCGTCGCGCGCCAGCGCCGCCACCACCGCGGCGTGCCGCGCCTCGAAGGCGTCTCCCGCCGGATCCGTCGCGCGCGGCTGCAGCCGGCCGCGATGCCGGGCATCCCAATCCTGCAGGCGCTGCGCGTCCGCGCCGAGCGCGTGCAGCGCGTGCAGCGCCATCGGCAGGTGGTTGGCCAGGCCGCCGCCGTACTCCGGGTGCAGCGCGAGGCCGCGGTCGAGCAGGGCGTGCAGGGTCATCGTCGCATCGTGCATGTCGGCTCCGGTGCCATCGGTCCATCGATGTCGGGCTCTGCGCGCTACATCCCCTTGAACAGGCCGGCGTAGCTGCGGCTGACCTCGAGCTTCTCGGGGTGGCCCTTCACGCTGACGATCTGGCGGCCGCGGAAGTCGCGCGCGACGCCGGCCACCGCGTTCACGTTGACCAGCGTCGAGCGGTGGATCTGCCAGAACAGCTGCGGGTCGAGCTCGTCGACCAGCTCCTTGATGGGTTTGCGGATCAGCGCTTCGACCTGCGCCGTCTGCACCCGCGTGTACTTCTCGTCGCTGATGAAGAACAGTACGTCGGCCACCGGAATCATCTGGATGTTGGCGCCCACGGTGGCCTGGATCCACTGCAGGTAGGGCGTCGCGCCGCCGGGGCTCAATTGCGCGGCCAGCTTGTGCAGCAGCTGTTGCAGCGGCGGCCCAGGCAGCGCGTCGGCGGTGCCGCGCTTGGCCAGCCGCTCGCGCAGCCGCTGCACCGTCAGCGCCAGCCGCTCGCGCTCGGCCGGCTTGAGCACGTAGTCGGCCACGCCCTGCTCGAACGCCTCGACGGCGTACTGGTCGTAGGCGGTGACGAAGACGATCTCGGGCAACAGCGCCTCGTCGTCGAGTTCGAGCTGCGCGATCTGGCGCGCCGCCTCCACGCCGGTCAGGCCCGGCATGCGGATGTCGAGGAACACGATGTCGGGCCGGTGCTCGGCGACCGCCGACACCGCCTCGAGCCCGTTCTTCGCCTCGGCCACGATCTGCAGCTCGGGCCAGGCCTCGGCCAGGCGCGCGCGCATCTGTTCGCGCATCAGGCGCTCGTCGTCGGCGATCACCGCGCGCGGCGCGGGGCGGGTGCTTGTCATGCGGCGATCGTAGGCGAGGGCCGCAGCGCGCGCCACAGCAGCCAGCCCAGCAGCGCCAGCGGCGACAGCAGCAGCGCCGCCACGCCCGCGATCACCAGCAGCGGCAGGCCCACCGACAGCAGTACCGCCAACACGACAGCCAGCAGCGCCAGCAACAAGGCCACCGGCACGACCACCAGCACCGCGAACAGCGCGACCGCCAGGCCACCGACGGCGAGCGCCTGGTGCCCGGCCGACCACTCGGTGAAGTTCAACGAGCCGGTCACCCTGGCGTCGTTGATCGTCACCTGCAGCGGCGAGGCGTCCAGACCATGCAGCAGCGCCAGCGCGCCG
The DNA here is from genome assembly GCA_937871935.1 of uncultured Burkholderiales bacterium. Classification (GTDB taxonomy): domain Bacteria; phylum Pseudomonadota; class Gammaproteobacteria; order Burkholderiales; family Burkholderiaceae_C; genus JAEUPI01. The sequence continues at coordinate 19,639 of CALMQI010000227.1, forward strand.
GCCAGCCCGGCCAGGCCGAGCAGGCCGAAAGCCCACAACGTGGCGACCGCCAAGCGACGGCCGCGCGATGCGGGCGTCGGCACAAAAGTCGGCACAAGCAATGCATTCATGCGGCGGCCTCCTCGACAGTCTTGTAGGGCACGGTGACGGCGACGACGGTGCCGCCGCCCGGGTTCTCGCGCACGGTGAGCGAGGCCTTGGCGCCGTACAGCAGCTGCAGCCGCTCGCGGATGTTGGCCAGCCCCACGCCGGTGCCTGCCGTGGCGGCCTTGCCGAAACCGACACCGGTATCGGCCACCGTGACCGCCAGCTTGCCGTGCTGCACCTCGGCGCGCACGGTCAGCCGCCCACCCTCGGGCTTGGGCTCCAGGCCGTGCTTGATGGCGTTCTCCACCAGCGTCTGGATCATCATCGGCGGGAACTCGGCCGACAGCAGCCCGTCGGGCACCGCGATCTCGGTCTGCAGGCGATCTTCCATGCGCACCTTCAGGATCTCCAGGTACGGGCGGGTCACCGCCAGCTCGCGCGCCAGGTCGCGCCCGCCCACGTCGCCGTTGTCGCGCAGCGCCGGCATCGACGCGCGCAGCAGCGCGATCAGGTTCTTCTGCATCACGCTGGCACGCGGCGGGTCGGTCTCGATCAGGTGGTCGATCGAGGCCAGCGTGTTGAACAGGAAGTGCGGCTCCACCTGCGCCTGCATCGCCGCCATGCGCGCCTCGACCACCTGGCGCTTCAGCGATTCGGCCTCCGCCGTCTCGGTGGCCTGCGCGGCCTGCGCCTCGGCCTTGATCTGTTGCTTGTAGGTGAACTTGATGATCGCCGACGCCACGATCCACAGAAAGGCCAGCTCGGGCAGGAAGTCGCCGAAGCGGGTGGTGATCACGCGCACCTGCGGGCCGTGCTCGTCACGGGCGGCCTGCACCTCCTCCTTGGCCTCGTCGATCGCCTCGGTGATGGCGCGGCGCGCCTCCTCGACCGCCTCGCGAACCGTCTCGCTGGTGGTGCCCGGCGGCAGCCGGATGTCGACCACCGGTGCGTCGGGCTCGCTGGCGCCTTCAGCCGGTTGCGACGCCGTGCCGGGCGGCGCGCTGGCGGCGTCCGCCGCCTGGCCCTTGCGGCGCGGCACGATGCGCACGCCACGCTCGTCGATCGTGATCTCGACGCCATCCTTGCGGCGCGTCTCGACCTTGGGCTTTTCGATCTTCACCACCGGCTCTTGCGGCGCCCGCGGCGGTCGCGGCGGCGAAGGCAGATCGCCGACGGTCGTGACGTGGGTCGTCGTCCACGAGAACGGCGGGATGTTCTGCAGGATGGCCGACAGGATCAGCAACAGCACGGCCAGCAGCACGAAGCGCCACCACGAGATGCTCACCAGCCAGCCGGCATAGGCATGAAACGCGCGCACGCAGGCGGCGGCGAAGCCTTGCCAGCGGCTGGACGGCGTGGGCGCGGGGGCGCTGGTGGGCATGGGCTTGTGATTCTTCTCGGGGCGCTGGCCCGCAATGTACGCAAGCCCGGGGCCTGCCGCGACCGCTGGGCGACGCACTGCCGTGCGCCGCCGCCGAGCTGCAGCTTCGTCCGACGAGCGAGCCGACGCGCGCGGTGCGCGCGCGCCGGGCAGGGCCGCGGCGAGTCGTCCTGTTGCACAGCCAGGCGCGAGCGTGATGGCAGCCTGCCGGCCGCGCATCCTCACAAGCGAGCGCTCGCATCTCTGCTTGCCTAAGCCATCTGCCGTCGCTGCCGTTTCCGCTCACTGAACGATCTGCAACCCGAAGCCCAGCAGCGCCAGGCTGGCCGTCACACACAGCACCAGCGTCAGCAGCGTCAGCGCGGAGCGCTCGGTGTCGGCGAGGCGGCGCACCGGGTCGTCGGCCGGCTCGATCGGGAAGGTCGGCATGCTGTCGGGCTGCCAGCGCGTGCGCACGCGGGCCAGCGCCGGCCGCGTGCTGACATGGTCGCTGCCCATGACCAGCGGCTTGGGCTCCGGGGCCCTGTCCACCGGGGCCAGCTTGGGCCAGGGGCGCATCGGACGGGTGCGCTCGATGTGCAGCCCGGCCAGGTGGTGAGAAAACGTCGCCATGAGAGAGTCCTCCGAAACTCCGCCACGGGTGCAGCGGTATGGGAGGCATTCAATCGATGGCGCGGTCGCATTGCGACGCAGCAACCGGCGCGTTCGGCTCTACCGGATAGACGATCGACAGACGATCCTCCCCCTTCGGAGGGAGCACGAAGCAAAAAGCGCCGGCCATGCCGGCGCTTGCGCACGTTCCAGGGCCGGCCTCAGGCGCCCGCCGGCCCCTTCCGATCGGTTGGGGCGGTTTGTCCGGGCCCCTGCGGGTCCGATCCGCAGGGATCTTTCGGGTCCGGATGCGGCAGCTTGGGCTTGAACGCCTTGTCGTACGGCGGGAACAGCGGCTTCTTGGCGCGCACCAGCGAGATCGGCTTGGGCGCGCTGCCGTCGTCGTAGTAGGCCAGCAGGAACTTCACCCAGGCGCAGCGGCCGGACGGGTCGCGCAGCAGTTCGATGGCGTGCGGCTGCGCCGGCGCCTTGTCGGTTTCACTCAGGTTCTTCAGGTAGTACGGCGAGCGCCAGTCCCACTGGTCGTCCAGGCCCGGGTTCGGGAACAGGATGTTCAGGCCCAGCCGCTCGTTGCGGAAGTCCCAGATCTGGTTCTCGTCGACGTGCGGACGGTCGTAGTCGCCGTACTGCCAGATCTTGCCGACGGCAGCCATCAGCTTGTCGGCCAGGTCGTGGATGGTGCCGTTGGCGAACTTGAGCTTGAGCTGCGCGGCGAAGTCGACCAGGTCGGTCAGCTGGTCGGGCACCTGAAGCGCGAAGGTCTGCCCGGTGTCGAACTGCTGGGCGTCGAGCACTGCCGCCTTGATGCGCGCGCGCACGCCGGCGCCGCCGGCCGACTTGAGCGCGGCCGTCAGCTCGGCCGCCAGCTTGAAGAGTGCGTCACGCACGTCGCTCATGCGCTGCAGCTCGATGGTCGCGCCCACCGTCGGGTGGTTCTTCTTGGCGTGCAGCAGTCGCCCGTTCTCGAGAGCGAACCACTGTGCCAGCTGCTCGGCCGAGACCGGCTTCTTCGCACCACGCAGGCGTTTGAACACCGCCGGGTAGGACTTGCCGCTGGTGAAGAAGTTGTAGTTGGCGTAGCCGGTCGCGTAGTCGGCATAAGGCGCCACGGTGTGCAGCACCTCCATCGACATGTTGAAGCAGTTGTTGAAGTGGATCACCGCCGGCCGCGGCACACCGTCCTTGCGCGTGGCCCGTTGCAGCGCGTGCCCCAGCGCCCAGGTCGACAGCGGCAGCGCCAGCGCGGCGGCGTCCGGGCTCTCGGCGGGCAGCTCCGGATAGGCTGCCACCGCCAGGATCGGCGCGCCGGTGTTCGCGTCGAACGGTTGCAGGTCGCCGCGGGTGACCTTCCAGTCGATCTGTCCGTCGGCGCTGGTGCTGCCGGTCGTGATCGCCGCACCGTCGATCTGCGGCAGGTAGCCGGCACCGTGTCCCTCGAGCGCCAGCACGATGGCCGCGCGCGGAAAGCGATGGTGCGTGCGGCGCAGGAACCCGGCCAACGCCTGCGGTGCGTTCATCTGCTGCTTCCACGCCGAGTGGATGTCGACCTGGTTGCAGGCGTCAGCCGAGATCTCGATCAGGTAGCTGTCGTCGTCGGCCAGATCGACCAGCGCCGACACGTGGATGCCGAGTTCGGCCACCTCGCGCAGGTGCCTGACCAGCGGATGCTGCTCGATCGGCCGCGGCTTGCTGCCGGGAAACGCGCTCAGCGTCATGTCGGTGCCGAACGGCGCGTAGACCGCCAGCACGATCGAGTCGCAGACGCCGTCGCGCCGGGACTTTGTTGTCGACAGGGTCGGCAGTGCCATGAATGTCCTCCTTCGCGTCGCGCGGCGCGCGTCGTCGGGGACCGATGGTAAGTGGCTGTCAGCGTGTTGGGGCGCTTCGAACTAGGGTCGATACACTCATCGATCCCCAGTTTGAAGTCCGAGACCGACCTTGTGACCGACGCGAGCACGCCCCAGGACGCCGCGCGGTTGCACCCGCTCGATCGGCTGTCGCTGGTCGAGGAGATGCTCGATGCGGCGCTGACGGCGCTGCGCATGGGCACGCTGGAGTTGCTGATCCGGCAGCAGCCGCGCGCGGCGCGCTGGTTGATGCGCCCGTTCATGCCGCTGCTCGCGGGTTCGGCCGGCGACGAACTCTCGTCGACGCACGAGCCGTCGGTGGCGGCCGCGACGCTGCTGCGCTGGCTGGTCAGCCAGTTGCGGCCGGACCAGGAGCCGCGGCTCGACCGCATCGACGACGAGGCCTGGCTGCAGCTGCTGGCCTGGCGCCCGATGCTGGCCTTGATGTGCCACTACCGGCTGGCAGACGTGCCGCCGTTTCCCGGGCGCTACCGCCGGCGCGCCGACGAGGCCGCGGTCGACAACCTGTGCGGCCTGTGGGACGTCGGCCCGAGCACCTTCTACCGCTACGTCGAGCGCGCCAAGCACCAGATGGCGCAGGTCGCGCTCGAGGCGCCGGCAAGCGTGGTGCGCCGGCTCGCGCTGCGTCGCTTCGTGCTGGGCGATATCGAGCGCCGCGGCCGCTGGGTCGACGACGAGGCCCGCTGCCAGTGGCACCGCCAGCAGGCCGGCGCACTGCGCACGCGCGGCGCGGCCGTCTCGGCGCTGTGGCATGCGCTGCAGGCGCGCGACGGCGAACTGGCGGCCGACATCCTGGGCGTGCAGGCGGCGGCGCTGGCCGGCGAGCCGGAAACCGACGCGCTGGTCGAGCGGGCGTCGGCGCTGCCGATCGAGGCGCGGTCGCGTGTGCACCTGTGGCTGGGGCGAGCGGCGCTCGCACGCACCCGCAACGCGGTCGATCGCGAGCTGATGGCGCTCGACAGTGCGTTGAAGCTGGCCACCGAAACGGCCGATCCGCTGCTGATGGGCACCGCCTACGCCGCGCTGGCGCGCTTTCACGAGTCGCGCGACGCCGACCGCGCCTTCGCTTGTTACGACGACAGTGCCACCTATCTGATGGCCGCCGACCCGCAGCACCGCGACGCCGCGACGGTGGCGCAGTACATGAACACGCTGGTGCGCCTGGCCTGGATGCATGTGCTGCGCAACCACCCGCAGGCCAAGACGATGCTGGAGCGGGCCGACGCGTTGCGCGCCGCGCATCGTGTGCCCGAAGACCTGGTCGGCATGCTCGAGCAGAGCTGGGGCGAGTACTGGCGGATCGCCGGCGACCTGCCACGTGCGCTGCAGGCCAAGCACCGGGCGCTCAATACCTTCGAACGCATCGGCGACCAGCGATCGGTGCTGGTGACCTATCTCAATCTGATCACGCTGCATGGCGAGGCGCGCGAGCTCGAGCGGGCCGAGGCCTACGCCCAACGGGTGTTCGAGGTCGCCCGTCGCACGATCGTGGAACCGTCGATCCTCGTCAGCACGCATGGCAATCTGGCGGCGGCCTACGTGTGGGCCGACCGCTACGTGCGCGCGATCGACGAATACCAGGCGGCGCTGCAACACGCGCTGGGCGCCAACCTGCGCCTGCACGCCAACCGCACGCGGATGAACCTGGCCAGCGCCTACTACCGGCTCTTCGTCGAGAGCCAGGACGCGGCGTACGAGCGGCTGGGCGACGCCGAACTGGAGGCCTTCTTCCAGGCGCCAGCGACCGAGCGCACGCCGTCGTTGACCGAAACGGCCCGCCAGCTCAAGGCCGAGGCACTGGGCGCGCGGGCCGAACACTCCGCGGATCGGCTGCTGTCCGGCGAGGCGGCCGAGCATCTGGTCGAGATGGCCGAGATCCAGCGCCAGCGGCAGGTCATCGCGCAGGCCGACTCGCCGCAACAGCGCGCCCGCGCGCACCTGGCCATCGCCGGCGCCTACCTGTCGATTTCGGCCAAGGAGCGCGAGGCGGCGCGCGCACTGGCCGTGAAGCATCAGCTCGGCGAGGCGCTGCTCGCCGAGCTCGACCAACTACGGGTGACCTTCGATCGCGACCTGACGATCGAACAGCGCCTGATGGCGCAGTGGCAGCGGCAGGCCGCCGACCTGCTCGACGACAGCCGGCGCGCTGTCCTGATCGAACGCCTGCTGCGCGACGGCGCGATCAACAAGAGCGCCTACGCCGAGGTCTGCGTCGTCAGCCCGGCCACTGCATCCAAGCACCTCGCCGCCTTCGCCGAGCGCGGTCTGCTCGAGCAGACGGGCAAGGGCCCGAGCACACGCTACCGCCTGCCGTCGTAAGCGCTGCCGGCACGGCGATTGCTGCCGTCGCGCGTGAGTTCCCCGACCCTGGACGGACAGGTCGCGCAGCGGCCGGGCATTAGCGCGGCGGCGGCGCCGCGGCGGGCCTTTCGAGCAGCGCCCGCGCCGCCGCAATGTGCGCCAGGTGCGTCAGCCCTTGCGGAAAGTTGCCGAGCAGCTCGCCCGAGCGGCTGGCCTGCTCGGCGAACAGGCCGACGTCGTTGGCGCAGCTGCAGGCGCGCGCGAAGAGCTGCTCGGCCGCCGCGCGTTGGCCCTGCCGCGCCAGGCACTCGACCATCCAGAACGAGCACGGCAGGAACGTGCCCTCGTCGTCGGGCAGTCCGTCGTCCATCGTGTAGCGCAGGATCAGCCCGTCGCGGCCCAGCGCGCGGCCGATCGCCTCGGTGGTGCGGCACATGCGCGGGTCGTCGTAGGCGATGAAGCCCACCTCGGGCAGCAGCAGCAGCGCCGCATCGACGTCTTGCGCGCCGAAGCTGGCGACGAAGTGCCCGCGCCCGGCATCGAGCCCCTGTGCCATCACCGTGTCGGCGATCTCGTCGCGCGCCGCTTGCCAGCGCGCCGCCGGCGCCGGCAGGCCATGCCGCTCGGCCAGTTGCAGGCCGCGGCGCACGGCGGCCCAGCACATCACCTTCGAATGCACGAAGTGGCGCGGCGCGCCGCGCACCTCCCAGATGCCGCGGTCGGGCTGCTGCCAGCGCGTGATCGCCGCCTCGACCATGTCTTGCAGGAACCGCCAGTAGTGCGCGTCGGGCGCATTGCCGCGCTCGCTCCAGCGGCCGGCCAGCTCGAGCAGCAGGCCGTACATGTCGGCCTGGAACTGCAGGTAGGCGTCGTTGCCGATGCGCACCGGGCGCGATCCGCGCCAGCCCTCCAGATGGTCCAGCGTCACCTCGGTCAACCGGCGCTTGCCGTCGATGCCGTACAGCACCTGCAGGCCCTGCGCGCTGCCCGCGGCGCTGCGCTGGATGAAGCGACGGAAGCCGTCGGCCTCGGCCGCGCAGCCCAGGTCGGCCAGCGCGCGCACGGTGAACACCGAGTCGCGCACCCAGCTGAAGCGATAGTCCCAGTTGCGCGCACCGCCCACGCTCTCGGGCAGCGACGCGGTCGGCGCCGCGATGATCGCGCCGGTCGGTGCGAAGGTCAGCGCCTTCAGCGTGATGGCCGAGTGCACGATGCCGGCGCCCGGCGCGCCATCGCCGTCGCGCAGCGTGATCTTCGACGACCAGTCGCGCCACCAGGCCAGCGTCTCGTCCAGGTGCTCGGTCAGCTGCTCGGGCGCATGCAGCCGGTCGGGCGTTTCGTGCAGCTCCTCCGGCGAGACGAACTGCATGGCCAGGCGCAGGCGCTGGCCGGCGTGGACCACGAACTCGCCGCCGAGGTCGTGTTCACCGGCGCGCTGCAGCTCGACGTCGCCGTAGATCATCAGCCCGGCATTGCTGCCCACCGCGCACCAGGCGCGCGGCCCGATGCCGTAGAGCCAGGGTTCGACTTCGCCGAAGTCGAAACGCGGCGAGAACTCCACGCGCAGGCGCACGCTGCCGCTCAGGCCCTCGACCAGCCGCACCAGCTCGCGGCGCGGCCGCTTGCGGCCGCCGCGGCGCATCGCGAAGAAGTCGACCAGTCGCGCGCGGCCGCCCGGCGACTCGATCTGCGTCTGCAGCACCAGGCTGTCGCCGAGGTAGGCGCGCGAGGTCGGCTCCCCATCGGCGGCGGTGATGCAGAAGTGGCCGCCGCGCCGCCAGTCGAGCAGGCGGCCGAAGCAGCTGTCGGCGTCGAAGCGCGGCAGGCAGCACCAGTCGATCGAGCCGGCGCGCGATACCAGTGCGGCGCTGTGGCAGTCGCCGATCAGCGCATAGTCGGCCAGCGGCGGGTACATCGGCCGTGCGCGGTCAGGCCGCCGGGTCGATCAGGGCCAGTCCGCTGGCTGCGTCGTGGCGCCGGCGCAGCCAGCCGGGCGACTCGACCAGCATCACCTCCAGCGTCGGCCGCACATGCGCCTCGATCAGGTGGCCGCCGCAGGCCGACGCGTCGCGCCGCGCCAGCATCGCGTGTGCATGGACTTTCGGCGCGCCATCGGCGTCGAGTGCCACGTCGCCGATCAGCGACACCAACTCGACCTGCTCGTGCACCGCGGTGCGCAGGTAGTCGCGGCGCTCCAGGTCGTAGAAGCCGAGCACCGCGTCGCTGAACGCGCCGATCGCGGTGAAACGCGCCGCATCGAGCCGCTGCTCGCGCGCGAAGCGGCCCAGGCAGCCCATCGCCTCGTCGCCGGACTCCAGCACAAGCACGTAGGTGCGTTCAGGGGCTGCGTTGAGCTGCTTGCTTTTCATCATGTCTTCGCGCGCACGAAAGACGTTCGCGACGGCCCTGGCCGGCAATCAGCATGCCGTCAGCTGCGCCATACGCCGTGACCCGTTGTTTTGTTCCGCAGTCGAAACTGTTTCGTTGTCAGGGTGCGAGTGCGCTCGATCAAGCGCACTGTCGCTTGACCGGCGTCCAGCGGTCGACGAGGAGGCATCGCCATCGGCGCGGGTTACCCCCAACGGCAGATCGGGGCCGCGTTGCTATCGTGACAGGTACTTCGCAGGCGCTCTGCCCCGCCATGGGCTGGGCGCCTGATTCAGTCACATCACAGGCCCGCAGGAGACAACGCGATGACCGAGAAGACCCTTTCCACCGTCAGCACGGCAGCGCCGTCGGCACGTCGCCGCTTCCTGGGTTCCGCCGCCTCCGGCGTCGTCGGTGCGGCGGCGATGGCCGCGCCGATGATTGCGGTGGCCCAGTCGCCGATCGTGCTGAAGATGCAGGGCGCCTGGGGCGCCAAGGACATCTTCAACGAGATGGCCGAAGAGTACGTCAAGCGCGTCAACGAGATGGCCGGCGGCCGCGTGCGCATCGACTACCTGGTGGCCGGCGCGGTGGTCAAGCCCTTCGAGGTGATGGACGCCACCAGCAAGGGTGTGCTCGACGCCTGCCACGGCGTGCCGGTGTACTGGTACGGCAAGAGCAAGGTCGCCTCGCTGTTCGGCTCCGGCCCGATCAACGGCTGCGACGCACCGCAGACGCTGGCCTGGATCTACCGTGGCGGCGGCCTGGAGCTCTACAACGAGCTGCTGAAGAAGATCAACCTCGACGTCGTCGGCTACTTCGCGATGCCGATGCCGACGCAGCCGCTCGGCTGGTTCAAGAAGCCGATCAAGGACGCCAAGGAGCTGCAGGGCCTGAAGTACCGCACGGTGGGTCTCGCGGCCGACCTGTTTCAGGCCATGGGCGCCAAGGTCACGCAGTTGCCCGGCGGCGAGATCATCCCCGCGCTGGAAAAGGGCGTGATCGACGCCTTCGAGTTCAACAATCCGACCTCCGACATGCGCTTCGGCGCGCAGGACGTGATCAAGAACTACATGATGGGCAGCTACCACCAGGCGATGGAGTTCTTCGAGATCGCCTTCAACAAGAAGAAGCACGACTCGCTGCCCAAGGACGTGCAGGCCATCCTGCGCTACGCGGTCGAGGCGGCCTCGTCGTCCAACTGGTGGACGGCGATGGACAACTACTCGAAGGACCTGCAGGAGCTGCAGGGCAAGCACAAGGTCAACGTGATCCGCACGCCGAAGGGGGTGTTCGTCGAGCAGCTGAAGGCCTGGGACGTGCTGGCCAAGAAGCTGTCGGACGAGGATCCGTTCTTCAAGAAGGTCATCGACTCGCAGCTGGCCTGGGCCAAGCGCGTGGCCTACTACATGTTCGTCAACGAGGCCGACTACGCCCTCGGCTACGAACATGTGTTCAAGACCAAGCTGCCGACCGCCTGATCGTCGAGACGGGCGGTAGCCACACCGGGGCGGCCTGCGGACCGCCCCTTTTTGTTCCAACCCAGGATCCGGACGCCAGGACGTGAACCGACTTATCTACGCCATCGACCAGCTCAGCAAGACCGTCGGCCATGCCTTCGCCTGGTGCATCGTCGTGCTCACGCTCGGCACCTGCTACGAGGTGGCGATGCGTTATCTGCTCAACGATCCCACCAGCTGGGCCTTCGATCTGAGCTATCTGATGTACGGCGCGGTGTTCTACATGGCCGGGGCCTACACGCTGTCGCGCGGCGGCCATGTGCGCGCCGACATGTTCTATCGCAAGTGGCGGCCGCGCACGCAGGCGTGGGTCGAGCTCGTGTTGTACGTGCTGTTCTTCTTTCCCGGCATCCTGGCGCTGGTGGTGGCCGGCAGCGCCTATGGCCTGGAGTCGCTGCGCCTGCGCGAGGTCAGCGTCAACAGCCCGGCCGGCGTGCCGATCTGGCCGCTGAAGATGATGATCTGCGTCGGCGGCGGCCTGATCGCGCTGCAGGGCTTCGCCGAGGTGCTGCGCTGCGTCGTCTGCCTGCGCGTGGGCGACTGGCCACCGCGCCTGCACGACGTGGAGGAACTCGAGACGCAGATCATCCAGCAGCATGCGGGCAAGGTCGAAGAGCCGGTCGTCCAAGGAGCGGCAAGATGAGCGATCCCGCAGTCGCCCTGGTGATGCTGGGCATCCTGGTCTTCACCATCTGCATCGGCTTTCCGGTTGCGTTCACGCTGATGGCGCTGGGCGTCGGCTTCGGCTACTACGCCTACTTCCAGGACCACCAGGCCTTCTTCGACAACCGTGTGTTCTATCTGCTGACGCAGAACACCTTCACGGTGCTCAACAACGACGCGCTGGTGTCGATCCCGCTGTTCCTGCTAATGGGTTATCTCGTCGAGCGCGCCAACATCCTCGACGGCCTGTTCCGGAGCCTGCAGCTCGCGCTGCGCTTCATTCCGGGCGCGCTGGCCGTGGCCACGCTGGTCACCTGCGCGCTCTTTGCCACCGCCACCGGCATCGTCGGCGCGGTGGTCACGCTGATGGGCCTGCTGGCGATGCCGCAGATGATGAAGGCGGGCTACGACTCGCGGCTGGCGGCCGGCGTCATCTGCGCGGGCGGTTGCCTGGGCATCCTGATCCCGCCGTCGATCATGCTGATCGTCTATGGCGCGATGGCCGGCCTGTCGGTGGTGAAGCTGTATGCCGCCGCGTTCGTGCCCGGCTTCTTCCTGGCCGGCATGTACATCGTCTATGTGATCGTGCTCGCGATCCTCAAGCCCGAGCGCGCGCCGCCGCTGCCCAAGGACCAGGGCAACGTGCCGTTCGGCGAAGTCGCGCTGCTGCTGCTGAAATCGTTCTTCCCGCTGGCGCTGCTGATCATGTCGGTGCTGGGTGCCATCATGTTCGGCATCGCCACCCCCACCGAGGCAGCGGCGGTCGGCGCGCTCGGTGCCGCCATCCTGGCCGCAGGCTACCGCTCGCTCACCTGGCAGGCGCTGCGCGAGTCGGTGTTCCTCACCGCGCGCACCTCGGCCATGGTGTGCTGGCTGTTCGTCGGCTCGGCCACCTTCGCATCGATCTTCGCCTACCTGGGCGGCAACCAGATCATCAAGGAGTTCGTGCTCGGGCTGAACCTGAACGCGGTGACCTTCCTGCTGCTGTCGCAGGTGATCATCTTCCTGCTCGGCTGGCCACTGGAGTGGACCGAGATCATCATCATCTTCGTGCCGATCTTCCTGCCGATGCTGTCGCACTTCAACATCGACCCCATCCTCTTCGGCGTGCTGATCGCACTGAACCTGCAAACGGCGTTCCTCTCGCCACCGATGGCGATGAGCGCCTACTATCTCAAGGGCGTCAGTCCACCCTCGGTGCTGCTGACGCAGATCTTCAGCGGGTGCATGCCCTTCGTCTACGTCGTGCTGGTGACGATGCTGATCGTCTATGTCTTCCCCGGCATCGCGATGTGGCTGCCCAATGCCCTGTACGGCCGCTGAACGATGGATCTATCGCACCCGGAGCGCCTGAGCGCCACCGACGCTGCACGCGCGGTGGCCTCGGGCGCACTCAGCGCCGAGCAGCTGGTGCAGGCCTGCCTGGAGCGCATCCGCGAGGTCGAGCCCGCGGTGCAAGCCTGGCAGTACCTCGACGAGGCGCATGCGCTGGCCCAGGCACGCGCGCGGGATGCCGACCGTGCCGAGGGCCGGCCGATCGGCCCGCTGCACGGCGTGCCGGTTGGCATCAAGGACATCATCGACACCGCCGACATGCCCACCGAGGACGGCACCGTGCTGCATGCGGGCCGCACGCCGGCGCGCGACGCGGCGGTGGTGGCGCAGCTGCGTGCCGCCGGCGCGGTGGTGCTCGGCAAGACGGTGACCACCGAGCTGGCCACCTACGCACCGGGCAAGACCCGCAACCCGCACGACGCCACCCGCTCGCCGGGCGGTTCGTCGTCGGGCTCGGCGGCGGCGGTGGCCGCGGGCATGGTGCCGCTGGCGGTGGGCACGCAGTCCAACGCCTCGGTCATCCGGCCGGCGGCCTATTGCGGCGTCTATGGCTTCAAGCCGAGCTACGGACTGATCTCGCGCCATGGCGTCCTGAAACTCTCGCCCTCGCTCGACGCGGTGGGTGTGTTCGCTCGCACGCTCGACGACGTGGCGTTGCTCGCCGAGCAGATCACCGGCTTCGACGAGAACGACCCCGTCACGCGGCCGCATGCGCGGCTGCCCTTCGTGCAGACACTCGCCGCCGCGCCGCCGCTGCCGCCGAAGCTGGCTTTCGTCAAGACGCCGATGTGGGAGCGCACCGAACCCGGCACGCGCGAGGCGTTCAGCGAGTTGGTCGAGGCACTCGGCGCATCCTGCGAAGAGGTGGCGCTGCCCGACTCGCTGGCCGAGGCCTGGGAATGGCACCGCACCATCATGGAGGCCGAGATGGCGCTGCATCTCGACCTCGAGTACGAGCGCGGCCGCGACAAGCTGTCCGCGCCGCTGCAGCAGCAGCTCGCGCGCGGCCGCGAGATCAGCGCACTGGCTTACCAGCGCGCGCTGGGGCGATTGCCGCGGCTGCTCGACGGCTTCGACGAGCTGTTCGCCAAGTTCGATGCCCTCGTCGCTCCCGCCACCACCGGTACCGCACCGCCGCTGGCGAGCACCGGCGACCCGGTCTTCGGCACCTTGTGGACGCTGGCCGGCATGCCCGCCCTCGCGATGCCGCTGATGCACGGCGCCGACGGCCTGCCGCTCGGCGCCCAGCTGGTCGGCCGCCGCGGCGACGACATGCGGCTGCTGCGCACCGCGCGCTGGCTGCAGATGCAGCTCGACACCTGATACCCTGGCTCACGGAGAACTGCCCATGGCCTTGAAGATCTTTGCCGGCATCGTGGCCGTCGCGCTGTTTCTGGCCTATCTGCTGCCGCTGGTGCTCAAGCTCAAGGAGGTATCGCTCGGCGTGGTGATCCTCATTGCGCTGGTGATGGTGCTGGTTGACCTGCGCCAGTCGCTGCGCGCCGCGGACGAGTAACCAGCTTCACCGTGCCGTGCCCGGGTGGCTAGGGCTGACGCACCGCCTCCACCTGCACCAGCAGCCGCACCGTGTCGCTGACGAATGGCAGGCTGTGCGTGATGCCGGCCGCCGAACGCACGAAACGGCCCTCGAAGTCGCCGCCGCAGACCTCCACACGCAGCAACGGGCTCGTGTAGCAGTTGAAGCGCAGCGCCTTCAGCTCGAGTGCGTGACTGGTGCCGCGCAACGTGAGCTCCCCGCGCAGCCCGGTCACGCGGCCGGCGTCGTCGAACTCGATCCGGTCGGCCACCAGCCAGGCCTGCGGGTGCGCCTGCACGGCCAGCATGTCGGGCTCCTTCAGCCGGGCATCGAGAACCGGCACGCCGGTATTCACGCTCGCGGTGTCGATCGTCACCTGCACCCGGCCGCTGCGTTGCGCCCGATCGAGCGTGGCGTCGCCCTGCAGCGGGCCGAAGCGACCGCGCAGCGTCGAAGTGCCGAAGTGCAGCACCTCGAACGTGACGAAGGTGTGGGTCGGATCGAACCGGTAGCGCACCGGCTCGGCCTGCGCGGCAGCCGCCGCCGCCAGCGCGACGGCGCCTGCCACCAGCGCCGCAGGCGGCCGTCGCGCCACAGGCAGGCGTCGCCCGCCGGTCATGGCGCAAGCCCCGTCAGCGCGATGCGAAAGCGCACCTGCACCTCGGCGGCGACCAGGCTCGGGTCGCTCCATTCGCCCTCGCCGATGCCGAAGTCGAGCCGGCGCACGGCAAAGCTGCCGCTCGCCGTACCCGCGTCGCCGTTGCGCGCGAGCACGATCGGCACCACGAGGTCGCGCGTGCGGCCCTTCAGCGTGAGCCGGCCGCTCAGCGCGTAGCGGCCGCCGTCGAGCGCCGTCAGTGCGTTCGACTCGAAGCGCGCATCGCGAAACTGCGCACTATCGAACCAGACCGCGCGCTGGGCCTCGGCGCCGACCTCGGCCGAGGCGAAGGTGGCGCTGCCGGTGTCGATGCGCAGCGCCACATGGGCGGCTGCGGGCTGGCGCGGATCGAAGCGGACCTGCGCGTCCCAGCGCTCGAAGCGGCCCTCCACCGGTACGCCCATCATGCGCGTGACGAACATCAGCTCGCTCGCCTTCGTGTCGACGCGCTGCGCCAGCGCGGCGTCGCCGAACGCCGACGCCAGCAATCCGAGGGCTGCGGCGCGCAAAAGGCCGATGAGCGACGACGACATGTTCGGCAGCGAGGCAGCAGCGGGTGGTCTGTTCAACGCCGCACCGCTCGCGTGCGCACACCGATACGCTGCAACAGGCCGTCACGGTCGATCAAGTGATGTTTCAGCGCGGCGGCCACATGCAGCGCGATCAGGCCGGCCAGCGCCGACGCGAGCAGCAGGTGCGCGAGCTTCAGCAGCTCGGCCAGCGCCTCGCCGACCGGCACCCAGTCGGGCAACGGCAGCACGCCGAACAGCACCACCGGAAAGCCCGCCGCCGAGCTGTAGGCCCAGCCCGCCAGCGGCACGGCGAAGAAGAGCACGTAGAGCGCGTGGTGCACCGCATGCGCGGCCGTGCGCTGCCAGGCCGGCATCGCCGCATCGGCGGGCGGCGAATGGGTGAGACGCCAGGCCAGGCGCAGCGCCGAGAGGGCCAGGATCGTGATGCCGGCCCACTTGTGCCAGTTGTACAGGCGCAGCCGCGTCGGCGAGATCGGCAGATCGTGCATCGCGACGCCGAGCGCCAGGTTGGCCACGATGGCCGCGGCGAGCAGCCAGTGCAGCGTGATGGCCGTGCGCGTGTAGCGCCCACCCTGCGCTGCCGATGCCGCGCCTGCCGTCATGCCGCGCCCTGTTGCCAGCGCGCCCAGTCGGCGGCCAGCGCGGCGTGCAGCGGCGGCGGCAGCAACCGGCGGCGCAGCGCGAAGTCGAGCGTGACGAGCGCGGCGTCGACCGTCATCGCGTCGCCGGCAGCCAGCGTCAACGCGTCGGCGCAGGCGTGCAGGGTGATCTCGGCCACCTCGTCGTCCTGGTTGGTCGGCCTCAGCTGCAGCGGCAGCGCGAGGTCGAACACATGGATCCACTCGCGCTGCAGGCCTTCGGGAATGTCGCGCAGCAGCCGCACGATGCCGCCGCGCTGCAGTGCGCTCATCTGCGCGGGGGCGAGGCCGGCTTCCTCCCAACCCTCGCGCACCACGGCTTCCTGTGGCGACTGGCCGTGCGGCACGCCGCCGCCGATCAGGTTGTCGAGCTTGCCGGGGTCGGTGGGTTTGTTGGCCGAGCGACGCGCGATCCATAGCGACTGCGGCGCGCCGGCGGCGTCGGCGACATAACCGTTGCAGTGCGCGCCGAGCGTCAGCGTGCCCCAGAAGCGCGTGGCGGCGCGCTCCATCGACACGCCGAGGGGTTCGCCCGCGGTACTGAACAGCATGAACGGCTCGTCACGCCAGGCGCGGATCAGGCCGTCGGCGCGCAGCGCGTCGTTCATCGTCGCCAGCGCGTCGGTCCAGGCGTCGGCCGGCGCGATCAGCGCCACCTGTGCGTCGGTGGCACGCAGCCAGTGCGGCCAGCGTTTCAGCGCGCTGACATGCCTGCGCGCCACCGAGCCCGCCGGCACTGTGGCGTGGCCCGGACGCAGCACCTCGAACGGCACCCGCGCCGCCTCGTCGTGCAAACGGGCCGCGCGCAAGGCCTGCCACGCGGTCATGCCGAAGAACCCGCGGCTGCGATGTCGACGTGAGCCGGTCCCATCGCGGCGCTCGGCACTAGCGCACCAGCCGTCCGCCGAACGCCTGGCGGCCGGCGAGTGCAGGTTCGTAGCGCACGTGCACGAAGTCCGGCTCGATCGCCAGCACCTGCGCAATCGCTGCCGTGACGGCGCGCACCTGCTCGGCGCGCACCGCGTCGCCGTCGGGTGGATGGGCCAGGCCGAGCAGAGCGAACACCGGGCCGAAGGCCATGGGCGCCGGGGCATCGTTCTCGGCATAGTCGAGCTGCGGCAGCCAGCGCTGGCGCAGCCAGGTGCGCCCCGGCGCCGAGCCCAGCGCGCGGCCGATCTCGTCGGCCAGCCGCTGCGCCGAATGGCGCTGAAAGGCCTCACGCGAGGCGCAGACGATCTCGAGGTCGATCAGGGGCATGGGGCGGGTGCCAGAGCTGGTGCACACCACGGACAGCGTGCGTCGCCACACTATAGCGAGCGTCTCTCAATGCCGTGGTGTACCGGCTCAGGGCGCCGGCGCGCGCACGAAACGGGTGATCGTCTCCACCGCCTGCGCTTCCATGCCGATGAAGCCGTGCCAGTGAAAGGCCTCGCACGGGTCGCCACGCGGCGGGCCGCCGTCGCGTGCCCACACCAGCTTCTTCACCGGCGCCTGCGTCAGGCCCTTGAGGATCAGCGGCACCTCGTGCGGCGCGCACGACGCGCAGGCGTCGCGCTCATGATGCAGCACCAGCACCGGCACACGCACGCGGTCGAGCGCCTGCGTCGGCACCGCGCCGCGCAGCTTGTAGGCGGTGATGCTCGAGGTGAGCGCCACGCCGGCGATGCGTTCGGGGCCGAGCGCGATGGCCGCCGCCGCGGCCGACACCGTGCCGCGACTGGTGCCGACCAGCCAGATCGGCGTGGCCGAGCGGGTGCGCAGGTCGTCGATCACGCGCGCCAGATCCTCCACATGCGCCGCGCCGGCCCGAAAGCCCGTGTCCAGGTCGGCGACGTCGCTGGGGCGGCCGACCACCGCGACGTTGAAGCCCTGCGCGGCGAACTGCTCGCGGCTGCGCACCAGGAAGTTGCCCGACTGCGGCTGCCCGCCGCCGCGATAACCGATGCTGCCCGCGCCGCCGGGCAGCAGCACCAGCGTAGCGCTGGCCTGGTCGCGCGGCATGTGCCAGTACGACACGGTGACGCCGGGCCGCGTCGGCACGGTGACCAGCGTGTCGGCGGCGTACGCGGCCGCCGCGCCGAAAAGCAGCGCGAGCGCCGCGCCGGGCCCAGGCAACCGGCACGGCCGGCTGGATGGCCGGTGCACCGGGGGCTGTGTCGCGCAGCTCATGGGCTGTCGGCGGTGTCGCCGCACTGCAGCGCGATCCAGCCCGCGTACAGCGGATCGATCGGCTCCAGCGCCAGCGCGTGGATCGCCGGCAGCTCGTAGCCGTGCAGTGCGCGGATCGCCTCGGCCAGCGCGGTATAGCGCTCGGCGACGGTCTTGAACAGCACGCGTTGTTCGTTGTCGTGCTGCAGCGCGCCCTTCCAGCGGTAGAAGCTCTCGATCGGCTCGATCTGCGCGCAGGCGGCCAGGCGCTGCTCGACCAGCGTACGCGCCATCGCCTGCGCCTGCCCGAGCGTGGCCACGGTGGTGACGACGGCGATGCAGTGCACCACCGGCGCCGAGGTATCAGAGCTCGCTGGCATAGACCACGAAGCCGTTGTGTTGCGCGACCTGGTCGTACAACGCGCGGCCGGCATGGTTGTCGGTCTTGGTCTGCCAGTACACGCGGCCGCAGCCGGCGGCGCGCGCCGCCGCGTAGACCGCGGTGATCAGCGCGCGCCCGACCCCCTTGCCGCGCTGGCGCTCGTCGACGAACAGATCCTGCAGGTAGCACACGTCGTGCAGCCGCGTCGTGCTGCGGTGGTACAGGTGGTGCGCCAGGCCCACTACGCGACCGCCGTCGTCGGCGACGAGTGCGTGCACCGGCTCGGCCGCGTCGAAGAAACGCGCCCAGGTCGACGCGGTGATCGCCTCGGGCAGCATCAGCGATCCGGCACGGCCGTAGAACGCGTTATAGCCGTCCCACAGCGGCCGCCACTGCGGGTAGTCGCTGCGCTGGATCGGGCGCACGGCGGCGCGCTGCGACATCGTGGCGACCCGGCCTATCGCGGTTGGCGGCCGTAGACGATCGCCTGCACGCGCCCGGCACGAAAGCGCACCGTGGCGATCAGGTTGCCGGGGCCGCGGTCGTACAACCACTCGTCCACCGGCTGGCACGGCACCCGCCAGCTGGCGAACGGCTCGGGCACCAGGTGCAGCGAGCCCTCGTAGTAGACCGGCGCGCAATAGCTGTCCTGCAGCACCGGCTGGCCGCACTTGTAGGCCACCGCGACCCGCGAGTCGCCCTCCGAGGCGATGCCGCCGCTGCAGCGCAGCGTCTCGGCCCGGCTGGCTTGCGGCGCCAGCGCGCCGACGAGCAGCAGGCTGGCAAGGCCGACGCGAATCGTCATCCGATCCATGGCGAGTCTCCGGTGGCATCCGTGCACGGGCTGCGGCGAGCCGGCCGACGCCGGCAGGGCCGATCCGCGCCATTATTCGCTCCGATCGATTCCGGCGCTCAGCGAGTCTCGGCGGGTGCCGGCCGGACCAGGCGCACGTGGTGCATCTTGGCCGGGCTGGTGTCCGACCAGGAGTCGCTGGTGCCGATGGCCGAGACCAGCGCGCGCCCGACTTTCTCCTGCGGCGTCGAGCTCCAGAACATGCCGTCGGACGACCAGGCGGGCTCGGTCGGAAACACCGTCAGGTTCAACGACGGGTTGCGGCAGCCGGGTTCGCGCAGCGTCAGCAACTCCTTCTTCGTCGGCATGCGCCAGCTCTCCTGGGTCGACACGCGGGAGGCGGCAAACCGGACCGCGCCGCCGTAACTCAGCTTCGGCCCCGGGTTCACCGCTTGCGGGTCGCTCGCGCGGCAGACCGTTCCCGTCCACACCTGGCCCTCGATGCAGCGCATCCAGATCAGGCGCGTCTTGCGGTCGAGCACCTGCGAGCCGTCACCCACGGCCTCGAAGTCGGCCGCGTCGCGCTTGAGCGGGCCGTCGCAGCGCTGCTCGCCGGCGCGCGCGGCCGCGAGCGGCAGGGTCAGGCAGACGAGCACCAGGCAGCAGCGTTGCATTGGCATCGGACGAGTGTAGGGTCGCCCGCGGCGAGCGGCGACACACACCTGAGGGTCTGCGCGGGCGACGGCGTTCGCGGCCTTCGCGCAGCGCGCGTCAACTCATTGCGCCGGAACGATCCACCGCTTGCGTGCCGGCTGCGACGCGGCGCGCTCGAACGTCCGCGTGTCCGGCCGCTCCTTGGCCGAGGCCTGTGCCGCCGCGTCCTTGGCGGACCGCGAGGGCTGCTTGTCGGCACCGGCGGGTGCGTACACGGCCGATTCGCTCGAGGAACCATCGAACGACGCGTACGCGCCGGATGCGGCAAACAACGACACCACGAGCAGGCAGCCGGCAGCGCGAACGGACGACAGGATCATGACAACGCCTCGCTAGAGGGGAAGGCCCAGCGCATTGTCCACGTCGGCACCGATCTCGCCAAGATGATGGCCCCACGCAGTCTGCAACCTCGCATGAAGCAGGGGTCGCTACCCCGCGGCGCGATTGGCTCTGGGCGCCTTCTGCTTGAGCTTGCGTTCATACGACTCCAGGACTCGGAACGAGACGATGCGGCGCTGACGGTACTGGGCGTACTGGTCGATGAACTGCCGAGTCGAGTGGTAGGGGCCCGCCACGTGGCCTGGCCGCTTGGAGTCGGCAAAGAAGTACAGCTTGCCGTCGACCTCGAACCGGACGATCCAGTGGCGTCTGAGCGTGTGGCCGGCAACGACGACAGGATCGAACTCGATCATCACGTAGGCCGCGTTGGCGGCTGGGGCAACCGTGCGCAGCGTGTCCACCGCAAATCGCGCCAGATCCACGCAGACACCGGCCGGCCGTTCGAAGAAGAGCTCGGGTTCGTGGATCCGGATCCGGGGCCCCGACGCGCGTTGACTCTCCGAGAGCTGCAGGGCCCTTGCATGGTCGTACTCGAAGCGGGCGCCGATCCAGGCATTCACCTCGGACGGCGTGCGCCATGCGCCGATCGCTTCGGCATACGAGTCGGGCAGCTTGGTTGCGCGCGGCCTGACGAAGGCCGCTTCCGGTGCGTCGGAAGCCGGGTCGGCCGCCGGCGGCGGCGCCACGGCGCACGAGGTCAGCGCAAGGGCGGCAACGAGCCCCATGAACGCTCGCATGTCAGTCCCCGGGGCCGAACGGCGAATCGCGACGCCGGAACACCGCGCCGCGGGCACGGTGCTCGGCGTCTGCCGGTCCGCTCGTCAACCGAGCGATCCCATCGGTCCCGGATAGCTCACCTCTTCGAGCTTGCCGGTGTCCACGTCGTAGATGAAGCCGCGTACCGTGACGGCGTCCGGCCCGCTGGTGGGAATCCACGGGTGGTTCAGGATGGATGACATCCCGCGTCGCACGTCCCACTCGAGGCGTTGCGTCTGCACGGCGCTGCGCGGGGCGTCGAGCGGCTCGAGCGGGCCGCGAAAGGCGTGAAACTGCGACGGCGTCGACGCGCACTTCTTGCAGCTCGTGAACGAACGCGATGTCGCCTGTCCCAGCAGCTTCTCGGCCGCCGGGTCGCCCTCCAAGCCGGCCTTGAGCAAGTCGTCGGTGAAGGCGAGCATGCCGCAGCGGGTGTGATGGATCAGGATGATCTCGTTGGTGTTGAGCAGATGATGCGAGATGATCAGGCAGCGGATCGCATCGTCTGTCACCACGCCCCCGGCGTTGCGGATGATGTGCGCATCGCCGGTCTGCAAGCCGAGCAGGTCCTCCACGTCGATGCGCGCGTCCATGCAGGCGACGACGGCCACATGCTTGGCCGGGTTGATCGGCTGCTTGCCGGGATGGTGGGGCTTGTGCAGGGCCTGGCCGCTGGCGTACTGCTTGTTGTTGTCCAGGTACCGATCGGTCATCACGTTTGCCATGGTGCTCCTCGTCGGGTTGTGCGCTCTGGTGAACGGCCTCGGCTCCGGTCGAGCGCAGGCCCGGGGCGGGGCGAAAATGCTACTCCTTCGCACGCTGCGCAGCATCAACCGGGTCGTCAGGCCGGCTCGATGCCAGCCACGCCGCGCGGCGGTCCAGGCTCTCCCGGGGCCAGTACGCCGAAGCCTTGTAGTACTGCGGGACGGCCGGGGCACCCTCTGGCAGGACGACCCAGGGTTGTCTGGACTCGGTGTAGATGTGGATGTCCGGTGGCAGGCGGTCGGGTTCGTCGAGGGTCCCGACCCGTACGAAGCGAACCGCATCGCCGGCGCCGGCATAGTTGCTCCACACGGCGATCCGACACCTTGGGCAGCGCGAGATCCGCTGCCCCTTGCCGCTGGCGGAGGGTGTGTCGATGGCCTGCACGTCACCCTGGAGCAGCTGAACACGGTCGGCTTCGATGAGCGCATTGAGCGCAAACGAAGCGCCTGTCTCGCGCTGGCACCATCGGCAGTGACAGCAATGAACGAACAGCGGCCTCGAAGACAGGCGGTAGCGCACGAAACGACAGGTGCAGCCACCGTCGTAGCGAGGCTGCTGCACCGGCGCGCCCTGCTCATGGGCCAATGGGTTCACTGTGCCTCCTTCACCCTGGCGACGGTGTCGCGATACGCGGCGGCCACCAGCGCCTCGAGCGACCGTTCCGGACGGAAGCGAGAGCGTCGCGCCACATACGCAACATACCCGACAGTGAGCAGTACCCACGACGCCAGGGTGATCACACCGAACGAGGCGATGCTGTCGTGCCTGACAGAAGCTGTCGAGCTGCGGAGCAACGCGGTCAGCCCTACAAGAGCTTCAGATCACCGGTCAGCGGCTCGATCTGGGCTGCGGTTGCCGGGCCGATGCCTACGCACGTGACCGTACCCTCGGATACGACGGTTCTGCCTGCGTCCTGGATGAGCACCACCGGCAAGCCCGCGGCTCGCGCTTTGGCATGGAGCTCGTGCAGCGCTGCTTCACTGGTGGCCTTGAGCACGACCTTGGGCATACCCACGGAAAGCCACGCCGACCTGGCCTTGGAACTCGCTTCCAGGAACGCGGCGACGGCGGCGTGGGCGACCTGAGAGGCCAGTTTGCCCTTGGGCAAACCCAGCTCCGCATTGACCACGATGACTTGCTTGAGCTCCTGGATAGACACGAGTTCGCAACCGGTGTCAGCGCCCAAAGAAGTAGTAGGTGCTGCACAGTACCGCTATGACCAGTACGAACCAGATGTCGCCGCTCGACCGCGGCACTTCGCCGGGCGACAGATCGGCTCTCGCGCTCGGAAGGGGCGCCGACCTGAAGAGCCTGGTTTGAGCGCCGGCGGGATCGACGATCGCCTTCGCTGCCCTGGAGCTGTCGCCTCTGGCCGCCACCACCAGCTTGAGTGCTTCGACGATGCCCCCGCGCTGCAGGGCGGCCACGACCTCGGCGGGCGACGGGTTTGCGCTAGCAGTCATATGCTGAGACCCCCGATCGGTGTTGCACTTTGCGCAAGTGTGTCAGATTGGCTTCGACGCCGGCTCGCTGGGGCGACGCACGACGAGGCAACGCAGCCGCAGAGAAGGGGTGTGGATCGGGAGTGAACTCATGCGCGCATCACGAGTGCAACAGCCAGCGCGGAAATGTATAAGCCGAGCCCGAACACAGCGTGATTCATGATGCTGCGCAACCTGACTTGACCAGGGTTGGGCGCCTTCGAACCCGCTGCGCCCATGCCAAATGATGGCTGCATGACGAAAAAGGGGATTGCGACAGTAGCAAGGCCCAAGACCATCGGTGGCAGCAGCGTGGGCTCCAGCAGCCAACGAGGGGAGGTGAAGAGCACGAGTGCCACAGCGTAGGCGATACCTGTTGCGTAGTGCGCAATCCAGCCGACGGTGCACTCAGCTGCCTTCTGCGGCGTTGCGGCAATGCTGCCGTGGCGGAAGATACCCTCAGGCATATAGCGCAGCCAACGACCCACGAAGCAGTAGTTGGGAAACGGGGTGTTGAAGGCACGTTTGAGAAAGACACCCCACAAATCCATGAGGAAGGTCGCTCCGATCCCCACAGCAATGGTGAACATGACGTGGGTGAGTTCGATGCTCATAAGTGCGAAGGGTTAGGCCGCAGGGGAGCCCCCGATGGGCAACCACATGTGGACCTTTGCCTTGAAGCCCTCGGGCGTGGCAATAGCCATCGGCTCGGTGCCGAACGCGCGAAAGCCACACCGCTCGTACAGACCGATTGCCGGTGCGTTGCCTTCCGTGACGGTGAGCGTGATGACCAAGACTTCAGGCCGTGCCCGAGCGCACGCCAGAGCCGACTGAACCAGGGCAGCACCCGCGCCCAAACTGCGGCAGGACTCATGAACGAACATGCCGATGAGATGCGCCTTGTGTTTGGTCTTGGGCTTGGCCGAGAACTCGATCGTGACTGTACCGACGAGCCTGTCTTCGTGGAAGGCACCAAACGCGACACTCAGACCCGCGGGATCGACGGCACGCCGCAGCCACCAGGAGTCTGGCTCGGCGGCACGTTCTTCCGGCGTGGACGTGAAGGCATCCGGAACTGCAGCGTAGGCATGAAGCATCAGCTCGCGGTAGCGCGGCACATCCG
>CALMQI010000228.1 GCA_937871935.1 uncultured Burkholderiales bacterium
CTCTTCCGATCTCCACGCCGTTGACGATGGCGCCTTCATGCAAGGTGGACAGCAGTTTGCCGCGCTCTTCGCCCATCGAGGCTTCGACGACAGCGCGGCGCGACAACACCACGTTGTTGCGCTTGCGGTCGAGCTTGATGACCTTGAACTCCATGGTCTTGCCTTCGAACGGCGTCAGGTCCTTGACCGGCCGCGTGTCGATCAGCGAGCCCGGCAGGAAGGCGCGAATGCCGTTGACCAGCACCGTGAGGCCACCCTTGACCTTGCCGGAGACCGTGCCGTTGACGAACTGGCCCGACTCGAGCGAGTTCTCCAGCGCCAGCCACGAGGCCAGGCGTTTGGCCTTGTCGCGCGACAGGATGGTGTCGCCGTAGCCGTTCTCGATGGCGTCGATGGCCACCGACACGTAGTCGCCGACCTGGACTTCGACCTCGCCCTGGTCGGTCTTGAATTCGTCGATCGGAACGTAGGCCTCGCTCTTGAGGCCTGCGTTGACCACCACGTAGTTGAAGTCGATGCGCACCACCTCTGCGGTGATGACCTCGCCGGTGCGCATCTCGCTGCGCTTGAGCGATTCTTCGAACAGGGCGGCGAACGATTCGCCGCCGCCGGTGGTGGCAGTTTGGGTCTGGGGCATTGGGTTTCCTTGGCCGGGAAGTGGATGAAGGGGTGGTGCCGGCCGTTCGATGCAACCGAAGTTGCGGTTGGTGGACGATTGTCGCT
Source organism: uncultured Burkholderiales bacterium (assembly GCA_937871935.1). GTDB lineage: Bacteria > Pseudomonadota > Gammaproteobacteria > Burkholderiales > Burkholderiaceae_C > JAEUPI01. The sequence goes on from CALMQI010000228.1 coordinate 724, forward strand.
GCCCGCCTGCCGCGCGGGTGGGGCGCGGCAATGCGGGTGCGGGCCTGTTGCCTTGCCTGCTGCGGCGCAGGCCGCTTTCAGTCGAAGGCGTTGCGCTCGCTCCACCACTGCAGCACACGATCGGCCGATTGTTCGATCGTGAGCGACGAGTTGTCGAGCAACTGCGCGTCCTCGGCTGGCCTGAGAGGCGAAACCGCCCGCTGGATGTCGCGGGCGTCGCGCGCCTCGAGGTCGGCACGAAGACTGTCGATGTTAGCGGAAATACCCTTTGAAATCAATTGCTTAAGGCGCCGCTCGGCGCGCATGGCGGCGCTCGCGGTCAGGAACACCTTGAGCGGCGCGTCGCGGAACACCACGCTGCCCATATCCCGCCCATCCGCCACCAGCCCGGGCGCCCGGCGAAACGCCAGCTGCAGGCCGTGCAGCGCCTGCCGGACGGCCGGCAAGGCCGATACCTGCGAGGCCAGCGTGCCTATGGCCTCGTCGCGCAGCGCCTGCGAGACGTCTTCGCCGTCGAGCCAGACCTGGTCGCCTTCGAAGCGCAGGGCCAGCTGCCCGGCGGTGCGGGCGAGCGCCGCCGCGTCGTCGTCGGCGATGCCCTGGCGGTGGGCGGCCAGGGCGGTGGCCCGGTAGAGCGCGCCCGAATCGAGCTGATGCCAGCCGAGCCGCGCGGCCACCACCGCCGCCAGCGTGCCCTTGCCCGACGCCGTGGGGCCGTCGACCGTGATCACCGGGATGTCGCTCGCATCGGCCTCGACGACCGAGAACAACGTCTCGAAGTAGTCGGGGAAGGTCTTGCCGACGCAGCGCGGGTCGAGGATGCGCATCGGCTGTGCCGCGCCGACGAGCGGATTGAACGCCGCCAGCGACAGGCACATCGCCATGCGATGGTCGTCGTAGGTATGGAACGCCGCTCGGCGCCAGCTGACCGGTGGCTCGACCTCGATGAAGTCGGCGCCGTCGACCACCGTGGCGCCGACGCGGCGCAGCTCGGTGGCCATCGCGGTGATGCGGTCGGTCTCCTTCACGCGCCAGCTGCCGATCTGCGTCAGCCGCGTGCGGCCGCTCGCGTAGAGCGCCATCGCGGCCAGCGTCATCGCCGCGTCGGGCATGTGGTTGCAGTCCAGCGCCACGGCATGCAGCGGCCAGGCGCCGCGCTGCACCTCGATCCAGCCCGGGCCGCCATTGACTCGAGCACCCATCGCGCGCGCCGCGTCGAGGAAGCGGATGTCGCCCTGGATCGAGTCGAGCCCGACGCCGACGATGCGCAGCGGCGCTTCGACCGCCGCGATCGCGCCGAGCGCGATGAAGTACGACGCCGACGACGCGTCGCCCTCGACATGGATGTCGGCCGGCGCGCGGTAGCGGCTGCCGGCCGGCACGGTGAAACGCTGGTAGCCCTCGCGCTGCACGTCGATGCCGAAGCGCTGCAGCAGCGCCAGCGTGATGTCGACATAGGGTCTTGAGATCAGTTCGCCGTCGACGTCGACATGGATCGGCTGCTGATCGCTCACGAGCGGCAGCGCCAGCAGCAGCGCGGTGAGGAACTGGCTCGACACGTCGCCGCGCACGCGGATCGGCTGTGCCGTCGCCGGCCGTCCGCCGGGCGCGCCGCGCAGCCGCAGCGGCGGAAAGCCCTCGCGGCCTAGATAGTCGATCCCGCAGCCGAGCTGGCGCAGCGCGTCCACCAGGTCGCCGATCGGCCGCTCGTGCATGCGCGGCACGCCGGCGAGCTGAATGTCGCCGCCGTCGCGCTGCACCAGCAGCGCGAGCGCCGCTGTCAATGGCCGCATCGCGGTGCCGGCATTGCCCATGAAGAGGCGCAAGGGGTGTCCGGTGCGCGCGGCGTCGAGCCGGCCGCCGAGCCCCTGCACCTGCAGCGTGCCGCCCTGCGCCTCGTCGATGCCGCAGCCGAGGTCGCGCAGGGCCTGCAGCATGACCTGCGTATCGTCGGAGTCGAGCAGATCGTGCACCCGCGTGCGCCCTTCGCTCAGGCCAGCCAGCAACAGCACGCGGTTGGAGATGCTCTTCGAGCCCGGCAGCTGCACGGTGCCGCGCACGCGGCGCAGCGGCGGCAGGTCGAGAAACGGGATGTCGTACATGCAGGGCAGGTGCGCGTCGCCTTCAGCGACGCCGCCTTCTCAGCGCGGCGTGCCGCCGCCGCGCGGGCCGCCGAGCTGCCAGCCGGCGCGCGCCTCGGCGGCGTTGCGGATCAGGTCTTCCAGCGCATCGGCGTTGCCGCTCTTGATCACGTGTTCCATCGCGTCCAGCGTGTGGCGGAAGCGGGCCGACTGCTTGAGGATTTCTTCGCGGTTTGCCATCAGGATGTCGCGCCAGATCGCCGGGTCGCTGGCCGCGATGCGCGTGAAGTCGCGAAATCCCGGGCCGGCCAGCGACAGGAAGTCGCGTCCCGCGGGCTGATTGACCACCGCGCTGAAGTAGGCGAAGGCCAGCATGTGCGGCAGGTGGCTCACCGAAGCGAAGGCGGCGTCGTGATTCTCGGGCGTCATGCGAAGCACCTGCGCGCCGATCGCCGACCAGATGTCGGTGGCCTTCTGCACCAGCTCCGGCGAGGTCTGCGGCAACGGTGTCAGGATCACCTGGCGACCGGCGTAGAGCGAGGCGTCGGCGTTCTGCACGCCGGCGACCTCCTTGCCGGTGATCGGGTGCGCCGGCACGAAGGACGGCACGCGTTCCTTCAGCACGCGGCGCGCGGCGTCGACCACGTCGCGCTTGGTCGAGCCGACGTCCATGAACAGGACCCCGGGCTCCACCAGGTGGCGGATGGCCTTGAAGGTGACTTCGGTGGCCGACACCGGCACCGCGATCAGCACGATGTCGGCGCCCGACACCGCCAGCAGCGCCGACTCGGCCGCCACGTCGATGACGCCCATGCGCTTGGCGCGGTCGGTGGTGGAGGGCGACTTGCTGTAGCCGACCACGCGCTTGACCAGGCCACCGCGCTTGAGCGCGAGCGCGAACGAGCCGCCCATCAGGCCGCATCCGATCACGCCGAGCTGGTTGAACATGTCGGGGCCGAATTCAGTGCACGTCGACGGGGTAGGCGCCGAGCAGCTTGAAGAACGCGCAGGTCTCGCGCAGTTCGCGCAAGGCCACGGCCACCTTCGGGTCGTCCGGATGGCCCTCGAGGTCGATGTAGAAGTAGTACTCCCACTGGCCCGAGCGTGCCGGGCGCGACTCGAAGCGCGACATCGACACGCCGTGCCGCTTCAGCGGCACCAGCATGTCGTGCACCGCGCCGGGCCTGTTGGCCACCGAGACGATCAGGCTCGTGCAGTCGTGGCCCGACATCGCCGGTGCCGGCTGGAGATCAGGATGCGCAACGATCGCGAAGCGCGTGCGGTTGTGCGGGTCGTCCTGGATCGCCGGGGCGATCACGTGCAGGCCGAATTCGCTGCTTGCGCGCTCGCTGGCAATCGCCGCCAGCGAGGCGTCGAGCCCGGCCAGGCGGGCGCCTTCGGCGTTGCTGGCTACCGGGCGCCGCTCGACGTCGGGCAGATGGTGGCTCAGCCAGCCATGGCATTGCGCGAGCGCCTGCGGGTGCGCGCAGACGGCGGTGATGCTCTGCAGCGAATTGTCCCGACGCAGCAGGTTGTGCCGCACGAACAGGCTCGTCTCGCCGACGATCTGCAGCGGAGTGGTCAGCAGCACGTCGAGCGAGCGGGCGACCACGCCCTCGGTGGAATTCTCCACCGGCACCACGCCGAAGTCGGCGGCACCGGCGCCGGTGCTGCGGAATACCTCGTCGATGTTGACGCACGGCACCCGCACGATCGACGAGCCGAAGTAGCCGAACGCCGCCAGTTCGCTGAAGGTGCCGGCCGGTCCGAGATAGGCCACCCGCGTGGCGGTTTCCAGCGCGCGGCAGGCCGACATGATCTCGCGCCAGATAGGCGCAATGCTGTCGGTGCGCAAGGGGCCGGCGTTGCCGCGTTTGAGGCCGTCGATCACCTGCGCCTCGCGTTCGGGTCGGAAGGCCACCGAGCCCTCACGCTTCTTCAACTCACCGACTTGCTGGGCCAGCGCCGCACGGCGGTTCAGCGCGGCGAGCAATTCACGATCGATCGCGTCGATGCGCTCGCGCAGCGCCAGCAGGTCGGATGGGGACGCAGGCTCAGCCATGGAATGGGCCGGATTCTGGCACGCGCCGCAGCACGCGCCGGCGGTTTCGAGCCGGCCCGCGCGCCACTACGCCACGGGATCTGCCGGCGGCTCGGCGTCGGGCTCGGACGGCGCGTCGACATCGGCATCGCCGTTGGCGTCGTTCTCGACGATGCGCTGCAGGCCCGACAGCTTGGAGCCGTCGTCCAGGGCGATCAGCGTCACGCCCTGCGTGGCGCGACCCATCTCGCGGATCTCGGATACGCGCGTGCGCACCAGCACGCCGCGGTCGGTGATCAGCATGATCTCGTCGTCGGGCCGCACCAGCGTGGCGGCCACCACGCGGCCGTTGCGCTCACTCTGCTGGATGGCGATCATGCCCTTGGTGCCGCGGCCATGGCGCGTGTATTCGACGATCGGCGTGCGCTTGCCGAAGCCGTTCTCGGTGGCGGTGAGCACGCTGGTGCGCGCCGGGCCGTCGTCGGCGCTGACAGCGCCATCACGATCGGCGACCAGCATCGCGATCACGCGCTGGCCGTCGTCGAGCATCATGCCGCGCACGCCGCGGGCCTGGCGGCCCATCGCGCGCACGTCGTCCTCGTCGAAGCGCACCGCCTTGCCGCCGTCGGAGAACAGCATCACGTCGTGCTGGCCATCGGTGAGCGCGGCGCCGATCAGGTAGTCGCCCGGATCGAGGTCGACCGCGATGATGCCGGCCTTGCGCGGATTGCTGAAGTCGTCGAGCGCGGTCTTCTTCACCGTGCCGAGCGCGGTGGCCATGAAGATGAAGTGGTCGGCCGGGAAGCTGCGCGACTCACCGGTCAGCGGCAGCACGACGGTGATCTTCTCGTCGGGCTGCAGCGGGAACATGTTGACGATCGGCTTGCCGCGGCTCGCGCGCGAGCCCTGCGGCACCTCCCACACCTTGAGCCAGTAGACCCGGCCGCGGTTGCTGAAGCACAGGATCCAGTCGTGCGTGTTGGCGATGAAGAGCTGGTCGATCCAGTCGTCTTCCTTGGTCATCGCGGCCTGCTTGCCGCGGCCGCCGCGGCGCTGGGCACGGTATTCCGACAGCGCCTGGCTCTTGATGTAGCCGGTGTGGCTGAGCGTGACCACCATGTCGGTGGGCGCGATCAGGTCCTCGGTGCCGAGCTCCTGGATATTGCGCTCGATCACGCTGCGCCGTGCGCCGAGCTTGGTCTGGCCGAACTCCTGGCGCAGCGCCACCAGCTCGTCGCTGATGATGTGCTTGACGCGCTCGGGCTTGACCAGGATGTCCAGCAGATCCGCGATCTGCGCCATCACGTCCTTGTACTCGCCGATGATCTTGTCCTGCTCCAGCCCGGTCAGGCGTTGCAGGCGCATCTGCAGGATCTCGTTGGCCTGGTCGTCCGACAGCCGGTACAGGCCGTCGAACTGCAGGCCGTACTGCGGCGGCAGGCCCTCGGGGCGATAGGCCTCGCGTCCGCCCGGTGTCTGTTCTTCGGCGCGCGCCAGCATCTCGCGCACCAGCGAGCTGTCCCAGCCCTTGCTCATCAGCGCCGACTTGGCCACCGGCGGGGTGGGGGAGGACTTGATGGTCTCGATGAACTGGTCGATGTTGGCCAGCGCCACCGCCAGGCCCTCGAGCACATGGCCGCGCTCGCGCGCCTTGCGCAGGAGGTACTTGATGCGCCGCGTGACGACCTGCTCGCGGAACTGGCAGAACGCCTGGATGAAGTCGCGCAGGTTCATCTGCTGCGGGCGCCCGCCGGTCAGCGCGCGGCAGGTCCGCAGCTCGGCGCGAAAGGCCTCCGGGTCGGGGAAGGTGTGGGCGGTGATGAAGCCCATGCCGCCGGCATCGACGCAGGCGGCCACGTAGCGCGCGTCGGCGAGCCACATCAGGCCGCCGCACAGGATCGGGTGGCGGATGCCGAGCAAAGCGGTGATGCGCGTGCGGAACAGCGGCCGATCGTGATCGCCGATGGCCGTGGCGTCGGACGCTGCGGACGGGCTCATCGCTCGAGGCTCGCCAGCGTCAGACCCGGCGCGATGTGATCGACATCGGTGCGGACGTCGACCACCACGGGTCCCTTGGCGGCGAGCGCCTGCTCGACGACCGCGGGGGCCTCGGCGATGGTGCGAATTGTGAGCCCGATCGCGCCGAAGCTCTCGGCCCACTTGGCGAAATCCGGATTGGCGATATCCGTACCGTGATTGCGGCCGGGGTAGCTTCGCGCCTGATGCATGCGGATGGTGCCGAAGCTGCCGTTGCTCGACACGAACACCTTGACGGGCACGCGGCGCTGGACCGCGGTCGCCAGCTCCGCGCCGGTCATCAGCATGCCGCCGTCGCCGATCCAAGTGATGATCTGGCGATCGGGCATCCGCAAGCCGGCGGCGACGGCTGCGGGCATGGCGATGCCCATGGCACCGCCGATGCAGCCGATGATCAGGTTGTCGGGCTTGAAAACGAAGTGCTTGTGCAGCCAGCCGGAGAAGTTACCGGCATCCATGACGAAGGCGGCATCGGCGGCGACGCGGCCAGCGTAGGCGGCGACGACGGCGCCCATGTCGAGCTTGCCGTCCTCGGGCTCGGTCCACGGCTG
>CALMQI010000229.1 GCA_937871935.1 uncultured Burkholderiales bacterium
GGGACAAGCGCTCCCGCCGACGCCTTTGCGAGTGTCATGGACAAGACGGCGATCGACCGCGCCAAAGAGCGCGCGAAGTCGACGTTTGAAATCGCCAGGGCCGCGGCGGACGCCGGCCGCGAGCTGCCGCAATCCCATGAGGTGCTGCGAGCCGCCATCGCCGACATCAACGCCGCCGGCGGCGTGCTGGGTGGCATTTCCACGGGCCAGCCGATCGTGGCGCGCGTGGCGATTAAGCCTACGTCATCGATCCTCACACCGCGCCGCACCATCGATCGCAGCGGCCAGAACGCGGAGGTCAGCACTAAAGGGCGGCACGACCCATGCGTCGGCATCCGCGGCGCGCCAGTCGTCGAAGCGATGTTGGCCTGCGTGTTGGCCGATGCGATGCTGCGCCATCGGGGGCAAACGGGGCCCTGATCGCGGCGGGGGAAGCATTGCGGCTCTTATCACGACTTGCGTTCTTAGCCGCGCTGTTCGCGAGCGCCGCGTGCGCCATCGGGGAGAGCAGCACCTTGTCGGGCGCGATGAGCTCGGGGCGGCCGAGGCGCAGTGCGTCCAGGCCGATCACGCGAAGGCTGCGCTGCGTGCCCGCCAGCCCGGCCTCGAGCTCCAGGCCCGGGTTCACCCATGCCACGCCGGGCAGCCGCGACACCGCCTCGAACAGCGCCTCCGGAAACCCGCTGCGCCCGCCGCGCACCTGCAGGTCGGCCTCGCCCGCGAGCGCACGCACTGACGCGGCGAGATCCTCCACCGCCTTGCGTCCTTCCGCCTCCGTCGTGATCCAGTGCGGCACTGTGATGCGCCCGGGCTCCGGCATGGTGATCCCGCGTCCAGCGCTCAAGAAGCGTGCGGCACCGGGGATGACTTCGTTGCGCATCGGCATGAGGTCGACATTATCGCTGCCCATGCTGGTCGCGACACTCACGCCCCAATAGGCGCGCTGCTTCAGGTCGCGCACGAAGTTGCCCGCCTGGTCGGTGACCAGGGCGTCGACCTCGACCCCGGCCTCGACCAACCGACGGTTCAGGACCGCGGGCTCGAGCCCCCGGAGCCGCAGCCGGAGCCGACCGGCCGCCCCCGCGCCTTCCACCACGACCTCGATGCTGCGATTGCCCTGCCCGGCCCGGACCTTCAGCCGGGTGCCTTCGGGCGTGCGCAGCACCTTGTAGACGTCCTTGCTCGGCACGCCGTCGGCGATCAGCGCCACCTCGAGGTTCCACTTGGCGCCGTTGCGGATCGCGCGCTTGCCGGGGAACTTCTTGCTGTCGAAGAAGTCGGCCCAGCCGCTGGGCGTGGTCTTGGTCTTGTCACCGTCGTAGGCCAGCACCAGGTTGTAGATGATCGCGCCGACGCCGCAGGCATGCACGGTGCCGGGCAGGTAACGCGCGGCGCCGCCGATCCTGGCGACGTCGAGCTTCTCGTACAGGCCCTCGTCGCAGCCGACCTCGAGTTCGTCGGCCTCGACCTGCACCACGTCCCAGTTGTTGTTGCCACCCTTGATCTTGGTGCGCAGCACACCCAGGCCGCCGTCCCACGACTCGTCGAGCAGCTTGGTGCCGCCGGCGTTGAAGGGCTTGAAGAACACTTCCTTCTGGCCGTCCTGGTAGGCGCCGCCCCACGACACGATGGTCAGGTCGCGGCCCTGCGCATGCGCGCCGAGCGCCAGCGCGCTCAGTGCAGCGGCCAGGACGGCGCGGGTGATGGGGGCTGTCGTCTCTGTCTTCATCGTCACTCTCCTCGGTTGAACGGAAAAACGGTGTGCGATGCCGTCGCCGGCGCCTCAGAAGACCCAGGCGTCCTCGGCACGGAAACCCAGCGCCAGCCGCTGGCCGGGCAGCAGGCCGGGCGGCAGTGCCGTGGGGCTGATCTTGGCGAACCACTGGGGCGCGGCGGCGGCGGCGCCGTGCGGGCCGGCGCCATCGCCGCCGGCCAGCTGCATCACCAGGCGCCAATGATCACCCTGGTGGATCGCGTCGATCAACGTGGCGTCGAGCCGGTTGTCGGTGCGCAGCGCATCGGCGTCGAGGGCGATCTGCAGCGACTCGGGGCGCACGCACAGCGTGGCGACCGCATCGCTGCTGGCCTCGCCGCGACCGCTGCGGCCGCGCAGCACGCTGCCGCACGCGCGCAGCAAGATCTGCCCGGCTGCAGGCGCCGGCTCGGGCGCGGCCGAGATCATGTTGTTGTCGCCCAGGAAGCTGGCCACGAACGGATTGGCCGGCGCGTCGTACAGCGCCTGTGGCGACGCCAGTTGCTCGACGCGGCCATGGTTGAACACCGCCACGCGGTCGGACAGCGTCATCGCCTCCGACTGGTCGTGGGTGACGAACACCATCGTGACGCCGAGCTCGCGATGCAGCCGGCGGATCTCGAGCTGCATCTGCTCGCGAAGCTTCTTGTCGAGCGCCGACAAGGGCTCGTCCATCAGCACCAGGCGCGGCTCGAACACCAGCGCGCGCGCCAGTGCCACGCGCTGCTGCTGTCCGCCCGACAGCTGGTGCGGTTTGCGCTGCGCGAACGCCTGCAGGTGCACCTTGGCCAGGGCGGCCGTGACCTGATCGCGCGCCCGCGCGGCCGGCACCTTGCGCACGTCGAGCGGAAAGGCCACGTTCTGCTCGACCGTCATGTGCGGGAACAGCGAGTAGCTCTGGAACACCACGCCCATGTTGCGCTTGTGCGGCGGCAGGTCCTGGATCGGCGTGCCGTCGAGCCGGATCGTGCCGCGCGTCGGCGTCTCGAAGCCGGCCAGCAGCATCAGCGTGGTCGTCTTGCCCGAGCCCGAAGGCCCGAGCAGCGTGAGGAACTCGCCGGTCTCGATGTGCAGGTTCAGATCATCCACCGCGGCCTGTACGTTGCCGGGATAGAGCTTGTGCACGTGGTCGAATTCGATCAGCGCCATTTGACTCGATCGGTTGCGATGCGCCGTGCGAACGATGGCATTCGGCGCGTTGCCGTTGCCGGCGAGGGACCGGACCGAGGACTGCGCATCGCGCCAGGCGGTACCCGCCCGGGGCTCATGCTGTGTCGGTCGTCGCCTGCGGCGCCGACTCCGCTGCGATGCTCGCGCCGAGGTCGCGCGGCGTAACTCACTCCGCGACCTGCGGTCGC
>CALMQI010000230.1 GCA_937871935.1 uncultured Burkholderiales bacterium
GCGCTCGCGCGCATGCTCGAGCAACGCGTGCGACACCTCATGGCCCATGATCGCGGCGACCTCGTCGTCGTTGAGCTGCAGCTTGGCCAGGATGCCGTAGTAGAAGGCGATCTTGCCGCCGGGCATGCAGAACGCATTGAGCTCCTGCGAGCCGATCAGGTTGACCTCCCAGCGCCAGCCCTGGGCGGAGTTGTTGCACTCGGCCGTGAAGGGCACGATGCGCTCGGCGATCGTCCGCAGGCGCTGCACCTGCGGATGGTCCTTCGGCCCGAGCGCCCGCTTGCTCGACGCTTGCTGCAGCATCTGCTGGTACTGCTGGCCGGCCGCCTGCTCGATCTGCTGCGCCGACACCACCTTCGTGAAGCCGCTGCGCTTGCATTCGGCGATCGACTGCGCCTGCGCGACGCCCGGCAGCAGTGCGGCCCCGAGCAGGCCGCCGGCGAACAGGCGCCGACCATGCAGCGCGCACCGGCAACCCGACCGGTGGCGCGCCAATGCAGGCAGCTCGATGGTGGCGTTGCTGTCGAAATCGCGGTTCATCATGGGCTCGGAGCGGCCGCGCGCGGCCGGGTTCCAATGATTCTAGGCAGCGCGCTCACCGGCTGTCGGCGGTCACCCGTTGTCCTTGTCGGCGCCCCTCTCGGGCTCGAGCGCACGCACCGGCGCGCGCAGCAGCCACAACATCACGAGCGCGGGCAGTGCCAGCACCGTGGAGACGACGAAGAAGGTGGGCCAACCGATCGACTCGGCCAGCACCCCGGCCAGCGGCCCGACCCAGACCCGGCCGATCGAGGCGAAGGCGCTCAGCAGCGCGAACTGGGTCGCGGTGAAGCGCTGGTTGCACAGGCTCATCAGGAAGGCGACGAAAGCTGCCGTTCCCATGCCACCGGAAAGGTTTTCGGCGGCGATCACCATCAGCAAACCGCCGTCCACCGCGGTCGGCTGTGTCAGCTCGACGATGCCCCAGTCGAACGCGGGCAGCGTCAGCCCGGGCATCAAGCCCTTGCCCGACACGGCCAGCCACCAAAAGCCCAGGTTGCTGGCCATCTGCAGCACACCGAACAGCAGCAGCGAGCGCCACAGGCCGAGCCGCAGCATCAGCGCGCCGCCCAGCAGTGCACCGCCGATCGTGAGCCATAGCCCGATGATCTTGTTGACGACGCCCACCTCGGCCGGACTGAACGCCATGGCCTGCAGCAGGAACGGCGTCATCAACGAGCCGGCGAACGCGTCGCCGAGCTTGTAGAGCACGATCAGCAGCAGGAAACCAACCGCCCCAGGCTGGGCGAAGTAGTTCGACAGGCCCGACAGCAGCGTCTCGAAGCGCGCCCGCCGAGCGGCAAAGGCGGCCAGCGGCAGTGTCAGCGCGATGCCGAGCAGCAAGGTGCCCAAGTCGACCCAGCGCGCCTTGAGTGCAGGCGCCAACGAACTCGAGCCGAGCCAAGGCGACAGCAGCCAGGCGGCGATCGACGGGCCGAACCGCGATGTCGCCGCGTAGCCGACACCGACGGCGGCCAGCACCGCGAGAAAGCCTTGCACGTCGTGGCGTGCAACCGTGCGGGGCGCGGCCGCCTGGCGCAGTGCGGGCAAGGCCAGCGCCGACACGACGGCCGCCGCGACCATCAGGCCGGCCATCGTGCGGTATACCTCGGGCCAGCTCCAGCCGCCACCTTGGATCGGGTCGGTCCAGATCAGCACGACGCCGCCCGAGACGATCATCGCCAGCCGGTAGCCGAGCACGTTGAGCGAAGAGCCGAGGCCGCGTTCGGCCGCGGGCAGCAGGTCGGTGCGATAAGCGTCGATCACCACGTCCTGCGACGCCGACACGAAGGCCACCGCCAGCGCCAGCAGCGCAAACACCTGCAGCGACTGCGACGGCGACGTACCCGCCAGTGCCCACAGGGTCAGTGCCAGCGCGAGTTGCGACAACACCAGCCAGCCACGGCGCCGGCCCAGCGAGGGCAGCAGCTCGAAGCGGTCCATCAGCGGCGCCCACAGGAACTTGAACGTGTAGGGCAGACCGACCAGGCTCAGGAAGCCGATCGTCGCGACGTCGAGTCCCTCGACGCTGAGCCAGGCCTGCAAGGCCTGGCCGGTGAGCGCCAACGGCAACCCGGAGGCGAAGCCGAGCACCATGACGACGCCCAGACGATGCAGCGCATGCAGGCGCGCGCGCGGCGCCGCGGCGACCGCGGCATTCGGCGCGTCCAGTTCGGGCATCGCCCGATTCTAGGGATCGGGCCTCGCCCGGCCCGTGAACAGAGACGCGACTATCGTGTCGGCGCCGACGCGCTCTGCTGATCCTGCTGGTAGATGCTCTGCGCCAGCGCGAGCAGCTTCTCGCGCGACTGCGGGCCGACCAGCGCAAAGCCGCTCGAGCCCTCTACCCAATAGAAGAGCCCGAGGTCGCCCTGACGTTCGAAGCGGAACGCAGCCGGCGCGTTCGGGTCGGCCTTGCGCAGGTAGATCGTCACACGCTGACCGGCACCGTCCTGGTACATCAGCTGCGCGCTGGGCCCGCCGCCGTCTGGCAGCAACCGGCCGCCGACGAGCTCGAAGCCCTGGTCACGCAGGTCGAACAGCTTCACCGGCACGGACAGCCGCCGTGTCAGCCACCGCGACAGGTGCTGCTCCTGCTCGCGCTGCTGCGCCGCGTCGCCCTCGCGCACGCTCACCTCCACCGGGTGTCGCACCTCGGGCGCGTAGACCGCATGGGCGAACGCGGCACGCTGCGTCCAGCGCGGGGCCGAAGTCCACGACAGATCCGGCGGCGTGCCACGTACCCAGGTCGCGCCGATCAGCGCACCAGCCACCAGCAGCCCGGCGGCCATGGCCGCCTGCAACCAGGGACCGCGCCAACCCGTACCGAAGCGACCCGCGCGCCGCCAGACGGTCTGCGCCAGTTTGTCGGGCACCGGCTCGTCGAGCACCGGCGAGAGCCGCGCGCGCAACGCGTCGCGATCAGCCGCCCACAGCCGCACGCGGGCTGCGTCGTCGGGATGGTCACGCAGCCAGGCCTGCACCCGCTCGCAATCCGCGCCATCGATCTCGCCATCGAGCCAGGCGGAGATCAGTTCATCGTCGGGTCGTTGTACGTCCATGATCACACCACCCGCCTCAGGCCGCGAGCACCCGCCGCCGGCCGCGCGCTGCCATCGAGCCACTGGCGCAGCGCAGCGCGTGCCCGCGACACGCGCGACATCACCGTGCCCACCGGAATGCGCAGCACCTCGGCACATTCAGCGTAGGTGAGCTGCTCCACGCTGACGAGCAGCAGCGGCTCGCGCTGCTCGATCGACAGGCGCGCCAGCGCGTTGAGCAGATCGATGCGCAGCCCGACGTCGACGCCGGGGTCGGGCGCAAGGCTGTCCTGCTCGGCGCTGGCCCGTTCGGGCTCGACCACCGTGACGCGCGAATCGCGCCGCCGCTGGTCCATGTGCGCGTTGTGCGCGATCGACAACACCCACACCAGCAGATCGCGCCGCTGGTCGAACTGGTGCCAGTGCGCCAGTGCGCGCTCGAGGGTGGTCTGCACCAGATCGTCGGCCGCCGCCGCATCGAAGACCAGCGAGCGCGCGTAGCGCCGCAGGCGCGGGATGGCGCCCAGCAGCTGTTGGCGGAACACGTCGTTGGCTTGCACCCAGGGCTTACGTGGTGAGGTTGGTGATTATTCCGGCGCCGGGCCGCGGGGACTTGAAAGCCACGCGAGTGTGCCTATCTGCACGACATGGAAGCGAATCATGTGGTGTGCCCCGCCTGCGGGGCCAAGAACCGGATCCCGGCGGCTCGGCTGACCGACGACCCGAACTGCGGGCGCTGCGGCCAACCTTTGCTTTCCGGCCGGCCGGTCGACCTCGACGACGCACGCTTCGACGCGGTGGTGCAAGGCAGCGACCTGCCGGTGCTGGTCGACTTCTGGGCGCCGTGGTGCGGGCCCTGCCGCGCGATGGCGCCCCAGTTCGAGCAAGCCGCGCAGCAGTTGCAGGGCCGGGCGCTGTTGATCAAGGTCAACAGCGACGACAATCCGCGGCTGGCGACCCGCTTCGGCATCCGCAGCATCCCGACCCTGGTGCGGCTCGACGGCGGGCTCGAGGTGACGCGCCGTGCGGGTGCACTGCCGCTCGCGCAGATCGTGGCCCTGGCGTCGTAGAGTCGGCGCAGCGCCTCAGCGCATGGGCCGCCTGCTTGGGTCGATGTCGACCATGTGCCACCACTCGAGCCAGAACAGCGGCCGCCGGTAGCCCACCACCCAGGGCTGCAGCATGTCGGCTTCCATGCGGTGGGCCGTGTGCTTGTAGGGCATGTAGGCCACCGCGATCTGCTTGGCCCGCAGGAACAACTGCTCGCGCTCGGGCCCGTCGGGAATCACGCGCATGCGTTCGTAGATCCTGTCGAAGTCGGCGTTCTTGAAGCGCGCCAAGTTCTGGCTGCCGATCTGCGGGCCGAACAGCCGCGCCAGCGCACCCTGCCCGTCGGAGCCCGCCGCCGAGGAGCCGAGTTGCCAGAACTGCACCTTGCCGGCGCGTGCGGCCTTCAGGTTCTCCGGCCATTGGGCGGGCTTGAAGACGATGCGCACGCCGATCGCCGTGAGATTCTTCTTCCACAGCTCGTCGAACTTGCGCGTCAGGTCGTCGGGCTGGCTCGCCATCTCGATGACGAGGGGCTGCCCATCGGGTCGTTCGCGCCAACCGTCGCCGTCACGGTCGACGTAGCCGTACAGATCGAGCAGCGCGCGGGCGCGCGCCGGATCGTAGTCGCCCATCTCGCTCTTGAACTTCGAGTCGTAGCCGGTGGTGTGGGGCACCACTGGCGACTGCGCGCGGATGCCGCCGCGACGGATCTGGCGGATCTCGGTTTCGACGTCGTAGGCCAGGCTCATCGCGCGGCGCAGCGCCACCTTGTCCGGCGTGTAGCCGCCGACCACCGGATCTTCCATGTTGAAGTACGCGAGCCCCGAGTCGGCATTGAGGTTGCGCAGGCCCTGGATGCCGCGCTTGGCGAGAAACGGCGCCAGCTTGCCGCCGGGCATGGCGATCGCCAGGAAGTCCGGCGGCACGCGCCCGGCATTGGTCGCCAGCGCGTCGACTTCGGCGTTCAGGAAGCTCAGCCACATCGGCTGGCTCTGCTCGATGATCGCGACTCGCACCTCGTCGATCATCGGTAGGCGGCGGCCCTTCATCCTCGCCACGATCGCCTGGCCCTCCTTGTCGTTGGCGGCCGGCTCAGAGTCGTAGAAGCGTTCGCGGTAGTCGGGGTTGCGTTCGAGCACGATTTCCGAGCTGCGGCGCCAGCTCTTCAGCTTGAACGGCCCAGTGCCGACGGGATGCCCGTCGATCTGCTCGCCGTAGAACTCGACGACCTCGCGCGCCACGCCGCCGAAGAGATCGGAGGAGGCGAAGGTCTCGTCGAACCCGGGGCGAGGTTCTTCGAGCTCGACGCGCAGCGTGTACCGATCGGGGGCGGACAACCCGGGTATCGGCGTGTCATAGTCGAACGGCTTGTTGTTCTTGACGGCGGCGTCGCGCAGCGCGGCAAGGCCGACGAACTTGGTCTCGAGGATGCCGGAGCTGACGGGGCTCTTGTTCTTGGGGTCGACGATGCGCTTGAAAGCGTACACGTAGTCGGCCGCCACCAGCTCGCGCTTGCGGCCCTTGAAGGCCGGATCGTCGGTGAAGTAGATGCCCGGGCGAATCTTGACGGTCCAGACGCGATAGTCGTCCGAGTGCTCGGGCATCGCCTCGGCTGTCAGCAACTTCAGCTTGAACGGCCGCGCCAGGTGGTCCCAGGTGAGCGGCGACTCGAAGATGTGCGCCGTGATGTTGCGCGAATAGAGGTCGACGATGCGCGCCGGGTCCAGGCTGGTTTCGGCACGCGTGAACGCCAGCCGCAGCACCTTGCGCTCCTGGGCCTGCGCTGCGCCGACGGCCAGTGCCACCGTCAGCAGCAGGGAAAGCAGTGATTTCGGGTTCATCGGTCCTCTCTAGGTCATGTGACGGCCGCGCATCGCCAGGTCGATGTCCACCTTGTGCCACCAATCGCTCCAGAACAGCGGCCGGCGAAAGCCCAGCACCCAGGGGTGCACGAGGTCGGTGAAGATGCGATGCGCCTTCACCTTGTACGGCATATAGGCCACTGCGATACGCTGAGCCCGCTCGATCAACGCGGCGCGCGCCGGCCCGTCGGGCAACACCAGAGCCTGTTCATACAGCCGATCGAACTCCGGCATTCGAAAGCGGGCCAGGTTGCCGTTGCCGGCCTGCGGTCCGTACAGCCAGGCCAGGACGCCCTGGCTGTCGGGCGAGGAGGCGGCTGTGCCCAGCATCCACATCATCAGCTTGCCTGCTTCGGCGGAGCGCAGATTCTCGGGCCACTGCTGGATCTTGAAACGCACGCGCAGCCCGATGCGCGTCAGGCCCTTCTGGGTCAGCTCGTTGTAGGCTCGGTAGATCTGCTCGGGCTCGGTGGCCATCTCGAGCACCAGCGGCGAGCCGTCGGGGCGCTCGCGCCAGCCGTCACCGTCGCGGTCCAAGTAGCCATAGAGGTCGAGCAACGCGTTCGCGCGGGCCGGATCGTAGTCGCCCATCTCGCTCTTGAACGCGGCGCTGTAGCCCGTGGTGTGCGGCAGCACCGGCGATTGCCCGATGATCGCCTCGCCCTTGCGGATCTCGCGGATCTCCTCGCGCGAGTCGTAGGCCAGCGCGATGGCGCGGCGCAGCGCCACGCGTTCGGGCGCCATGCCGCCGACGATGGCATCGTCCATGTTGAAGTACATGAAAGCGCAGTCGGCGGTGAGCTGGCGGTAGGCCCGGATGCCCCGGCGCGCGAGGTTGTTCGCCAGCTTGCCGCCAGGCACCGCCAGTGGCGCGAACTGGCTGGGCAGCTGGCCGGTATCACCCGCCAGCGCATCGACCTCCTGACCCAGGAAGGCCAGCCATTCAGGCTGGAACTCCTCGATGATCGCGATGTCGACCTCGTCGACCATCGGCAGGCGCCGGCCCTTGAACTGCGCCAGCAAGGCCTGGCCTTCGGCATCGTCTGCCGCCGGCTGCGCGTCGTAGCGCACATCGCGATAGAACGGATTGCGCTCGAGCACGATGCGCGAGCTGCGGCGCCAGCGCTTGAGCCGGAACGCCCCGGTGCCCACTGGATGCTCGGTGATGTCCTTGCCGTAGAACTCGACCACCTCGCGCGCCTGTGCACCCAGCAGATCCGACTTGGCCAGCGCGTACAGCAGCCGCGGACGCGGCGCGTGCAGCTCGATGCGCAGCGTGTGGCTGTCCAGTGCCCGCAAGCCCGGGATCGGTCGGTCGTAGTCGAACGGCCTCTTGCCCTGGATCGCGGCGTCGCGGGCTTCCTTCAGGCCGACGATGCCCAGGTCGGCCGTATCGGCCTCGATCGGGCTGATGTTGGCCGGGTCCACCGTGCGCTGGATCGCGAATACGTAGTCGCGCGCCTGCAGTGCACGCACCTGGCCCTTGAAGGCCGGGTCGTCGGGGTAGCGGATGCCCCGCTGCAGCCGGATGGTCCATACGCGGAAGTCCGGCGACACCTCGGGCATGCCGTCGGCGGTGAGCGGCACCAGCTTCGACGGCCGGGCCAGATGGTCGTAACCGTAGAGCGCCTCGAAGATGTGCGCCGTGATGGCACGCGAATAGATATCCGAAATGCGTGCCGGGTCGAGGCTGCTCTCTGCACTATTGAAGAGCAGGCGCAGCACTTTGCGAGCACCGCTGCCCGCCGCGCGATCGGCCGCAGCGGCCCAGCGGCCGGACAGCGCCGCCGCAGCAGCCGCGCCTTGCAGCAGCCGCCGACGAGGCCGATCGGGGATTTTCGTCATCGCGGGTGCGCGGCAGGCGAACGGCAGGCCTCAGGCCCGATGCTGCCGGCGCAGCGCCAGGTCGATGTCGACCAGATGCCACCATTCCGACGCGAACAGCGGCCGGCGAAAGCCGATCACCCAGGGCCGCGTCAGATCGGTGTGGATGCGATGCACGTGGATCTTGTACGGCATGTACGCCACCGCATACCGCTTGACCTGGTCGAACAGATGTTGCCGTTCGACGCCATCGGGCAGCACGCGAATGCGTTCGTACAGGCGGTCGACGGCGTCGAGCTGGAAGCGCGCGAAATTGGCGTTGCCCGCCAGCGGGCCGTAC
This sequence comes from uncultured Burkholderiales bacterium, assembly GCA_937871935.1. GTDB lineage: Bacteria > Pseudomonadota > Gammaproteobacteria > Burkholderiales > Burkholderiaceae_C > JAEUPI01. The sequence continues at coordinate 8,157 of CALMQI010000230.1, forward strand.
AGGCGGCCGATCGACGGCTGCCCGTCGGGCGACGCGGCCGATTCGCCGAGCTGCCACATCATCAGCTTGCCGGCATCGGCCGCCTTCAGGTTCTCGGGCCACTGCGCCGTGTTGAAGCGGATGCGGACGCCCACCGCATGGAGACTCTTCTGCCACAGCTCGTTGTAGGCGCGATTGATCTGCTCGGGCTCGGTGGCCATCTCCAGCAGCAGCGGCGAACCGTCGGGCCGCTCGCGAAAACCGTCGCCATCGCGATCGACGAAACCGTACAGGTCGAGCAGCGCGCGCGCGCGCGCTGGGTCGTAGTCACCCATCTCGCTCTTGAACGCCGGGTCGTAGCCGAAGGTGTGCGGCATCAACGGCGATTGCGCCGGCACGGCGCGGCCGCGCCGGATGCGGCGGATCTCTTCGCCGACGTTGTAGGCCAGGCTGACCGCGCGGCGCAGCGCCACCTGGGCTGGCGAGTTGCCGCCGATCGTCGGATCCTGCATGTTGAAGTAGGTGTACGACGTGTCGGCCGCCAGGTTGGCATACATGCGCACGCCCTCGCGCGCCAGGTTCGGCGCCAGCTTGCCGCCCGGCGCCGCCTCGTTGGCGAACTGGCTCGGCAGATGGCCGGTGGTGCCCGCCAGTGCGTCGACTTGCTGATTCAGGAAGCTCAGCCACTGCGGCTGGAACTCGTCGATGATCGCCACGTCGACTTCGTCGACCATCGGCAGGCGCTGCCCTTTCAGGCGCGCCAGGATGGCCTGGCCCTCGGCGTCGTCGGCGGCCGGCTCGGCGTCGTAGAGCACCTCTCGGTAGTGGGGGTTGCGCTCGAGCACGATGCGCGAGCTACGGCGCCAGCTCTTCAGCCGGAACGGCCCGGTGCCCACCGGGTGCTCGCCGATCTTGTCGCCGTAGAACTGCGCCACCTCGCGCGCCACGCCGCCGAGCAAGTCCGACGCGGCCAGCGTATGCGGAAAGCGCGGGTTGGGGTTCTCGAGCGAGAAGCGCAGCGTGTAGCGGTCGGTCGCGCGCAGACCGTCGATCGGCGCGTCGTAATCGAACGGCTTCTTGGCCTTGACCGCCGCCTCGCGCGCGGCGGCGAGACCCACGACCTTAAGGTCCATGACGTCGGCCTCGATCGGGCTGATGTTGGCCGGGTCGACCGCGCGCTGGAATGCGTAGACGTAGTCCTGCGCCACCAGTTCGCGCCGCTGGCCCTTGAACGCCGGATCGTCGGCATAGAAGATGCCCGGCGTGACACGCACCGTCCAGACACGGAAGTCGCTCGACGGCTCGGGCAGGCCCGCCGCGGTGACCGGTCGCAGCTTGGCCGGGCGCGCGAGCGGGTCCCAGGTGTAGAGCGCCTCGAAGATGTGCGAGGTGACGGTGCGCGAATACAGGTCCGAGATGCGCGCCGGGTCGAACGTGGTTTCGGCCGAGCTGAACAGCAGACGCAGCACCTTGCGCTCACCGGTGGTCGGTGCATCCGCGGCGCTGGCGCCGCGCCATCCGCCGGGCCACGCCACGACGGCGGCGGTGGCTTGCAACAGACGCCGACGACCTCGGCTCATTGACGCCTCCGCCGTTCGCGCTCGGCCATGTCGACGTCGACGTACTTCCAAAAGTCGCGGACGAACAGGTTGCGGTGGTAGCCGGTGACCCAGGACTGCGACAGGTCGTTCCAGATGCGATGCACGTGCACTTTGTACGGCATGTAGGCCACCATCAGCCGCTTGGTCTCGTCGATCACGGCCGCGCGCTCAGGCCCGTCGGGCATCACCCGTTGTCGTTCGAAGAGGGCGTTGTAGGCCGGCAGGTCGAAGCGCGCGTGGTTGGCCTGCCCCTTGTTGGGGCCGTAGCCCAGCACCAGGAAGGCGTCGGCGTCGGGCCCGCCCGACCAGCCGACGCCCCACATCATCAGCTTGCCGGCGCGCGAGGCCTTCAGGTGCTCGGGCCATTGCCGAATGACCGGCACCATGCGCACGCCGATCGCCTTCATGTTGATGTCCCACTGCTCGTACAGGTCGCGGAACGCCTTGTCGGGCGAGGTGGCGTACTCGAGCACGAGCGGTTGGCCGTCGGGTTGCTCGCGCCAGCCGTCGCCATCGCGGTCAAGGTAGCCGTACAGGTCGAGCAGCGCACGCGCCTTGGCACGGTCGAACTCGCTCATCTCCGACTTGAAGCCCGGGTCGTAGCCCCAGACCTGCGGCGCGATGTGCGACTGGGCGGGGATCGCCTGCCCTCGGCGGGCCAGCCGGATCTCGCGGCCGATGTCCACGGCCAGCGAGATGGCACGGCGCAGGGCCACCTTGTCGGGCGTGTAACCACCGACCACGGGGTTCTCCATCGCGAAATACGACACCGACACGTCGTTGCGCTGGTAGCGCACCAGGCCGATGCCGCGCTTGGCCAGGTGAGGTGCGAGCTGCCCGTTGGGCAGCGCCTGTTCGCAGAACTCGTCGGGCACGCGCTCGACGATGTCCTGCTCGTCACTGAGGAACGACAGCCACCGCGGCTGCGGCTCCTCGATGATCGCGATCTCGACGCGATCGACCATCGGCAGGCGCCGGCCCTTCATCGCCGCGGCGATGCGCTGGCGCGCCGCGTCTCCGGCGGCCGGATGCTCGTCGTAGTGCTGCTCACGGTACTGGGGGTTGCGCTCCAGCACGATGCGCGAGCTGCGTCGCCATTGCGTGAGCCGGAAGGGCCCGGTGCCCACCGGATGCTCCGCGATGCGGTCGCCATAGAAGTCGACCACCTCGCGTGCCACCGCGCCGGTGAGCGCGGGGTCGGTGAACAGCTGGTGGAAGCGCGGGCTCGGCCGCGCCAGCCGGACTTCGAAGCGGTAACGGTCCAGCGTGCGCAGTCCGGGCACCTCGCGCTCGTAGTCGAACGCCTTGCGCGCAGCGATGACGTCAGCACGCAGCTCGCTCAGGCCGAGGATCTGCTCGCTTTCCAGCTGATAGAGCTTGCCGCTCTTCCAGCGCGGGTCGTAGTGGCGCTTGATCGCGTAGACGAAGTCGGCGGCCGTGAGCTCGCGGCGCTGGCCCTTGAAAGCCGCGTCGTCGGCGAAGAAGATGCCCGGCCGGATGCGGAACACGAAGTGCGTGTAGTCGGCCGATACCTCGGGCATCGCCGCGGCCGTGTTGGCGCGCACACGCGCCGGCTGCGCCAGGTATTCATACTCCAGCGGCGACTCGAAGATGTTGGCCAGCACCGTGTTGGAGTACAGGTCGGTGACCTGCGCCGGATCGAAGCCGGTTTCGGCCGCCGGAAACGCGTAACGCAGCACCTTCAAGGCGGGCGCGCCGCCTCCGGCGGTATCGTCCGCGCGCGCCGCGCCGGCCGGCGCGAGGCTGATGGCCAGCGTGAGCAGCAGACATCGCAACATCGTGTCGTCCTCGGCCGTGCCGCAGCGGGTCCAGCGGCCGGCCCTTGAAAGCGCGCAGTCTAGCCGCGCACCACGCGCTGCGCCTGCGGGGTTGTTCCCGGCCCGCCCCCGCATTCGACGCAGGGCAAACGCGAGGCGGGGTGGCGGCGAGTGCCTCTACACTCCCGCATCTTTTTCATTCCTGCGGTGCCGGCGCCACGCGCCTGTCGGCTCCGCGGCAACGATTCAACCACGATGTCGGCCTACCTCTTGCGGCGCCTGTGGCAGATGGTGCCCACGCTGATCGGCGTGGTGCTGCTGGTCTGGCTGCTGTTCAAGTACTTCGGCGCCGATCCGGCAGTGATCCTCGGTGGCCTGAACGCCACGCAAGAGCAGATTGCCGCCATCCGCCAGCAGCTCGGGCTCGACCAGGCCTGGTACGTGCAGCTCGGCATCTACCTGAAGCAGATCGTCACCTTCGACTGGGGCCGCAGCTGGGCCACCAACGAGGCGGTGAGCAACCTGTTCGCCACGCGGCTGCCGGCCACGCTGACGGTGATGGTGCCGATCCTGATCCTCGACACGCTGCTGTCCATTCCCGTGGCGCTGGGCGTCGCGTACGTGCGCGGCTCGCTGACCGACCGCACGCTGATGATCGTGACGACAGTGGCGTTGTCGATCTCGTTCCTCGTCTACATCATCGTCGGGCAGTACCTATTCGGCTTCCAGCTCGGCTGGTTCCCGGTGCAGGGCTGGAGCGACTCGACGTGGACCAATCTGACCACCTTCGTGCCGCTGCCGGTGTTGCTCGCGGTGCTGGTGGGCATCTCGCCGCAGACGCGGCTGTATCGCAGCTTCTTCCTCGACGAACTGGGCCACGACTACGTGCGCACCGCGCGTGCCAAGGGCATGAAGGAGGACACCGTCCTGTTCAAGCACGTGTTGCGCAACGCGATGATCCCGATCCTGACCAACGTAGGCTACAGCCTGCCAGGCATCTTCGTCGGCTCGTTCCTGATCGAGGTGTTCTTCTCGATCCCGGGCCTCGGCCGCGAGGTACTGCTGGCGGTGAACCGCAGCGACTACCCGGTGATCCAGGCCGTCACGGTGTATCTGGCCATGCTGACGATGCTGATCAACCTGGCCACCGACCTTCTGTACAAGGTGGTCGATCCGCGGGTGGTCCTCAAGTGAGCGCGGTGCTGGCAACGCCACTGTCCACCGTGCCTCGCTCCGAGGGCGTCTGGCGCACCGCGTGGCGGCGCTTCCGCAACGACCGCGTGGGCATGGTGTCGCTGGTCATCGTGGCGGCGTTCCTGGTGCTGATCCTGTTGTCGGCGACGCGCCTGGTCGCCAGCAACTGGCAGCGCGAGGTCGGTGTGCCCAACGCGCCGCCGACGCTGCTCGGACCGCGTCCGCCCGAGGACCTGGGCACGATCGAGGTGCCCAAGGGGCCCAACGTCGACCTGTCCGACGTGGATCCGCTGGCGCCGAAGTACAAGGAGTGGGCCGAGCGCGCCGCCAAGATGAAGACCGAGGAGATCGCCCGCGCGCAGACGCTGCCGCTCGGCGGCGACCGGCTCGGCCGCGACGTGCTGGCCAAGACCGTCAAGGGCACCGAGATCTCGGTCTTCGTCGGCGTACTGGCATCGCTGCTGGCCACCGGCATCGGCACGCTGCTTGGCGCCTTCGCCGGCTTCTTCGGCCGCAAGGCCGATGACTTCCTGGAGTGGCTCTACAACGTGTTCACCGCGGTGCCCGACATCCTGCTGATCTTCGCCTTCGCGGCGGTGTTCGGCCGCGGCATCGGCACGGTGGTCCTGATTCTCGGGCTCACCGGCTGGGCCGGCGTGTACCGGCAGGTGCGCGCCGAGTTCATCAAGCACCGCGGCCGCGAGTACGTGCGCGCGGCCGAGGCCATCGGCGCCAGCACAGGCTCGCGCATGTTTCGCCACATCCTGCCCAATGTGAGCCACGTGATCCTGGTGCGCATGTCGCTGCTGGTGGTGGGCTTCATCAAGGCCGAGGTGATCCTGTCGTACCTGGGCCTGGGCGTGCCGGTCGACCAGGTCAGCTGGGGCACCATGCTCGCCGAGGCGCAGGCCGAGCTGATCCTCGGCTACTGGTGGCAGCTGGCCGCGGCCACACTGTTCATGGCGGTCTTCGTCACCGCGTTCTCGCTGATGGCCGACGCCTGGCGTGACGCGCTCGACCCGCGGCTGCGCGGCGCGGAGTGAGCACGATGCTGCTGAGCATCCAGGACCTCAAGGTCGGTTTCCGCCTCGGCGAGCGCGGCGCCGTCACGCTGGCCAAGGCGGTCGACGGCGTCAGCTTCGACATCCCCGACAACACCACGCTCGCGCTGGTCGGCGAGTCGGGTTCGGGCAAGAGCGTGACCGCGATGTCGATCCTCAACCTGCTGCCCGACAACGCACAGCGCGAGGGCCGCATCCTGTACCAGGGCAACGACCTGCTGCAAGCCACGCTGGCCCAGCTGCAGTCGCTGCGCGGCAAAGAGATTGCCTGCGTCTTCCAGGATCCGATGACCTCGCTGAACCCGGTGTTCACCGTCGGCGCGCAGCTGGCCGAGCCGCTGGTGCGCCACCTGGGCATGAGCTGGCGCGCCGCGACGCAGCAGTCCGAAGGGCTGCTGGCCGAAGTGGGCATTCCCGAGCCGAGGCGGCGCCTGGACAGTTATCCGCATGAGCTGTCGGGCGGCCAGCAGCAGCGCGTGATGATCGCGATGGCACTGGCCTGCGGCCCGAAGCTGCTGATCGCCGACGAGCCGACCACGGCGCTGGACGTGACGATCCAGCGCCAGATCCTCGAACTGATTGCACGCCTGAAAGAGCAGCGCCGCATGAGCGTGCTGTTCATCAGCCACGACCTCGGCGTGGTCGGCGAGATCGCCGACCAGGTGGTCGTGATGCGCCAGGGCACGGTGCGCGAGCAGGGGCCGGTGGCCACGATCTTCAGCGCGCCGAAGGACCTGTACACGCGCGCGCTGCTGGCCTGCCGGCCGAGTCTGACGCACGTGCCGGCCCGGCTGACGGTGATCGACGAGCACATCCAGGGCCAGGTATCGGCGGTGATCGCCAAGCCGAAGGACCCGGCCGCGTCGGTGGTGCTCGAGGTACGCTCGCTGGCCAAGAGCTTCTTCCTGCGCGAGGGTCTGTTCGGCCGACGCGAATTCAAGGCCGTGCGCGGCGTCAACTTCAAGCTGCGGCGCGGCCACACGCTGGGCGTGGTGGGCGAGTCGGGCTCGGGCAAGACAACGATGGGCCTGACGCTGCTTCGGCTGCACGAGCCGACTGCCGGCGAGGTGATCTTCGACGGCCGCGATTTGCTCAAGCTCAGCGATGCCGAGCGGCAGCTGATGCGCCGGCGCATCCAGATCGTGTTCCAGAATCCGTACGCCTCGTTGAACCCGCGCTTCACCATCGGCCAGACCCTGCTGGAGCCGATGGTGATCCACGACATCGGCGCTGACGCGTCCGAGCGCGAGCGCCGCACGCGCGCGCTGCTGGACAAGGTGGGCCTCGGCGAGGACGCACTCGGCAAGTACCCGCACGAGTTTTCTGGCGGTCAGCGCCAGCGCATCGCGATCGCCCGTTGTCTGACGCTCGATCCGGAGGTGCTTGTGCTCGACGAGGCGGTGAGCGCGCTTGACGTCTCGGTGCAGGCCCAGGTGCTCAATCTCTTGAAGGACCTGCAGGACGAGCTCGGCCTGGCCTACGTATTCATCAGCCACGACCTCGCGGTGGTGCGCTTCCTCAGCGACGAGGTGCTCGTCATGAAGGACGGCGAGGTGGTCGAGCAGGCCAGCGCCAGTGAGCTGCTGGCCGCGCCGAAGCAGGAATACACGCGCAACTTGCTCGGCGCCATCCCGCGCGGCTACCAGGGCGACCGCCGCAGCGTGACGACCGGCTGACCAACTCGGTCAGACCTGTAACAAAAGCCGATCGGCAGGCGCCACGGCGCGGCGCCGATCCGGCATTCGTTCGTGATGGCAGTCACAGCGTGGAGGCTTCGCCGCCTTGGCACGGTTGATGCGCATGCCCCGGGCAATGGCTGGCCTCGTGCCGCCCCCGTACCCCGGAGCCCTCAGCATCATGTCCAGCGGATTCGCCCCCCTCACCCGTCCTCGCAAGCTGCGCGCCGCGGCCACCAGCATCCACGGCGGCAAGTCGTCGCTGCTGCGGCTGGCTCAGCCGGGTGGCGTGCGATTGCCGACGCGCAGCGAGCTGACCGAGTGGGCGCACCGGGCTTCTGCCGCGATGGCGCCGGAGATGGTGTCGGTCGCCGAAGGTGCCAGCGAGGCTTTCGTGACGCCGCTGCTGCCGAGCCCGTCGCTGCGAGCCGTGCCGGGCTGGCGTTGAGAAACACTTCCGCTTGTCTGCGAGACCTCCACATGAGTGCTGAACCCACCGTATTGAAGCCCGCGCCGCGCCAGCAGCCGCCCGCGCCGCGTCCGATCGTGCCGCAGAGCCAGAACTCGGTGCTACGCCCGAGCCGGATGCAGGCGCAGCTGGAGTTGCAGTTTCACCGCGTGCCCTGAGACCCTCAGGGCCCGAGGACGTCGTGTTGTTGGGGCTGGGGTTGACGTCCACAGGGGAGCGGGCAAGCTCGGGTTGTTGAGAGCGAGCCTCGGGCTGCAAACGTCCCGCTCCCCTTTCTTTTTCATCCTCCGTCACGACACCCACAGCACCGGCTTGCGCGCGCCCACCCAGCCGTCGTAACGCGCCGCGTAGACTTCCTCGATGCGGTTGCGCTTGACCTTGAAGGTCGGCGTGATGAACCCGTTGTCCACCGTCCACGGCTCGGTCACCACGACCAGACAGTCGAGCTGCTCGTGTGGGTCGAGCGACTGGTTGATGTGCTGCAGATGTTGGCCGAGCGACGATTCGAGTTCGCTGCGACCTGCTGCTTCGCGCGTGCGGCTGATGGCGTCGATGTTCAGCATCACGATGCCGAGCGGCTGGCCGAGGTTGGCGCCTGTGACGCAGCAGGCCTCCACCGCCGCGTGCATGACCAGCCGGTCCTCGATCGGCGCCGGCGCGACGTACTTGCCCTTGCTGGTCTTGAACAGGTCCTTCACGCGGCCGGTGATCTTCAAGTTGCCCTCGCCGTCGAGCGCCCCCTTGTCGCCGGTGTGCAGCCAGCCGTCGTCGGTGAAGGCGGCCTTCGTCTGCTCGGGTTCCTTGTAGTAGCCGAGCATCAGGCCATGGCTCTTGACCTGGATCTCGCCGTTGGCGGGGTCGAGCCGGCACGACACGCCCTCGTAGGGCAGCCCCACCGTGCCCGGCCGGCTCTTGCCGGGCAACGTGGCATGCGAGATGCCGCAGTTCTCGGTCATGCCGTAGACCTCGACCAGATCGAGACCGAGCTTGTTGTACCAGCGCAGCAGCTCCGGCGGCATCGGCGCGGCGCCGCCGGCGGCGAACTGGCACTCCTGCAGTCCGAGCGCGGTGAGGATCTTCTTGCGCACGATGCCGCCGAGAATCGGGATGCCGAGCAGCCGGTTCAGCTTCTTCGGCGGCATCTTGGCGTTGATGCCTTGCTGGAATTTGACCCACAGCCGCGGGACCGAGAAGAACACGGTCGGCCGTGCGCGCTGCAGGTCGGTGGTGAAGGTTTCCAGGCTTTCGGCGAAGTACACGTGCATGCCTGTCGCCAGCTGGCCGTGCTCGACCAGCGTGCGCTCGGCCACATGCGACAGCGGCAGGTAGCTCAGCATGCGGGCGCTCTCGTTGATCGCCGGCACACGCTTGAGGCCGGACTGGAGCGACCAGGCAAACGTCGCGAAGGTGTGCATCACCCCCTTGGGCACTCCGGTGGTTCCGGAGGTGTACATGATGGTCGACAACTCGTCGCCTTCGCGCACCGGCTGACCCTGCATCGGCGCGGTGCTCGCGAGGATGTCGTCCCACTGCGCAAAGGAATTGGGCGGCGCCAGCGGCGTGCCGACGCAAGGCAGCCCGGCGGGGATGCCGGCCTTCATGCCGTCGAAGCCGTCGAGCTTGCCGACGAACAGCAGCTTGGCCTCGCTGTGCGCGAGAATCTGCCGGATCGTCTCGGCAGCCAGCGTCGGATACAACGGCACCGACACGCAGCCGGCCATCCAGATCGCGTAGTCGCTGATCAGCCACCACACCGTGTTCTTCGACAGGATGGCCACCTTGTCGCCCGGGCCCAGGCCCTGGCTCTGCAAGTAGGTGGCCATGCGCCGCGTCTGGTCGAGCACCTCCTTCCAGGTGAAGTCGCGCACGACGCCACCGCCCATCGGCTGGGTCAGGGCCACGCGGTCGGCAGCGACGCGCTCCCAGTGGTACAGGCGCTGCAGCGCCAGCTGGTCGGCGGCGACTTGGGTGCGGCTCATGAGTGGTCCTCCCGAATGCACTGAGGACCCGCAGGGTAGCCGGGCGCCACGCACCGGTGCATGGGACTTTCCAGTCCCCGGGCGTGCCGACGAATCCGCTCGCTCAGCTGCGGCCGTGGAGCTCGGCCGAGTCGTCGCGCTGGCAGACGCGACGCACCGCGCGCAGCACCAACTGCGTGTCGAGGTCGGCCTGAGGCGCGATGCGCTCCGCAACGCTCTCGAGCTCCGCCGGCGTCGCCATCATGGCGTGGGCCAGTACCGACAGTGCGAGCACAGCGCGCCGAGACAGCGACTGCGGCAGCAGCGTGTCGGCCTGCGCCGCCACATGGTGACGCACGCAGACCACCGCTGCGGCGTTCAGCCCCCAGCTTTCACACAAGGCCGCGCCAAGCGCGTCGTGACTGACGCCGAATCCGGAGATCTCTAGCTCGCACAGGACAGTGTCGTTGACCGCAGCCCGCAACATCGCGCGGTAGTGGTCCGGCGCGTGGCGGAACAGCACCGCCTTGCCGCATTCCTCGAACAGTCCGGCCGAGTGCGCGGCCCAGGCGTCGCCGTCGATCGCCTGGCCAAGGCGGCCCATGATCAGTCCGCGTTTGGCGGCGCGCTGCCAGATCGGCTCGAGCTCGGCCGCCGGTGGAAACACCGCACGCAGGCCCATCTCGAGTGTGATGCCGGCGACCTCGCGCATGCCAAGGAAGGTGACCGCCTGCTGCACGCTCTGCACGCGGCCCGACAGGCCGTACAAGGACGAGTTGACCGCCTTCAGCACCGCCGCGGCCAGCGCCATGTCCGACTCGATCAGCGCGGCCAGGTCTGCCAGGTTCGCTTCCGGCTCGGCCATCAGCAGCGTCAGACGCACCAGCGCGTCGGGTTGGCTCGGCACGTCGATCTCGAGCGTGCGCAACTGGGGGTCCATGGTCATGGCGGGGTGTCGACGCGGGTGGGCGTGACGCCAGACTACGCGTCGACCACGCGGGCCCAAGGCCGAAGTCGGCGGCCGGATGCCGGCCATTTCTGCCGAAGGGCGCGCAGCGTGAAGAATCGACGCCGCAAACACAAAGGCGCCAGACTTGTGGTCCGGCGCCTTGCTCGTTGTCTCCTCGGTCTCTCCCGGCAACGGCGGCCCGGGTGTACCCAAGCGCCGTCGCGAGTGCAACGACTCTACGAGTGCGCCTGCGGCCGACACATCGGGACTAACCCGCCGCTGCCGTCTGCATGATCCACTCGGCCGCCCGCTCGGCAATCATCAGCGTCGGTGCGTTCGTGTTACCGCTGGTAATCGTCGGCATCACGCTCGCATCGGCGATGCGCAAACCCGTGACGCCCCGGACCCGCAATCGAGCATCGACGACAGCGGCCGGGTCGTCCGCACGACCCATGCGGCAGGTGCCGACCGGATGAAAGATCGTCGTTCCGATGTCACCGGCCAGGCGGGCCAGCTCGTCGTCACTCTGGAACTGCACGCCCGGCCTGATCTCGCGCGGCGCATAACGCGCCAGCGCCGGCATCGCCACGATGCGGCGGGTCAGGCGCAGCGAGTCAGCGGCCACTTGCCGGTCAGCCGGCGTCGACAGGTAGTTGGCCTGGATCGCCGGTGCGTCCGCCGGCATCGGTGAGCGGATGCGCACGTGGCCGCGCGCCTGTGGGTTGAGGTTGCACACACTCGCGGTGAACGCGTTGATGCGGTGCAGCGGTTCGCCGAAGGCGTCGAGCGACAGCGGTTGCACGTGGTACTCGACGTTCGGCCACTCGTGTTCGGCTGACGAGCGGGTGAAGCAGCCGAGTTGCGACGGCGCCATGCTCATCGGCCCGCTACGGCGCAGCAGATACTCGAGCGCGATACCCGCCTTGCCGTGCCATCGGTGGGCGATGCGGTTGAGCGTCTTCACCCCCTCGACCGCGAACACCGCGCGCACCTGCAGATGGTCCTGCAGGTTCTCGCCCACGCCGGGCAGCTCGTGCCGCACCGCGATGCCCAGCGGCGCCAGCAGCGCGGCCGGCCCGATGCCCGACAGCTGCAGGATCTGCGGGGTGCCGATGGCGCCCGCCGCCATCACCACTTCGCGGGCGGCGCGGGCCTGGCGGGGCTGGCCTTTGCCATCGGTCAACGCGACGCCGGCGGCGCGGCAGGCCGAGTCAGTGGCTTGGCGCTCGTCGAGCAACAGGCGGGTCACCTGGCAACCGGTCCAGACCGTCAGGTTGGGTCGGTGCTGTGCCGGGCGCAGGAACGCCTTGGTCGCGGTCCAGCGGACGCCGCGCCGCTGGTTCACCTCGAAGTAGCCGACGCCCTCGTTGTTGCCGCGGTTGAAGTCGGCTTGCGGCGGGATGCCGGCCTGCTGCGCCGCAGCGGCGAAGGCGTCGAGAATCTCCCACGACAGGCGCTGCCGCTCGACCCGCCATTCGCCGCCCGTGCGTGTGCCACTGGCGTCGAAGCCGGGCGCGGCATGGCAGTCGTCGGCGCCGCGCCAATGGTCCTCGTGCCGCAGGAAGTAGGGCAGGCAATGTGCCCAGCGCCAGCTTTCGTCGCCGGCCAGCGCCGCCCATTGGTCATAGTCGCGGCTCTGGCCGCGCATGTAGATCATGCCGTTGATGCTCGAGCAGCCGCCCAGGACTCGGCCGCGCGGGTAGCGCAGCGAGCGGCCGTTCAGCCCCGGATCGGGCTCGGTCCGGTACAACCAGTCGGTGCGCGGGTTTCCGATGCAGTACAGATAGCCCACCGGGATGTGAATCCACAGGTAGTTGTCATCGCCGCCGGCCTCGATCAACAGGACGCGCCGGCTCGGGTCGGCGCTCAGTCGGTTGGCGAGCAAGCAGCCGGCGGTGCCAGCGCCGACGACGATGTAGTCAAAGGTCGGTGCGTCGGAGTGTGTGTTTGGCATCGGGCGGTGTGCGCCGGTGGCGCTGGGCCCGTGCATTCGAGCCACATCGGTGCGCGCTATTGCACGGCAAAAGCGTCGTTCTAGGGGCTGCGGGTTTGCACCAAGCCTTACTGATGGCAGTGCCTAGGACTTACGCTGATAATCCGCGCGGGCACGCGAGTGTCCACGGCCCTTGTCTGGAGGCGGCGCCTTTGCTTGATCGGTTCACGCTGGGTTGAAGCTCCACATGGATCATTGATACTGAGAAGGAGCTTCCCCCGATGGGAAACAAGCTTTACGTCGGCAATCTCGCGTACTCGGTGCGCGACGAGTCGCTGCAGGCCGCGTTTTCGCAATATGGTTCGGTCACCTCGGCCAAGGTCATGATGGACCGAGAGACCGGGCGCTCCAAGGGCTTCGGATTCGTCGAGATGTCGTCCTCTGCCGAGGCGCAGGCCGCCATCAATGGCATGAACGGCCAGCAGATCGAGGGCCGCGCCGTGGTGGTCAATGAAGCGCGTCCACGCGAGGAACGCCCGGGCGGCTTCGGCGGCGGTGGCGGTGGCCGCAGTGGCGGTGGCGGCTACGGTGGTGGAGGCGGTGGCGGCTATGGCGGCGGCGGTGGCGGTGGTGGCCGCAGCGGCGGTGGTGGCTACGGGGGTGGTGGCGGAGGCGGCGGCGGTGGTGGTGGTCGCAGCCCTTACGGCACCGGCCGCGGACCGCGCGGCGGCGGCAGCCAAGGTTACTGATAGCGGGCCCCAACAGGCCATCGGATAGCTGGGGCGCCTGCGGGCGCCCCAACTTCTTGGTGGCGGCGCTGCGCGTCAGCGCGCCGACTGCCGGGGCTTGCGTGGCCGCCCGGCAAAGGTCCGATCGAACCAGGCGTTGGGCAGCAGTCGCATCAGCTTGGCCACCACGCCCATCTGCCACGGAATCACGCGATAGCTGGCGCGCACCGCGATGGCGCGATAGGCCCGATCGGCGAACGACTCGGCCGACAGCAGGAACGGCATTGCATACGGATTGCCGCGTGTGAGTGGTGTGTCGATGTAGCCCGGCAGCAAGGTCACGACCGCGACACCCGAGCCCCGGCATTCGCCGCGCAGGCTCTCGCAGTAGCTGATCACCGCCGCCTTGCTCGCGCAATAGGCGGCGTGCCCGGGCAGGCCGCGAATGCCGGCGACGCTGCCGATGCCGACCAGCGCACCCGAGCGCCGCGCGCGCATGCCGCCAATGAAAGGCTGGAACGTGGCAGCCACGCCAAGCACGTTGGTTTCCAGCGTTGCGCGCATCACGTCGAGATCCTCGCGCAATGCGCTGTCGATGCCGTGACTGATGCCGGCGTTGGCGATCACCACGTCCGGCAGCCCTTGCCGAGCGAGGCACAGGCGCCCGGCTGCGGTGATGGCGTCGACGTCGCGCACATCGGCAGCGTAGACCTCGACGTCGGGCGCCGACAGTCGTCGCTCGGCACACCAGGCGGCCAATGTATCGACCCGCCGCGCCACCAGCGCCAGCCGCCAGCCGGCCTCGCGAAACCGCTGCGCCAGGGCCAGCCCGATGCCGCTGGACGCGCCGGTGATGAACACCAGCGGAGCTGCCGCCACCGTGCTCACGGTGCGGCGCGGATGCCGGCGAATTGCGCGCGCACGGGGCCGGCGAGATCGAGGCGCTGCGTCAGGTTGTCGTAGTTGAGTCCGCCGGCGCGCAGTTCGTCGGCGCCGCGGCGCACGCGAACCGGCAGATGCGAACGCACACGTTCCGTAATGACGAACGCATGCAGGAACTCGCTCTCGATCTCGAGCCTCTGGCCGGACGGCGTGGTGGCCACCACGCGTGCACCCCCGGTCAGTTGCCACTCGCTCGCGTCGCCATTGGCCAGCGCCCTGGTCGCGCGCGCGCGCGTGGTACGGCCGTCAGCCGACACCGCTTCGATGCGCGCGTCGTCGATCTCGATGCGATCGGTGTCCGGATAGTGGCGCAGCACGGCACCTTCCATGCGCACCTTGATGCGCCCGTCGCGGGCGAAACGCGTGATCGCGAAGTCGCGCATCTCGTAGTCCGGCTCGCTGCGGATCGCGCTCGTCTCGGCGGGCGCCTCGACACGCGGCGTGTTCTTCACCAGCCACCAGGTCGAAAGCGCCAGCAACGCCATCAGCAGCAACGGCAGGTAGGTGCCGACCAGGTCGCGCAGGCGGCGGCTCAGTCCCCGCCGCTGGCGCTGCGCCGAGGCGTGCGGGCGCAGCGCCACCTGGACCTCGGGCAAGTCCGGCAAATGCAGTTCCGGCGGGGCCGCCGAGGCACTCATCGCACGTCCAGGCTGCCGTGTTGTTGCTGCAGCAGGGGCGCGTAGCGACCTGCGGCCATCAGGAGCAGGTCGCAGAATTCGCGTGCGGCCCCTTCACCCCCCGGTCGCGCGGTGACGTGATGTGCGACGGCCCTGACCTCGACATGCGCATCGGCAACGGCGCAAGCGAAGCCGGCACGCTGCAGCAGCGGCAGATCGGGCCAGTCGTCACCGATCGCGGCCACCTGCGGCCAGTCGATCGACAGGCTCGCCAGCAAGGGCGCTGCCGCGCGCAGCTTGTCGCCGGCCCCCAGGGCAAGCTGCAAAATGCCCAGGTCAGCCAACCGCCGACGCAGCGCCGGCGAATCACGACCGCTGACTACCAGCGGTGTAATGCCGCCCTGGGCCAGCAGCTTCAGGCCGTGTCCGTCGTGCACGTGGAAGGCCTTGAACTGTTCGCCGTGTTCACCGATGTAGAGCCGCCCGTCGGTCAACACGCCATCGACATCGAAGATCGCCGCGCGCACGCCTTGTGCCTGCAGCAGCAGCTCCGCGGCGAAGTGCAGGGCCGGCCGCGTCGGTCGGACAGCGCTCATATCACTTTGGCGCGCATCAGGTCGTTGGAGTTCAGCGCGCCAACCAGACGGTCTGCCTCGTCGATCACCAACACGCTGGTGATGCGATGCGTCTCCATCACGCCGGCGGCGTCGACCGCCAGCGCATCGGCGCGCACGAGCCGCGGCTTCGGGTGCATCACCTGTTGCGCGGTCAACGCGCGCAGGTCGGCACCGCGCTCGATCAGCCGGCGCAGGTCGCCGTCGGTGAAGATGCCCAGCACGCGCCGATCGCCGTCGACGACGGCGGTGAAACCGAGGCCCTTGCCGGTCATCTCGCGCAGCATGTCGGTGAAGCCCGTCGTCGGCGCGACCCGCGGCAGTGCGTCGCCGCTGCGCATCAGGTCGCTCACGTGCATCAGCAGCTTGCGACCGAGCGCGCCACCCGGATGCGAGCGCGCGAAATCCTCCTCACGAAAGCCGCGCGCGTCGAGCAGCGCCACCGCCAGCGCATCGCCGAGCGCCATCTGCGCGGTGGTACTGGCCGTGGGTGCGAGATTGAGCGGACAGGCCTCCTGATCGACGGCGCTCGACAACACGATGTCGGCGTGACGCGCCAGCGTCGACTCGCCCTGACCGGTCATCGCCACCAGCGTGACGCCGAGCCGACGCAGTGCCGGCAGCAGGGCCGACAGCTCGTCGCTCTCGCCACTGTTGGAGATGGCGAGCAGCACGTCGCCAGGCTGCACCATGCCAAGGTCGCCATGGCTGGCTTCGGCCGGGTGGACGAAGAACGCCGGCGTGCCGGTCGAGGCTAGCGTCGCCGCGATCTTGCGGCCGACATGTCCGCTCTTGCCCATGCCCATCACGATCACGCGGCCCTGGCACTGCAGCATCGACTGCACCGCCCGCGTGAAGCCGCCGTTCTGCCGAGCCCGCAAGCCGAGCAAGGCACGCGCCTCGATCTCGAACGTCTCGGCGGCCAGCGCCAGCGCACGTTGCGCGTCGAAAGTCTTGGGGGCGGCCACGGAGTGCGGATGTCGCTCGCTTAGGATCGGGCATTCTAGGCCGCGCCCTCGACGCCGGCAGACCATCCGCCATGGCCACCACGCTCGAAGTCGTCCTGCTGTATCTCGTCGCTGCCGTGCTCGGTGTGGCGCTGTGCCGCTCGCTGAAGTTGCCGCCGATGCTCGGCTACCTGGCCGTCGGCGTGCTGATCGGACCGAACGCGCTGTCTCTGGCAGGGGACCCGGAAGGCGCGCGCGCGCTGGCGGAGTTCGGCGTCGTGTTCCTGATGTTCGTGATCGGGCTTGAGTTCAACCTGCCCAAGCTGCGCAGCATGCGCTCGCTGGTGTTCGGCCTCGGCTTGTCGCAGGTGGGGCTGACGATCATCGGCGCGGTCATCGGCAATGTGCTGCTGACGATGGTCTTTGCCGCGCTCGGCCGTGCGTGGGACTTGACCTGGCAGGGCGCCATCGTGCTCGGCTCGGCCATCGCGATGTCGTCGACCGCCATCCTGGTCAAGCTGATGGCCGAACGCCTCGAGCTCGAGAGCGAATACGGTCGGCGCGTGCTCGGCGTGCTGCTGTTCCAGGACCTGGCGGTGGTGCCGCTGCTGGTGGTGATTCCCGCGCTCGGCCAGGACCGCGGCCAGCTCGGCATGGTGCTGGCCATCGCGCTGGCGAAGGCGGGTGTCCTGCTGACGCTGCTGCTGGTCGGCGGCCAGATCGCGATGCGCTGGTGGCTGACCATCGTCGCGCGACACAAGAGCGAGGAGCTCTTCGTGCTGAACCTGCTGCTCGTCACGCTGGGCCTGGCGTGGATGACCGAGATGGCCGGTCTGTCGCTGGCGCTCGGTGCCTTCGTCGCCGGCATGCTGGTGGCGGAGACCGAATACAAGCACCAGGTCGAGACCGACATCCGGCCGTTCCACGACGTCCTGCTCGGCTTGTTCTTCATCACCATCGGCATGAAGCTCGACTGGCGGCCGCTGATCGAACAATGGCCGCTGGTCCTGCTGCTGGCGACGCTGCCGATCCTGGCCAAGGCCGCGCTGGTGGCCGGCCTGGCGCGGCTGTTCGGCGCGGCGCCCGGTGTCGCGATCCGCACGGGTCTGTATCTGGCGCAGGCCGGCGAGTTCGGTTTCGTGCTGTTGACTCTCGGGGTCGAGCAGCAGTTGCTGGTGGGCACGTGGATGAGCCCGGTCCTGGCGGCGATGGTGTTGTCGATGCTGGCGACGCCCCTGCTCGTAATGGCGAGCACGCGCATCGTGATGCGGCTGTCGGCCACCGACTGGATGCTGCAGTCGGTGCAGCTGACGGCGATCGCCAAGAAGGCGATGCGCACCGAGGCCCACGTCATCATCTGCGGCTATGGCCGCAGCGGCCAGAATCTGGCGCGCCTGCTCGAGCGCGAGAACATCGCCTACATGGCGCTCGACCTCGACCCGGACCGCGTGCGCCAGGCCGCTGCTGCCGGCCAGAGCGTGGTGTTCGGCGACGCGGCGCGGCTGCGCAGCCTGATGGCGGCCGGACTGGCACGCGCCAGTGCGGTGGTGGTCAGCTACCCGGACACGGCGTCCGCCCTGAAGATCCTGCACCTGGTGCGCGAGCATGCGCCGCGCGTGCCGGTCATCGTGCGCACGATCGACGACAGCGACCTCGAGTCACTGCGCGCCGCCGGTGCGGCCGAGGTCGTGCCGGAGGCGATGGAAGGCTCGCTGATGCTCGCTGCACAGGCGCTCGCACTGATCGGCGTGCCGATGCAACGTGTCATCCGTATCACCCGTGACGCGCGCGATGCGCGCTACGCGCTGCTGCGTGGCTACTTCCACGGCGCCGACGACGATACGGCGGCCGAGTTGCAGCAGGCGCGACTGGCCAGCGTCACGCTGCCTGCGGCGGCGACCTGCATCGGCAAGCCGCTGCGCGCCCTGGCGCTGCATGCCACCGGCGTACAGGTGGTGTCGCTGCGGCAGGCGGGCGGCCGGGTGCTGATGCCGGACGACAACCAGGCGCTGGCTGGCGGCGACACGCTGGTGCTGTCCGGGTTGCCGGCGGCGTTGGCGCTGGCGGAGGCGAAACTGCTCCGGGTGTGAACCGGACGGATTCCGCGCCCGGGCTACTTGCCGATGCAGAATCGCCCGAAGATCTCGCCGAGCAGGTCATCGGTCGTGAAGACGCCGACAATCACGCCGAGTTCGTGGTGCGCCAGCCGCAGCTCCTCGGCCATCAGATCGAGTGCTGCATCGGCATGCTCCGCGAGCTCCCGCGCCCGCTGCACATGGTCGCGCGCATGGCCGAGTGCCCGCACGTGCCGCGTGCGTGCAATGAACACGCCCTCGCTGCCCGCGCTGAGCCAGCCGCCGCGCTGCAGCAGAGTCTTCCTCAGTCCGTCCAGGCCTTCGCCGGTGCGCGCCGACAGCACGACGGCGTCGTCCGGACGCGCCGAGGCGGCGTCGCACTTGTTGTAGACCTGCAGCGGCGCGCACACACCGGCGGCCTCGAGCTGGCTCGCGATCGCGGCGTCTGCCGCGTCGTGGTCGGACTGGCCGATCCGCGTCAGGTCGTGAAGGTGGATCACGAGATCGGCCTGCGCGATGGCCTGCCAACCGCGCTCAACGCCGATGCGCTCGACCTCGTCGCGCAGCTCGTGGTGCGGTCGCAGGCCGGCGATGTCGATCACGTGCACCGGGACACCGTCGATCTGGATCGTCTGGCCGATACGGTCGCGCGTCGTGCCGGCCATCGGCGTGACGATAGCGAGCTCAGCGCCGGCCAAGGCATTGAGCAGTGAGCTCTTGCCGACGTTGGGCTGCCCGGCGAGCACCACCTGCAGGCCTTCGCGCAACAAGGCGCCCTGCCGCGTGCGCGCCAGCACGCTGTCGAGCGTGGCGCTGATGCGGGCCAGCTGCCCGGTGGCGTCGGCACGCTGCAGAAAATCGACCTCCTCCTCGGGAAAGTCGAGCGTTGCCTCGACCAGTGTGCGCAGTTCGACGATCTGCCTGCTCAGCGCGCCGATCTCGCGCGAGAACTCGCCGGACAGCGAGCGCGCCGCCGAGCGCGCCGCTGCCTCGGTGCTCGCATCGATCAGATCGGCGACGGCTTCGGCCTGCGCCAGGTCGAGCTTGCCGTTGAGAAACGCGCGCGTGGTGAACTCGCCGGGCTCGGCCAGGCGCAAGCCTGGCAGGCGCGGCGCGCCGGCTGCAGGCTCGATCTCGGCGGCCGCCTCGAGGCAGCGTGCCACCAGCAGTTGCAGCAGCACAGGCCCGCCGTGGGCCTGCAACTCGAGCACGTCCTCACCGGTATAGGAGTGTGGTGCCGTGAAGTGCAGCGCCAGGCCCTGGTCGATCACGCTGCCGTCGGCAGCGAGGAAGTTCAGCGCGGTCGCTCGACGAGCGATCAGCGCGCGCCCGCACAAGGCGAGAGCCAGCGGTGACAGGTCGCGCCCCGATACGCGCACGATGCCCACGGCACCACGGCCGGGCGGTGTGGCGATGGCGATGATCGGGTCGTGCAGACGGGCCAGCATGGTGGTGATTTTCGCCGCGCAGGCAAGTCCCGTCGCCGAGGCTTTGCCAAGAACGAAGCGGCGTGCCTCGCAAGGCACGCCGCTCGTGTTGGCGCGGGGAGGAGCGCCGAACGATTCGCTTGAATCGCGCGAGTCGCATCCAGAGCCGGCTGGTGCCGGGTCGGCCCCGCATTGACCAGAATGGCCCGGTGCGGCCGGGCCATCTTGTTGTTGGGGTGTCGGCTCTACATCGCCGATCACTGAGGTCAATGATGAACCTCACACGAGTCGGATCCAACCCCCCGAATGGGGCATGCTCCGCCTAGCGTGCAAGCATCACGGGCATCCGACACGTGGCGCCCGTTCGCGAGGGGACGCTACTTGTTGACGCCGAGCTTGCGATTGATGAACCACTGCTGGGTGATCGACAACAGGTTGTTGGTCAACCAGTACAGCACCAGGCCGGCCGGGAAGACGAAGAACATGACGCTGAACACGAGCGGCATGATCCACATCATCTTGGCCTGCACCGGATCGGGCGGAGTCGGATTCAGCCAGGTCTGGAACATCGTCGAGGCAGTCATCAAGACCGGCAGGATGTAGAACGGGTCCTTCGACGACAGATCGGTGATCCAGCCGATCCACGGCGCGTTGCGCATCTCCACGCTCGACAGCAGCACCCAGTACAGCGCGATGAAGAACGGAATCTGCACGACGATCGGCAAACAACCGCCGAGCGGATTGACCTTCTCCTCGCGATAGATGCGCATCATCTCTTGCTGCATCTGCTGCGGCTTGTCCTTCAGCCGCTCGCGCATCTCCATCACCTTGGGATTGATGGCCTTCATCTTGGCCATCGAGCGGTAGGCGCTGGCATTGAGCCAGTAGAAGGCGATCTTCAGCAGCACCAC
>CALMQI010000231.1 GCA_937871935.1 uncultured Burkholderiales bacterium
CGACCACTGCCACCGGCTTAACGTGCTTTATTTTCCGTTTTCTGAGACGATCCCTTCATGGTGAGTCACCGGTGCGTTGAGCGCCGCTGCTAGGCGGACCGCGCGGGGGCGGATGGCTTGCGGTATAGCCGAGATGCTCGCCCTCCCACCCCGGGCGTCAGGTCATCTGACCTCACCAACGCCTATGCCCGGCGATCAAGGGCGCCAAGTCGGCTCCCGTCGTTGCCGGGCACGTCACGTTCGCGCCGAACCACACAGGACCGCAAACATCTCACCGCATTCGCAATCAGCATCAAACGAACGGCCAGCAGCGGAACAATGGCTAGGCGTTGTCCCGGAGACCCCTGCCATGAACGTTTCGACGGCCTTTCAGGCCTTGCTGACGCTTGCACCAGTAGTGCTTGCAATCAACCCTGCCCATGCCCAGTCCGTGTCGGAGCCCCTACCCTGTCGTACGGTAAGCATCGTCGCGCCGTTTCCGCCAGGCTCGACTACCGACACCATCGCGCGCGCCCTGAGCACCAAACTGTCCACCGACCTTGGACGGGCCGTCGTGATCGAAAACAAGCCAGGCGCGGAGGGGCAGCTCGCCGCCACCGACGTGATGCGCAGCCCGCCCAACGGCTGCCGCCTGCTGTTTGCTACCTCCGGCAACCTGTCGGTGGCGCCGCAGCTGCGAACTCCGCCGCCGTACGATCCGCGGAGGGACTTCACGGCCATCGCCGACGTGGGCCGCTACACCTACATCCTGTACGTGCGGCAGCAGTTCCCAGCCAACACGTTCTCCGAGTTCATCGCCGCCGCCAAGGCCGCGCCGGGGCGCTATACCTATGGCACGGGTTCCAATACCAACTTCCTGGCCTTCGGCTACATCGGCCAGCTTACCGGCACCGAACTGCAGCGCGTCCCTTACCGTGGCGAGCCGCCCGCGTTCACCGACTTGATCGGCGGGCAGATCGACGCCATCGTCGCTACCACCATGGGCGTGCCCTTCGTTCGCGACCACAAGCTGAAGGCCTTGGCCGTGATGTCGCGCGAGCGCAGTCCGCTGCTGCCCGAGGTTCCCACCTTCGCCGAAGCGGGCCTGAAGAACTTCGACATCGTGCCGTGGGCCGGAATCGTGGGCCCGGCGAAGATGGAACCCGCCACGGTGACGTTCCTGACGGCGGCCTTGAACCGGGCCCTCTCGGACCCTGCGGTCCACTCCGCCGCCGCCAGGGCCGGCTTTCTCCTCACACCTTCGACGCAAGAGCAGTTCAAGGCCCTCATCGCCGAACAGCACACCGTCTACGGCGAAAAGGTCAGGCAACTCGGTCTCACAGCGGAGTGAGCGGTCTCCTCACCGACGCCGCAGTGCGTCGCCCGATCTCCTCGCCCGCGGCGCTGGACGCCCTCGTCGGCCAGGAAATCGCAGTCTCGCCGTGGCTGCAGATCGACCAGGAGCGCATCGACTGTTTTGCCGACGCCACCGGCGATCGCCAGTGGCTGCATGTCGAGCCGGAGCGGGCGGCGCGCGGTCCCTTCGGGACGACCATCGCGCACGGCTTTCTCACGCTGTCGTTGCTGCCCGTGCTGCTGGACGCCGCCATTGAATTCCAGCACATGAAGATGGGCGTCAACTACGGCCTGAACAAGGTGCGCTTCACGGCCCCCGTGCCAGTGGGCTCGCGCATCCGCGTGCGCGCCAGGCTGCTGGCGAGCGAGCCTCTGCCCGAGCTCGAAGGCACGCCCGGCCGGCAGATCGTCTGGCAGCTGACGGCGGAGCGCGAGGGCTCGACCAAGGCGGTCTGCGTTGCCGAGACAGTCAGTCGGCGTCACTGGGGAAACGAGCATGTACAGCACGCTTGAAGTCAGCGTCGCCGACGGCGTCGCCACGCTCGTCCTGAACCGGCCCCGGCAGCGCAACGCCATCGACATGGTGATGCGCCAGGAGCTGCTACAGGCAGTCCACCAGATGGCGCGCGACCCGCAGGTGCAGGCCGTGGTCCTTGCCGGTGCCGGAGGCCACTTCTGCGCCGGCGGCGACGTCAAGTCCATGGGCCGGATCGCCAGCGCCGAGAAAGGGCGGCAGCGCATGCTGGACCTGCAGCCGCTGGTGCTTGCCCTGCTGCAACTGGACAAGCCGCTGGTGGCGGCAGTCGAAGGCGTTGCCCTGGGTGCGGGCTTCGGCCTCGCGCTGACCGCCGATTTCATCGTCGCGGGCGGCGACGCGCGCTTCTGCTGTTCATTCGCCCGCGTGGGCTTGGTGCCCGACTTCGCCACTGCCTTCACCCTGCCGCGCATCCTGGGTCTGCAACGTGCCAAGGCGCTGGTCTTCTCGGCGCGCGAACTCCCGGCGACGGAGGCGCTGCAGCAAGGACTCGTCACCGAAGTATGCGACTCAGGCGCGGCGTTGCGGCGGGCGCACGAGCTTGCGCTGCTGCTGGCCAACGGCTCGCCGACGGCGTTCAGTCTGGCCAAGCGCATGTTGTTGGCATCGTTCCAATCCGACGTTGGCACGATGCTGGCAATGGAAGCGGACGCCCAGGGCATTGCCTACACGAGCGACTATCACACCGACGCCGTGCAGCGCTTCTTCGCCAAGGAAGCGCCGCGCTTGAGCTGGCCCGCGCCCGCATCCGAACCTGAGACCGCTTGAGTCTGAAAGGGCTCCAACAAGGTGTTGGACTCGACACCAGGCGCTGCGGATACTGGCTGCGACATCACCACTGAAGGAACAACCTCATGTTCTGCCCCGACGTCTTGAAAGGCCAACGCATCCTGGTCACCGGCGGAGGTACGGGCCTTGGCCGTGCGATGAGCGAGCGCCTGCTGGAGCTGGGTGCACAGGTGCACATCTGCGGACGCCGCGGCTCGGTGCTGGAAGAGGCCGCCGACTCAATGGAACGGCTCACCGGCACGCGCCCCACCTACTCCGCGTGCGACCTCCGCGATCCCGCCTCCGTGAGCGCGATGGTTGACGAGGCGTGGACGCATGGCCCGCTCACCGGCCTGCTGAACAACGCCGCCGGCAACTTCATCAGCCGCACCGAGGATCTATCCCCGCGCGGCTTCGACGCCATCGCCAATACGGTATTTCACGGCACCTTCTATGTGACGCACGCCGTTGGCAAGCGCTGGATCGCCGAGAAACTCCCGGGAAGCGTGGTCTCGATTGTCGTCACTTGGACGCGCACCGGCGCCCCCTTCGTCGTGCCTTCGGCCATGTCCAAGGCCGGCGTCGAGACCATGACGCGCTCGCTGGCCATCGAATGGGGCCGCTACGGCATCCGCCTCAACGCCATCGCCCCCGGCATCTTCCCCACCGAGGGCGCCACCGCGCGCCTCCGCCCGGGCGCAGACCCGCATTCGCGCGAGCGCAAGGGCAACCCTACGGGGCGCCTGGGCGAGCTTCCGGAGCTGGCCAACCTGGCCACCTTCCTGTTCGCCGACGGCTGCCGCTGGTTGACCGGCGAGACCATTGCCATCGACGGCGGCCAGCACCTGGCCCAGGGCGCGTACTTCACCGACTACCTCGAGTGGTCTGACACGCAGTGGGCCGATGCCCGCGAGCGCATCAGGGAACAGAACGAGAAAGACAAGGCCATGCGCACCGTCAAGGCGGCTTCGGACAAGGTGCCCACATGATGGGCGCGTACGAGCCCCTCCAGGCCTCGCCTTACGCAACGTACGCCGGCTACCTGCGCCAAGGCCAGCTGGCCTACCAGATCGCTCCCGACGGACAGGTCATCTTCTTCCCCCGCGTTGCGGCGCCGGGCAGCGGCAACACGCAACTCGAATGGCGCGTATCGCGTGGGCACGGCACGGTCTACGCCACGACCGCCATGCACGCACGCGGCGGGCCGCCCCTGAACCTGGCGCTGATCGACATGGATGAGGGCTTTCGCCTCATGAGCCGCGTCGAGGGCCTGGATGCGACGCAGGTGCAGATCGGCCAGCGCGTGCAGTTCCACGCGGGGACGCCAGCAACAGAAGGGGCCGATCCCTTCCCCCTGTTCACACTTCTCGAGGAAGTGGCTCATGGCTAAGCGGCATGTGCGCGCCAGCGTGATCGGGGTTGCCGAATCCGACCTGGGCGTTTCTCCTCCCGGCACCACCCCGATCGACTTGATGGCCCAGGCCAGCATCCGGGCGCTGGATGACGCTGGGTTCACGCTTGCCGATGTCGATGGTTTGTTCGTCGCCACCGCACAGGCGCGCTTCGGTCCGATGGTGCTCGCCGAATATCTGGGTATCGCGCCCAAGGTGTTTGATGGCACCCAGGTGGGCGGCTCCTCATTCATGTCGCATCTGGCGCACGCCCTGTTAGCGATCGAGGCCGGCCAGTGCGAGGTCGCGCTGATTGCCTACGGCAGCACCCAGCGCTCCGTTTCCCGGAGCCAAGCTTCACCGCCGGACTTCAATCCGTACGAGGCGCCGTTCAAGCCGATGCTGCCCGTAGCCGCGTATGCGATGGCCGCGGGCCGTCACATGCACGAATTCGGCACGACCCGCGAGCACCTCGCGGAAGTGGCGGTGGCCGCACGCAACTGGGCTCTGCTGAACTCGAAGGCGTGGGAGAAGGAACCCCTGAGCGTGCAGGACGTGCTTTCTGCGCGCATGGTGGCGGACCCGTTGTCGGTTCGCGACTGCTGCCTCGTACTCGACGGCGGCGGCGCCATGGTCGTCACCTCCAGGGCACGCGCGGCCAGCGGCCACAAGATGCCGGTGCACGTGCTGGGCGTCGGGCAGGCGCTAGGTCACGCGACCATCGCCAACATGCCCGACCTGACGACCACCGTGGCACGCGAGTCGGGCGCACGCGCCTTCGCGATGGCCGGCATGCGCCCGGCCGACGTGCAGGTGCTGTCGCTGTACGACGCCTTCACGATCACGCCCATCCTGTTTCTCGAGGACCTCGGCTTCTGCCCCAAGGGTGAAGGTGGGCGCTTCGTCTCGGGCGGCGCGATCGGCCCCGGCGGCAAGCTGCCGGTCAACACCAACGGGGGCGGCCTGTCCTATTGCCACCCCGGCATGTACGGGTTGCTGGGAATGATCGAGACCGTGCGGCAGATCCGCGGCGAATGCGGTGCGCGCCAAGTGCAGGGCTGCAACGTAGCGCTGGCACATGGCAATGGCGCCGTGCTGTCCAGCCAGTGCACGGCCATTTTCGGCAGTGAGGACGCGCTGTGAGCGCGCGCAACGAAAAGGAATCGAAAATGTTGCAGGGAAAAGTGGTGGTCGTTACCGGTGCGGGACGGGGTATCGGCCGCGACATGGCGCTGGCAATGGCGAAGAACGGTGCGCAAGTCGTGGTGAACGATCTTGGCACCTCGCTCGATGGCAACGGCCAGGACGCCGGCCCGGCCGCGCAGGTGGTGGCGGAGATCCGTGCCGCGGGCGGTAGCGCGGTGGCCAGCACGCACAGCGTCGCCGACTGGGACAGCGCGCAGCAGATCGTCGCTACCGCGATCGAGAGCTTCGGGCGCGTCGACGTCATCGTGAACAACGCGGGCATCGCGCGGGACCGGATCTTCCACCACATGACGCTGGACGACTGGAAGGCCGTCATCGACGTGCACCTGAACGGCGCCTTCTACCTGAGTCGCGCAGCCGCCACGCACTTTCGCAACCAGAACACGGGTCGCTTCATTTTCATGACTTCAGCGTCCGGCTTGGTAGGCAACCTTGGCCAAGCGAACTACGCAGCGGCCAAGATGGCAGTGGTGGGACTCTCGAAATCGCTGGCGCTGGACATGGCGCGCTACGGCGTCACTTCCAATGCGATCTGTCCCTTCGCGTACAGCCGCATGATCGGCTCCATTCCCACGGAGACGCCAGAGGAAAAAGCGCGCGTCGAAAAGATCAAGGCAATGGAGACCAACAAGATCGCACCGCTGGCCGTGTACTTGTCCAGCGATGCGGCCGCCAAGGTCAGCGGCCAGATTTTCGCGGTGCGAGCCAACGAGCTGTTCCTGATCAGCCAGAATCGCCCCTTGCGCTCGACGCACCGTGCCGAGGGCTGGACGCCCGAGAGCATCGCAGCAACGGCAATCCCGGCGTTCGAGCGCAATTTCTACCCGCTCGAACGTTCGGCCGACGTGTTCTCCTGGGATCCGATCTAGGAGATCGTGCGGCGCGGTGCCTCGACGATTTCGCGGGCGACAGCGATGAACTCGTCGCGCACCGCGGACCGCGTGGCGCGGTTCCAGGCCAGCGCCACTGTGAGGGTCGGTGTCTCCCCTTCGATGGGGCGCAGCGCCACCCCGTCCTGGCGGATGGCCTCTGCCGAGGCCGGCACCAGCGCCACGCCGAGGCCGCTCGCCACCAGCATCACGATGGTGGCCACCTCCTTGGCTTCCTGGGTGATGCGCGGCTGGAAGCCGGTGGCGTGGCACAGGCCCAACACTGCAGCGGAGAGCGATGAGTCGATGCTTTTGCTGAAGGTGACGAAATTCTCGTTGGCGACATCGCGCAACGCGAGTACGGGTTTGCGCGCCAGGGCGCTGCCTTCCGGCACGGCCAACACCAGCTTCTCCTGCATCACTGGCAACAGTTCGATGTCCGGATTCGCCACCGGCGGGCGCAGGAAGCCCAGGTCCATGCGCGAGGTGGTGAGCGCCAGCACCTGTTCGGGCGTCAGCACGTGTTCACGGAAATGCAGTTCGACCCGCGGTGCGATGGTGTTGTATTGCCGGAGGATGCGCGGCAGCGGCGTATACATGGCCGATTGGGTGAAGCCGATGGTGAGGCGGCCGATGCGCCCCTGCTGCGCGCCGACGGCGGTCTCCTTGGCACGCCGCGTGGCGCTGAGAATGTCTTCGGCGTCCGGGATCAGCGCACGGCCTGCGTCCGTGAGTTCTACGCTGCGCTTGGTGCGGCGGAACAGTTGTACGCCAAGTTCGTCTTCCAGCTGCTTGATCTGCCGCGAGAGCGGCGACTGCGCGATGTGAACGCGCTCTGCGGCCTTGCCGAAATGGAGCTCCTCGGCCACGGCGAGGAAATAACGAAGCTGGCGGAGTTCCATGGCTTGTGGGGTCAGGTCGTTGCGGATCATAGTCCGCCCGCCGCTGCGCCTGCCTGAGACACCGAAGGTCTGATGCAAACGCAATTAAGTGTTGGACGCAGAGCGGCGTCGCTTCGGATACTCGTCGAATGATGAAACACAACCGCCTTGCCAACGAGAGCCTCGGCTTCTGGTTGGCGCGTCATGCGCAGCTGACACCGCGGCGCGCGAACATCGTCTACTGGACCTCCGCTACGGAGTGCGAACGCTGGAGCTTCGCTGAGCTCGATGTCGCGGCGCGCCGATTGGCGGGATGGTTGCGTGCCAATGGCGTGCAGCGCGGCGACCGCGTCGCCTTCCACGATTTCAACGACGTACGCTTCGCCATCACGATGTTCGCCGCCGCCTATGTGGGCGCGATCTTCGTGCCGCTGAATTTCCGCCTGGCGGCTCCGGAACTGGTTCAGACACTCCAGGACTGCCAGGCGCGAGTCGTCGTTCACGGGCGCGCCTTCGAGCCGGCGCTCGCGGCATTGCGACAAGAGTTGCCCAATGTGATCACGCTGCTGTCCGATCGCGAATCGCCCGGAGCGTTCGATGCCATCCTGGAAGACGCGGCGGGCGAGGAGCAAGGACCCGTCGACCTGTCCTGGGACGAGACCGCTTTCCTGCTCTATACCTCGGGCAGCACCGGCAAGCCCAAAGGCGTGAGGCTCAGTCATGGCAATCTGTTCTGGAACACGATCAACACGATCTTGATCCAGGGCGGCATGCCGGACGACCGCATGCTGATCTCAGCCCCGCTGTTCCACGCCGCGCCCGTGTCCAGCTTTCTCGACGCCTTCCTGCGCGGGGCGCTGATCCACCTGGAACGCTCCTTCCAGTCCGAGCGGGTTCTCTCTCGCATCGCGGCAGAGAAGATCAATATCGTCGCGGGGGTGCCGGCCATGTACGCCATGATGGCGGCCGACCCGCAGTTCGCCAGCGCTGACCTCGCCAGCCTGCGCGGAATCATCGTCGGCGGCTCGCCAGTGGCCGAGGCACTGATCGAAACGTATCGCCAGCGTGGTGTCACCGTGATCCAGCGCTACGGCCTGACCGAGGCGGCGCCGCTGGTTACCGGCCTGGCCCCTGGCTCGCCGCGGGCCAAGGCCGCTACGGCGGGACTGCCCGGCATGTTTGTGGAAATGCGCATCGCGCGGCCCGACGCCGAAGGCATCGGTGAGATCCAGGCGCGCGGCGCGAACGTCATGCAGGGCTACTGGATGCGCGAGGAGGACACCCGCGCTGCGTTCGAAGACGGCTGGCTGCGCACCGGCGACCTTGGACGCATCGACGCCGAAGGTTATCTCCGCGTCGTCGGACGCTGCAAGGACATGATCATCTCGGGCGGCGAGAATATCTACGCCGCCGAAGTCGAGGCCCGCCTCGCAGAAGCACCCGGCGTGCTCGAAGCTGCGGTCATCGGCGTGCCGCACGTGAAGTGGGGCGAGACCGTGTGGGCCATGGTGGCGCCGAAGTCCGGTGCGCAGATTACCAGCGAACAGGTCCTCGGCCACCTGCAGGGGCGCTTGGCGCGCTACAAACATCCCACCCGCGTGGTCATCCTTGACGAGCTACCGAAAAACGGTGCCGGCAAGGTCGACAAGCTCGCGTTGCGCCACCGCTTCCAGTCCGAAGCCGCTGCGGCGGGCTGAACATCCCATACCCACTGGAGACCGCCGTGTCCGCCTTCCATTCATCCAGCACAGTCTTCGATTCCGCGCTCTTCCGCGATGCCTTCGGCACTGCGGCCATGCGCCACATCTTCTCCGACCGTTCACTCGTGGAGCGTTACGTCGAAGTCGAGATCGCCCTTGCTCAGGCGCAAGGCCGGTGCGGCGTGATCCCGGCGGAGGCCGCGCAAGCCATCGCTCGCGAAGCGCAAGCCGACGGGTTGGACTGGGAGCTCCTGCGGCACGAGACAGACAACGTCGGCTATCCCATCCTGCCCCTGGTCCACCAGTTGGTGCATCAGTGTGGAGAGGCCGGCAAATACGTGCACTGGGGCGCCACCACCCAGGACATCATGGACACTGCCAACGTGCTGCAGGTGCGCGCTGCGCTCGACTTGGTCGCCGGCGACCTGGTGGAGCTGCGTGGCATCCTGCGCCAGTTGGCGAGAAAGCACCGCGACACGGCGATGGCCGGCCGCACGCACCTGCAGCAGGCACTGCCCGTGACGTTCGGCTACAAGGTGGCCATCTGGCTGGCCATGTTCGACCGCCACCAGCAGCGGCTGGCGGAACTGCGCGCCCGGGTGCTGGTCGTGCAGTTCGCAGGCGCTGCTGGAACCCTGGCCTCGCTCGGCACCGAGGGCCTGAAGGTACAGGAAGCCCTCGCCGCCGAGCTCGAACTCGGCATTCCGGCGACGACCTGGCACGTGGCGCGCGACGGCCTGGCCGAGGCGGTGAACCTGCTCGCCCTGGTCACCGGCTCGCTCGGCAAGGTTGCACTGGACATCATGCTCATGGCGTCGACCGAGTTCGCGGAGGTGTACGAGCCCTTCGTCAAGGGCCGCGGCGCCAGCAGCACCATGCCGCAGAAGCGCAACCCGATCTCCAGCGAGCTGATGCTGGCGGCGTCGAAGGCGGTGCGCCAGCACGCCGGACTGATGATGGATGCCATGGTGCAGGACTTCGAACGCGCTACCGGCCCCTGGCACGCGGAGTGGGTCGCGCTGCCGGAGAGCTTCATCCTCACGGCCGGTGCCTTGCACCAGGCAAAGTTCGCGCTCGGCGGCCTGGTCGTCGACGAGCAGCGCATGCGGCACAACCTGGGCATCACCAAGGGCCTGATAGTGGCCGAAGCCGTGATGATGGGCCTGGCGCCGGCGCTGGGCCGGCAACAGGCGCACGACGTCGTCTACGACGCCTGCCGGGCCGTCAACGACGGCGGCGGCACGCTGGCGCAAGCCCTGGCAGCGCTCGAGGTCGTCACGGCCCACTTCAGCCCGGCGGAGATCGACCGCCTGACCGACCCATCCAACTATCTCGGGCTGGCGCCGCAGATGGTGGATCGCGCCATTGCCTTGTCCGAAACGGTGGACTGCTGACGAGAAGAAGGACACCGCGGGCGACCGTCGGTGTCCCTGTCAAGAGCCCGCTCCTGCGGGCTTTTTGTCGTGCCGGCTAGAGTGCGTCCCAGATGCTGCACTTGCGATCGACGCCGGTGTCTGCCGCCGTGCGCGTTCCCGCCGGGGACAACAGCTGCACTGGGCCTTCCTTGCTGGCGAAGCGGTCCCAGCGCGGCGCCGACCCGCCATTGGGGTCGCCCTTGGCCGCGAAGCGGCTCCAATAACCGGTCATCTCCGCCGACAGCCTGGCTTGTGCGCCGGACAGGTCGTGCGGCGTGCCGCGCGCACCGTGAAAACGCGGGAACAGGTACTGGATTTCCAGCGTGTGACCGGCGCCGTACGGGAACGAGACGGGCTTGAAAGCGGACGGCGCCTGCGTGTCGATGAACTCGTAGGCGTACACCGGCGCATGCTTGGCGATGGAGCGCATCGCACGGAACGACGGGCAGATGAAGAACCAGGAGGTCTGTGCCGCGGCCAGCGCCTCGCTCGGCGAACCGTACCTGGCCAGCGGATACTCGGCTGCGATCTTCTGGCCTTTTTCCTCGCCATACTGCTTGATGAGGGTCGGGACATACTCTTCGGCCCGCAAGGGATTCCCGGCGGCCAGCTCGTTAAGCGCGATGAACCAGTTGAATTCGTCGCGGTTGTTTCCCGCCAGCACCGGCACCTTGTGGAAGTTGCCCTCCGCCAAGGCCTGCTGGACCGGCTGTTTCATCACCCTGCCGTCGACGGCGCGGATCGCGGTGGCGGTGTAGCTGTTCGCCCGCTCGATGATCTGCGCGACGCTGAGCGAGCGCAGGCAGGCTGCGGACTGGTCGGCGCAACCGGCAGCGGTAGCGAATTTCGTCCCGTGCGCCTGCGCAGCCTCCAGCGGAATCTGCGGCGCGACCGAAACGCCGCTTTGCAGGATGGCCTTGTGGAACAGGCCGGCGGCGGACGGCGAGACCAGGTTGAACAGGATCGCCAGTCCGCCGGCGGATTCGCCGAAGAGGGTGACGTTGTCCGGATCGCCGCCGAAGGCCTTTATGTTCCGCCGCACCCACTGCAGGGCGGCTTGTTGGTCCAGCACGCCGTAACTTACCGACGGGTGGCCTTCGGCGTCCAGCGCCGGATGCGCCAGGAAACCGAACAGATTGAGGCGGTAGTTCAGGCTCACCACCACCGTGTTGCCGTCGGTCACCAGCCGGCGGCCGTCGTAGTCGTTGCTGCGGCCGTTGATCAGGCCGCCGCCGTGCAGCCACACCATCACCGGGCGCAGGCGGTCGCGGCCGGTCGCAGGCGCGAACACGTTCAGGTAGAGGCAATCTTCCGCTTCGCTCTTCTCGGCAAAGTCGCCGAAGGTATGGACCTGGACGCAGCTGCTGCCAAAGCTGCCTGCGTCACGGACGCCCGCCCACGAGGCAGCCGGTGCAGGCGGACGCCAACGTCCTGCGCCGACGGGTGGTGCGGCATACGGGATTCCCAGAAACGAGCTGGCGCCGGAGCTCTGGTAGCCCTGCAGCTCGCCCTGCTCGATGCGGACGACATCCGGCTTGCCGGCGCGCAGGTTGGTGAACAGATCCTCGGCCAAGGCGGTGCTGGAACCGAACCCGGCGCCGAGCAATAGCGCCCCGAGCAGCTTGGGGGTGCGTTTAAATTTCACGATGTCTCCTGTTGCTGGCGGGCCCGCGCCGTTTGCGCGAGCCGACGGCGTCGACTCACCACTGCGCGCGCGAGGCACCGAGAGGAAGCGGCGGCGAGTCCCAGAACGCGGGCGTTCTCGAGAACTGCGTGATGGGCGCCAGGTACTGCAGTTCGCCGAAGGGGCTGTCCATCGTACGGATCACCGGCGCGCCCTGTTGCAGTGGCAGGTCGCGGGGCAGCAGGCCAAGGTCCTGGATCCACATGCAGGTCCGTGCCAGCGACACGCTGACCTCGTAGCTGCCGCCATCGACGCTGCGGCGCCTCAGCGCCGCCAGCGTGCCGAGCGCTCCGAGATAGGCTGTGATGTAGTCGGCGACCAGCGTGGTGTCAGGCAGGCGAGGGGTGTCGCGGCCGCCTTCGACCCAGCTGATCCCGGTGGTGGATTGCGCGTTGTGGTCGAAGCCGACCCGGTCGGACCAGGGGCCGTCGCCGGCGCCGAAGCAGCTGAGCGTGACATACACCACTCCGGGGTGGTCGCGCACGATCTCCTCGGCCGAGAAGCCACGTCGCGCCAGGCTCCCGGGGCTGTACGACTGCACGATGACGTCGGCCTGCCGCGCCAGTTCGCGACCGCGCTGCCTCTGCTGCGGATCGTCGAGCTCCAGGAATGCAGCCTTCTTGCCGAATCCGGTGTCGAGCATGAAGTTGATCGGGTCGGTCTGGCGTGGCGCCGACAGCCGCAGCACGTTCGCACCCTGTTCGGCGAGCGTGCGGGTAAGGCCGGGCCCCGCCAGGATGTGGCTCATGTCCAGGACCTTCAGGTCGCGCAGGGGACGGTCGCCGACCAGCTTGCGCATGGGCTTTCCCGAGCCGATCTGGCGGATCGACACCAGCGGCTGGCGGGCCAGCCAATGCGAATGCGGATGGGCCCGCCATTCTTCGGGCGCTCGCACCAGGCTCACCGGCAGGCCCCGGGCCGCGCAAGCGTCCTCGAGGTCCTGCCCCTTCCAGCGCGCCACTGCCTTGGCGATATTGCCCGCTTCGTTGGCGCAATCCAGGAGTTGCAGCAAGCCGTTGCGCAGGTTGGGTCGCGTCGAGACCAGGTAGCAGCAGCGGTCGTCGGCGGTGCGGAAGTAGCCGTTACCCGGCTCAGAATAGGTGAAGTCGAAGCCGATCGGGTGGCCGTTCTGCTGCAGGTAGCGCGAGGGATGGATCGCGTGCGCGGCGTCCCGCAGATCCACCAGCACGTTCTGGCCGACACCCGAATGCAAGCGGTGCAGGGCGGCGAGAGCCGTGCCTTGTGCCGCGGACGCCACTGCCATCGCCGTGGCCAGCCGGTGAGGACTGGCGACGGCCGGATCGCTGCCGGCGATGTCGACTTCGCCGCCGGAATCCTCGGTCTTGAGGCCGACGCTTTGCAGCACTTCGTGCAACGCAGTGCGGGCGATGTTGCCGGTTGCAGGCACGGAGGCTTTCGTCATGCCGGCTCCTTACAGCTGCTCGATGCGGGCATTGGCGGCCACGCGTTTCCAGACCTCGATGCTCTGGCGCTGGATCTCCTGCAGCTTCGCGGGCCCGCCGGCGGTGACATCGGCACCGATACCATGGTGAAACGCCTTGGTCTCGGGCTGCGCGGCGATCTGCGCGAACCATTTCTGCAGCCGATCGAGCTCGGCTTTCGGCGTCTTCGCCGAGACCACTCCCGCCACCCAGGTCGAGGCCACGTATCCCGGCACGCCGGCTTCGGCCGCGGTGGGGACGTCGGGCAGCAGCGACGAGCGCTGTTCCCCGGCAACCGCGAGTGCGCGCAGCTTGCCGCCCTTGACGGAGGCCAGCGCGGTGCTCATGTCCAGCACGGAGAAGTCCACCTGCTGGCCCAGGACGGCATTGAGCGCTTCGGACGATCCCTTGTAGGGAATGAAGGCGGTCTTGACCGAGGAGCGCTCGTTGAACAGTTCACCCATCAGCTGGTAGCTGGTGGCGCCGGCTGAATAATTCAGCTTTCCCGGCGCCGTCTTCGCCGCTTCGATCAGCTGCTGCAGCGTTGCAATGCTGCTCTGGGTGTTCGTGACGATAACTGTGGGAATCGTCGACATCATCCCCAGCGGCGCGAAATCCGCCACCGGGTCGTACGGCAGTTTCTTGTACAGGGCGAGGTTGGTCGCGAGCGTAGAAGTCGTGCCGATCAGAACCGTGTAGCCGTCTGCCGGGGCGTTCAGCAAGGCGTTGACGCCATTCAGGCCGTTGGCTCCGGGCCGGTTGTCTACGATGACGGCTTGCCCCGCAAGCGTGGTCAGCTGTCGCGCGTAGTAGCGCGCGGACACGTCCGTGATACTGCCGGCCGCGAACGGCACGATGAACTTGATGGGGCGTGAGGGAAAGTCCTGCGCCAAGGCGGGCAGGCCCTGGAGCAAGACGTAGGTGGTCGCGAGCAGTAGCGCCCGACGTGATGGTTGCAGCATTAAGCGTCTCCTGTGGTTTCCGGCGCGCTAGGCACTCCGAGCGCAGTATCGGAAGCGGGGGCGTGGCAGGTCCAATGCTTTGTTTCGAGCCGCTGAGACCTGCACGGTCTCACCAGTCGTTCACCCCCTGGTGAGACAGGATTGCAGCAAGCCGTGCGAGCGACCCCACCGCGCCAGCCCCACACCTCACCCGGCGTCGGTCGGCTGCGTCCCAGCAAGTGGTGTAAGTCTTTCGATGTGCGGCAAGGCGCGTAGGGCGTAGCCCGAAGCGGCTTGCCGCACATCGGCGGCCATCCTGTTCAGGGTGGTCATCGTGATCCCGGATAGGGTTGAGGTGCGAAATCCAACCTTGATCCTTGATGGAGAACACGATGACGAACGCAACTATGGCACTGGCCGAGATGGCCGAGAAGGGCCCCGACGTGGACATGCTGCGCCAGATGGTGCAGTTCATGGCCCAGCGCATGATGGACTTCGACGTGGAGTCGCTGTGCGGGGCCGGCTACGACGAGAAGAGCGCCGAGCGGCTGAACAGCCGCAACGGCGTGCGCGAGAGGGCCTGGGAGACCCGCGCAGGGCGCGTCGAGCTGAAGATCCCCAAGCTGCGCCAAGGCAGCTACTTCCCCGGCTTCCTGGAGCCCAGGCGCACGGCCGAGAAGGCGTTGGCTGCCGTCATCCAGGAAGCCTACGTGCACGGTGTGTCCACCCGCTCGGTGGACGAACTGGTCAAGGCCATGGGCATGAGCGGCATCTCCAAGAGCCAGGTGTCCAGGCTGTGTGGCGAACTCGACGAGCGCGTGGGTGCCTTCCTCAACCGCCCGATCGAGGGCGACTGGCCGTACCTGTGGATCGACGCGACCTACGTCAAGACCCGCGAGGCCGGCAGCATCGTCAGTGTGGCGGTGATAGTGGCGGTGGCTGTCAACACCGAGGGCCAGCGCCAAGTCATCGGCATGAAGGTCGGCCCGAGCGAAGCCGAGACGTTCTGGACCGAGTTCCTTCGCAGCCTGATGCGCCGCGGCCTACGCGGCGTCAAGCTGGTGATCTCGGACGCGCACCTGGGCCTGAAGGCCGCAGCAGCCAAGGTGCTCAAGGCCACCTGGCAGCGTTGCCGGGTGCACTTCATGCGCAACGCGCTGGCGTATGCCAACAAGACTCAGCGGCGCATGGTCAGCGCCACCATCGCCACCGTCTTCGCCCAGGACAGCACTGAGGCGGCACACCAGCAGTGGCGATCCGTGGCCGATCAGCTGCGCGCCAAGCTGCCAAAGCTGGGCAGCTTCATGGACGGCGCAGAACATGAGGTGCTGTCGTACATGAACTTCCCCAGGGCGCATTGGCTGCAGATCCACTCCACCAATCCTCTGGAGCGCTTGAATGCCGAGATCAAGCGACGCACCAACGTCGTGGGCATCTTCCCCAACGATGCGGCCGTCACTCGCTTGGTCGGGGCCATGCTGCTGGAACAGAACGACGAGTGGAGCCTAAACCGCCGCTACATGCAGCTTGAGGGCCTGCAAAGCCTCAGCGATACTGCGCCGACTCGGCTGTCTGCAATCCAGCGCTGAGTACCGTGCATCTCAGCCCCTTCCGGACTCACGGACTTACACCACGCCCTGGGACACGATCCGTCGGTCCGAACGACCGCTTTGAGACCCGGCGTTCAGCACAGCGAATGTCGCTCTCGGGTCGCGTGCCGGTGTAAGCGGCCGGGGGCCGACGGGCAGCAGTACGACGCACACCGGAAGTTCGAGGCCAGACGACCGGAATGTGGTGTTCAGCGGTCGGCTGCATCGTTCCGGTGGCCGGTGCGTGACGGCCACAACCGGACCTTCCCGACGCCCGCGAAATTCAGGTAGCTGAGGCGCCGAGAACGGCAGGTTTCTGGCGAGCAATCTGAACCCGACGCTGACTCGACCCGGCCATGAAGAGACATTCAAGATTGTGCCGACAAGCCGACATTGAACACTGTGACACCGGACTGGCAACAATCCTTGCGAAGTCGCCAGCGGCCGCTCAACACGTGTCTTGACGCGCACTCAGACTCAGGCGGACCTTCGAGGACCGCGCTGTACTTCCCAGACCCATTCGATCGCCTTGGCACAAAGTCAGGAGCACTCAGAGGCCGAGCGGCCGAATACCTACAACACCTCTTGCGCCATCTCCAACATGCCCCCCATTCCGAAGGTCTCACGGTAGAGGCTCGGTGTCATCCCTGACATCCGGGTGAATAGCCCGCGGAAATGCGCCGTGTCGCCGTAGCCGACCAGGCTAGCTACATCGTCCACGCCGTGAGTTGTGGAGTCAAGCAGATGCCGCGCACGCTGCATCCGCACTTCTTGCAGATAGGCGAGCGGCGAATAGCCAGTAGCCGCTCGAAAACGGCGTTCAAAAGTTCGGCGCGTCAAGCCTGCCTTGTCCATCGCATTCGCTAATGCATCGGCGTTCTCGAAGCTAGTGGCGATGGCGCGCTGGGCGCGCAGTACCTGCGTGTCGCCGTGGTCGCTCGGGGGTACGAAGCCGGGGCAGCAACGCCTGCCCTGATCAGAGGGTGACAGAGTCGAGAACAAGCGGGCTAGCTCGATCGCTTGTTGCGCGCCGGCATATCGCGCGACCAGCAGAAGCACGAGCGACTGCCAGGCGGTGCCTGCCGCTGTGGTGACCAATCGGGTGCCCTGTCCGGCGGATTGCAGGCCGGTCTGATGCACGAATTCGACGGCGCTGTAATTTGCCGCCATGGCTTCCATCATCGCCCAATGCGTGGTCGCCTTGCGTCCATCTAGCAGCGAGGTCTCCGCCAGCAAGGCAACACCGGTGGATATCGCCGCGACAAAGGCGCCGCGTTCATGTCGCGCCTTGATCCATTCGACGAAGGGGCGCCATGGCGTAGACCAACCAGAGCGGCCGAAGCGCACCGATTCCTCGAACAAGGCGGGCACGAGGATGACGTCAGGCTCGTATCCTGCATCTTCGAGCAGGATCTCCGGCATCAACCGCATGCCCTGGAAGCAAACGACAGGCTGACCGGAGCGGCCGACGATGGCGACTTCGAATCGGTTCGCCCCGCGCGACTCGCCCTGCAGGGAGGACCACACCGTGCCCGCGCTGTTGAGCATGTCGGCCGGACCCATGATGGTCCAGCCCAATGCATGCTCGGGCGCCAGGATCGCCACTCGGATGCGGCGATCTGATGGTGCCAAGGCCGGCATCATTGCCAGCGCAGGAGACGTCTTTCGAGGGCGGTCATCAACCAGATCACGCCCATCCCGAGCAGCGACAGGATGAGCAGGACGCCCATCACACCGTTCATGTTGAAGGTCGACCCAAGGTAGGCCAGTGTTTGCCCCAGCCCGTGTTCGGCCGCGATGATCTCGCCGCCGACGACACCCAACATCGCATAGATCATGCCCAACCGCAAGCCGGAGAAAATCACCGGCACCGCGCCCGGGAGGGTTACCAAGAAGAACATTTGCGAAGGCCTTGCCCCAAGCGTGCGCGTGAGGATGAGGTGGTCCTGATTCAGTCCGCGCATACCAGCCACTGTGCTGGAAAGGACGATGAAGAAGACCAGCGAGAAGCCGATCGCGATCTTGGAAGAGACGCCCAGCCCGAACCACAGGATGAACAGCGGCGCCAGCGCGATGCGCGGCATGGCGTTGATGGCCGATAGGTAGGGATCGACGAAGCGCTCCAGGCGGGGCATCGACACAAACAGCAGTCCGGTCAGCAACGCAGCAATGCTGCCTAGCACGAAGGACGCGAAGGTGCCCCACAGCGTCCAGCCGAGCTCGATCCAGAGCTTGGACGAGACCACCACGTTGGACCACAGGAACTGAGCAATGCCAGTGGGCTGGCCAACGAAGGTGGCGTCGACCCACCCGCTGCGTGCAGCGTACTCCCACAGACCAAGCAATATGGCGAGCATGCTACCGTGCTGGACGATGTCGGTGAGTATCGTCGTGCCGTCCGATCGCTTGGTCTTACTCGTCATCGGAATGTCTCCATCCTTGTTCCAGGGTTTGCCAGATCCTGGCGTAGAGCTCGTGGAAGTGCGGCTCCTTCTGCAGCTCGCGAACGCTGCGAGGGCGAGGCAGATCAATTGTCAAGTCGGCCACGATGCGGCCCGGGCGCGCGCTCATCACGACGACTCGATCGGAGATGGCAATGGCTTCGGCCAGATCGTGGGTGATGAAAACGACGGTTCGTTGCTCCTGCTGCCACAGATCGACCAGCAGTTCCTCCAGTTGCAACTTGGTCTGCGCGTCCAGGGCACCAAAGGGCTCGTCCATCAGCAGGTAGGGTGCGTCGAGCGCGAAGGTGCGCGCCAGCGCACAGCGCTGGCGCATGCCGTGCGATAGGTGCTTGGGATAGATGTCCTCGAAGCCGGCCAAGCCCACGCGGCGCAGTAGATCGCGCGCGCGGGCTTCACGCGTCTTCGGCGGCACGCCGCGGATCTGCATGCCGTAGCTGGCGTTCTCCATGGTGGTGCGCCAGGGCAGCAGCGAATCGCGGGCCAGCATGTAGGCAATACGCGCATCGCCCAGCCGGGGAGCTGAGCCGCCAAGTCGCAGCGTGCCCATGTGAGGCACGTCGATCAGGCCGGCCAGCAGGTTGAGGATGGTCGTCTTGCCGCAGCCGCTCGGGCCGACGATGGACAGGAACTGCCCTTCAGGAATGTCGAGCGATACGCCATCAATCACCTTGCGCTCGCCAAAGGCGAGTTCAAGTTTCTGGACTTCGATAGCGATCTTCGACATCGGGAGTTCCATGCCAGCGACGGGCGCCGCGGATGGGCCAACGGTGGGAGAACGCGAAATGGAATGGATCGCGGCCATGAGAAGCTCCCGCCTGCGTTTAGAACAGGCGAGCGGCGTCGAAGCTCTTATCAAGCTGACCCGTCTGATGCAGGTAGTCGGCCGCGGACTGCACGGCCTCCTTCTTCACAGCCACGACCATGTTGGCGCGGAAGCGGTCGAGAGAGTTTTTGAGAACCTCGTCGCCCTGGGGCATGTCAATCCGATAGTGCCTCAGCGTGATCTTCAGCAGCTCGGCCGCGTTGGCCGGGTCGGCCGTGAAGCGCTCAGCCTCGTGCAGCGCCTTGATGAAGGCATCGACGGCCACCGGGTTCTTGATCGTGTAGTCGCGGCGCATAACGTATACCCCGCCAGCACCGTTCAGATCCGTCAAAACCTTGGGCCCCTCGCCTTTCGCTGGAAAGACGGCGATGCGGCAGGTCTTGAGCACATCGCAGAAGCCATCAAAGGGCACAAAACTCATGACGGCATCGACCTGTTTGTTCAGAAGGGCGGGATAGCCTGTGTTGGGCGACCCGACCGCGACGAACGTGATGTCATCCGCCTTCAATCCCGCCTCCGCGAGCATGGCCTTGATCTGGAACTCTGGTGCCGCGCCCCGCGAAGTGACGCCGACCTTCTTGCCCTTGAGGTCGTGCATAACCGCGGGATAGCCCTTGGCGGCACTGTCGAACAGGGCTGGGCCAACAAACAGCATGAAGGGACTGGCATTGAACATCCCACCCACGATCTTGAGATCGGCACCTCTGGCGACCGACTGAATGGCCACTTCAGAGGGCGCCAACGCCACTTCGATGCCGCCCGCCATCAGCGTTTGCACGCCAAGCGGTGCAGCCGGGATGGTGGTGAGCGTGCACTGGACGCCGTTTTTCGCGCAGTAGCCCTTTTCGACAGCTACGCGAGCCAGCGTCCCGACGATGCCGGGGTAGTCCTGGATGCGCAGGGTGGGGGTCTGCGCGTGTGCGGATGCGCAAACAACGAACGTGAGCGCGGCGACAAGCGCCTGACGGGGCAGCGAGCGAATCATTTGTGTCTCCTACAAATAGCGGGTTCTGTTCTTGATCTGGATCAGTCTAGGCGGTGATGATTAGTAGTGCAATTGCAATTTTGATTGCGTTTTCATGCGCTTTCTGCACAATCATCGCGACCGATCATTCCAGTTCGAGCCATGAACCTCCGGAAATTCGCCCACTTCTTAGCCGTAGTGGAGAACCGCAGCTTTCGCAAGGCGTCCGAGGCCGTTCATCTCTCGCAGCCCGCTCTGAGCCGCAGCCTGAAATCCCTGGAAGACGAACTGGGCATTCAGCTGTTCGACCGAGCCTACGGCCGTCTCGTGCCCACTGCCTACAGCCAGCCTGTCATCGACCACATCCGTCGCATGACTGCCGAGGATCGCGCGCTAAAGGATTCGGTACGGCGCATCAAGAGCCTGGAAGAAGGCGAGATCCGAATCGGCTTCGGACCTTTCGCGGCGGCAACGGTACTGCCGTCGGTCATGCGTGACATGGTGTCGCGTTATCCGAAGCTGCGCCTGCGCATCGAGATTGCCAACTCTGGCCTGTTGCTCGAGCTCCTCCATCAGGACCGGCTCGATCTCGTGGTCGGCGATTCACGCTATTCGACCGACCTGGGGGGGGTCAACGTCATCCAGATGTCTAAGCAGGAGATTGCCATCGTGACCAGCCGCAACCACGAGCTCGCGCGCCGCGCTGGTCGGCTGACACTGGCCGACATGCACGGTCGTTCCACCGGGGCCCCAACTTTGCCGCCCGAGCTGGTCC
Organism: uncultured Burkholderiales bacterium; assembly: GCA_937871935.1. Lineage (GTDB taxonomy): Bacteria > Pseudomonadota > Gammaproteobacteria > Burkholderiales > Burkholderiaceae_C > JAEUPI01. The sequence continues at coordinate 20,784 of CALMQI010000231.1, forward strand.
GGAGCTTCCGGGACCATGGCCTCGTGGACTTTCCGACATTGACCTGCGATGACATGCGTGTGCTCGCTGAGTTGGCCGAAAACACGCAGCTGATCGCGCTGGTGCCGCAGTTGGTGGTTGACGAATTGGCGGCGCGCAATACCCTGGCGGTCCTGCGGGTGTCGACGCCCTTTGACCGTTACGCCTACCCTTGCATCATGCACACGCTTGGGCGCACGCTGGGGCCAGCGGCGACGCTGGCAGTCGACTTGGTGAGCGCGTGGTTCGGCGTGCCGCGCGCGAAGAAGCGCGCCGTGTGAGCACCCGTCACACCGTCTTTAGCTTGCGCCATAGCGGAAGCAAGCCTGCCAGACCCGCGCCACCTGCCAGCGCGGAACAACCAAAGGCGAGGCCGTAGTCTCCCGAGAAGTCGCGCAAAAGCCCACCTGACCAAGTACCGGCGCCAGCCGCGAGGAAGCTTAGAAAATACATCTCGGCGATGCGCCGGCCGGCTTGGTTCACCGGAAAGAGCTCGCGCGCCAGCCCCGCATAGCCGGGGAGGTAGGCACCGAAGCCCAGACCAATCAGCGCCACGCTGCCCGCCGTGGTGGAATAGGAGGCGCTGAACGATAGCCAAACAAGGCCGGACACGTGCAGCACCGATGCGGCGATCAGCATACGATAGCGGCCGAGGCGAACACCCAGTTGTGCCGTGCCCAGCCGCGTAGCCAGGCTGGCGCCGAGCATGACGGAGAGCAGCGCTGCCGCAGCCGCAGGTGTGGCGCCAAGCTCCTCGCCGGCGGCGGTGATGTGGCCCATCACCAAAAAGGTGGCAACGCTGGACAGGCCAAGGCAAGCCGCAAGGCTCAACAGCAGCGCGTTCGGCTCGCGCTCGACGGACGCCTTGCCGGAGTTGGACTCCAACGCGTGCGCGCCGGACCCGTGAGGTTGCACACCGATCGGCGGCAATCTGCGGAAAGCGAAGGCGCAGGCCATGAGGGCCAAGCCTCCCACGATGCCGAAGCCGAGCAGCGTCGCGCGCCAGCCGTGATCGCGGGTAGCGATGCGCAGCAGGGGTGGAAACAGCAGGCCGCCCACACTTTGCCCAGACGCCGCAATGGCGATGGCCAGGGGCCGGTGACGATCAAACCACTGGCTGAGCGCCGCCGTTAGTGGACTGGAAAAGACGCCCTGGCCACATGCCCCCACAAGCAGGCCAAAAGCCAGATACAAGCCGCCGATGGTTTGCGAGTACGAAGCCGCGGAGAGGCCCACGGCCACCGCCAGCGCGCCGACTATCGCCAGCGGAAAGAAGCCGAAGCGGTCGTGCACTCGGCCGAAGACCAAGCCGCCAAAGCCCGCACCTACCAGCATGGCGGTGTGAGCCAGGGACAGCGCCGCCGTGCTTGCGCCCCACTCTTGCGACATGGGCTTGAGCAGGATCGGCACGCAGGTCGCCGCGCCGAATCCAATCGAGGCGACCAGCAGAGTCAGGGCCGCGAGCCACCAACCGTAGGCAGTCTCGATGGAGGACACAGGGTGGCGTCGCATGGGGATGCTTTGGCGGCGTGTCGGGATGCACCGACTTTGGCAGAGCGAGGGTGCCTGATGCACAGACCGGGCATACGCAATGGCGCAAACGCCCCTGCGTGTGTGGTGCCACGGCGCAATGCCCACGCCTGCATCGCGCTTCCTTTGGAGGGCGCAACGCGATGGCGCAATCGCCCCTCACGGTGCATGCCTCGTGCTCCGCACAATTGATCCACCCCAAGGCGCTTCGCCGGTATGCGAAGTACATCGAACAGGAAGCAGCGCAATGAACTTTCGGCATATCGAAGTGGCACGGATGACTCCGACCATAGGTGCGGTCATTTCCGGCGTGGATCTGAACGCGGTGAAGAGTCCTGCGGTCTATGAAGAGATTCGCAATGCGCTGTGGGAAAACAAGGTGATCTTCTTCCGCAAGCAGCCGCTGACACCGCAGGCGCACGCCGCGCTGGGCCGTGCCTTCGGCGAAATGGAGAAGCACGAGTTCTTCCCGCACGTAGAGGGCCACCCCGAGATCCAGACCATCGCCAACACCGGCAACAAGTCGCCTGATACCGACCGCTGGCACGCAGACTGCACCTTCCGCGAAAAGCCTAACGCGGTATCGATCTTGCGTGCCGTTGAGATTCCGCCCAGCGGCGGCGACACCCTATGGGCCTGTATGAACACCGCCTACGAGGCGCTCGATGGGCCGATGAAGAAGATGCTGCTCGAGCTCGATGCGGAGCACGACATCTCCTACGCTTTCCGCAGGATGGGTTACACGGGCGAGGCCCGTCAACTCGACGCGGGTAACCCGCCCTACATTCATCCTGCGGTGATCAACCACCCTGTGACTGGCAAGCTGTGCCTGTTCGTCAACTCGATCTGGACCAAGCGCTTTACCAACCTAGTCGACCGCTACGGCGAGAACCTGCTCAGGTTGCTGAACGAGTGGATCATGAAGCCGGACTTCCAGGTACGTTTCCGCTGGGAGCAAGACTCTGTCGCGATCTGGGACAACATGGCGACGCAGCACTACGCAGTGTTCGACTATGCGGGGCAAGCGCGGCGCATGCACCGCGTGACGTGCGAGCCGACGAAGGTCAGGCTCGACGCACGCCCCGAGGCTTCACGCCCCGCACCGATCGAGCATTTCGGTGAGAGGCCGACGATGATGATGATGGATGCAAGGCTGCCTGCACCGAAACCGGCGGTGCGAGGCGAGGCCCCGCGATCACAGGCTCAACGCGGCTCGGGGATGCTGGATGACACGCGCATGCAGCTGCTGTCTGAGCCCGAACGCCGTGCAGTGATAGCTGTCTTCGACGCGATCAGCTCACTTGACCTCGGAGACATTGCCCGCCGCAGTGCGAACGTCTGAAGGGCAGCGCGTGAACCAAGCTCTCGATGACGACCTGGCCGCGCTGCAGGAGGCGCGCGCTCTGGTGGCGCGCGCGGTGCCTGCGGCCAAAGCCTTCGCGCGGCTCGAACCGGCCGATGCTTGGCGTATTGCCGAGCAGGTCTGCCTGGCCTGCGAAGACCGAGCCGAGCATTACGCGCGGTGGGCGGTGGAAGAGACCGGCATCGGGCGTGCGCAGGACAAACTGTTCAAGAACCTGCTCGCGAGCCGCGAACTGATGACGTTCCATCGCCGCAGCGTGCTCGGCGGCCTGCAGGTAGACAAAGAACGCAAGATGTTGCTGGTCGGCCGACCCGCCGGAGTGGTGATGGGCCTGGTGGCATCGACCAGCCCGATTGCCACGCTCTACTTCAAGGTGTTGTCCTGCCTGATGACTCGCAACGCCGTCGTCCTTAGCCCGCATCCGCTGGCGCTGAACTGTTCCATCGACGCGGCCGATCATCTGAGCGAAGCGGCGCGTGCTGCCGGTGCCCCCGCGGACGTGATCCAGATTCAGAGGACGCCCACGCTGGACGCCACACACGCGCTGATGCGCAATCCGGGAGTGAATCTGATCCTCGCCACCGGCGGCAGCCCAATGGTGCGGGCCGCCTACAGTTCAGGCACGCCTTCGCTGGGGGTGGGGCCGGGCAATGTCCCCGTGTATGTCGACGCCAGTGCCGACCTCACGTTGGCCGTGGACGAGACCATGGCTGCCAAGACCTTCGACTACGGGTCGGCCTGCTCCACGCCGTCGGCGGTGTTCGTGCATCGTGATGTGGAGCGTGCTTTCACCGAACAGATGAAGCGCGCGGGCGCCTTCTACTGTGATGCGCAGCAGCAGCAACGCCTGGAGGCTTTCGCCTTCCCCGAGGGGCGGTTGAATCCGAAGATTGTCGGACGCTCGGCGGCCTGGATCGCCCAGCAGGCGGGTCTACCAGGCGCAAGCCAAGCGCAGGTGCTGATCGGCACGCTCGGAGTAGTTTCGCGCGATTCGCCAATGGCCAAGGAGAAGCTCTCCCCGATCCTCGGCCAGAAATGCGTAGACGATCGCGAGCACGCGATCCGCGAAGCGCGCGCCATGCTGGCTGTCTCGGGTGCGGGTCACACCTCGGGCATCTTCTCGGAAGACCTCGAGACCATCGCGCTGTGGGGCAGCACGCTCGACGTGAACCGCACCGTGGTGAATAAAGGCACGTCCATGGGTGTGATCGGCGCCGGCACTGGCCTGGCACCCACTTTCACGATCGGCACCGGTTTCGCCGGACGCAGTTCCATTGCAGAGAACGTCGGTCCCGAGCACCTGATCAACTGGAAGAGGATCTCCTTTCCCACCGCCGCCGCGGCGATGTTCGTACCGCGCGAAGCGTCCCAGGCTGAGCCCTCGTCTGATACCAACGACGCGCACATCCGCACCACCATCCGGACCCTTCTGGAGTTGGCGCTTGAATCCCGGACGACCTCATGACCACACTGCGCTCCTTCGACTTTCTGGACCGCCTGCAACCCCAGACTATGTGCTACCTCGGCAGCATGGTGCGCGGCTTCCTGCCGCGCGCCAACGACGCGGCGATGATCATCGAAATCGCGCCTGGGCTGGACGTCGAATGGCTGACCGACACCGTGCTCAAAGAGGTAGACGTAAAGCCCGGCGTGCTGATGGTGGAGCGCCAGTTCGGCTACCTCGAGTTCCACGCACGCCATGCGGCTTCAGTGAAAGCGGCCGGGGCGGCGATCCTGCAGGCCCTAGGATTGTCTTCGCCCGAGGTCCCACCGCGGCAGATCTTGGCCTCGCGGCAGATCGACCGAGTCGACAGCCTGCATTCGTTCCTGGTCAATCGCAACAAGTCGGGCTCTATGCTCTTGCCGGGGCAGTCGCTCTTCCTGCTCGAAACCACGCCGGCGGCGGGCGCATTGCTGGCGGCCAATGAGGCCGAGAAGGCAGCCGCCATCACGCTGGTGGATTGCCGCTTCATGGGTGCCAGCGGGCGCTTGTACGTGAGCGGCACGGAATCCGCCGTGCGTGCCGCCGGCGAGGCCGCGATCGCAGCCCTGACACCGAGGGTCGGAGGATGAACGCCGTGCCGTCGCCCGAACTCGAGAACCTCATCGGCGAAGCGGTGCGCGGCTTTGTACAGACCCACCGGCGCCCGCCCACGACCACGCAGGCGGTGTGGTTGCCGCTTACCGTTCGCGGCGACACGGATTTGGCAGAGCTCGTGCGCTGGTTCAAGCTGCTGTGCGCGAGCGAGGCGTTGCGTGAGCGTTTTCTGAGCGGGGCCATCGCGCTGGATCTGAAACTCGCGCCCGCGCCGGCAGCCGTCAGCGGTGCACCGGCACAGCCGCCTGCCGGCACGCCATGCAGCAACCCGCCGCTGGCACTCGATGAATCGGTGGTTACGGAAGTCGTCCTGCGGCAGCACCGCGCCGCCGGCCAGGTGGTGATCTTGAAACCGCGCGCCGTTATCACGCCGGCGGCGCGCGACTACGCCAGGACGGTGGGCATACGGATGGAGCGCAGCAGCACATGAAGATTGGAACCGTGACCGGTCGCATCTGGGCGACCAAAAGACACGAGTTGCTTCCGCCCGGCGCCCTCGTGCGCCTGGAGATGGATGGCGGCGGCTCACTGGTCGCGCTCGACGGGTTCGGCGTGGGCATTGGTGACGAGGCCCTAGTGATCCAGGGTTCGGTCGCTGCGCACTATTGCGGCAGTCCGGTGGATGCCATGGTGGTCGGGATCGTCGATCCCAGCGGTGAACGCTAGACGGCGTGCACCTTTTTTTCACATTGCTTTACTAATAGGAGAGACGACATGTCCCAAGCAGTTGGATTGATCGAGACGGTTGGCTACGTGGCGGCATACGCTGCCGCGGACGCCATGGTGAAAGCGGCAAACGTGACCTTGGTTGGTCGCGAGCAGGTGGGTGCGGGGCTGGTGGCGATCACCGTGACTGGCGATGTCGGGGCCGTTAAGGCCGCTACTGACGCGGGTGCCGAGGCGGCGCGGCACGTGGGCGAGGTCAAATCCTGCCACGTAATTCCGCGGCCGCACGCGGATGTGCTTAAGTACTTCGAGTCCGCCAAGAAGTAGCCATTGTGCCCCTCCGCGGGGCGCCACGAAAGCCCACATGCAGATCGAACTACGCGTCTATCTGACCCTCGATCGCCTTGAGCGACAGTTTGCTGCCTATCTGAGTTCGCCCACGGGCGGGCGCGGCTACGTTCCGCTGGAAGGCATGAGCTCGCTGATCCTGGAAATTGCCCCGGGGCTGGCCATCGAGCGCGTGACCGACACGGCGCTAAAGGCCGCGCCCGACCTGGAGCCAGGCCTTCTGGTCGTAGAGCGACAGTTCGGTGTCCTGGAGATTCATGCAGACCAGGGCGCCGACCTGGCTCGTGCCGGCGAGGCGATTCTGGCTTCGCTGGGCCTGCGCGCCGAGGACCAGCTCAAGCCGGAGATCCTGGTTATGGACGTGGTTGAGGACATCACCGATCGGCACGCCGTCATCATCAACCGCAACAAGCAGGCTTCGATGGTGTTGCCCGGCGAGAGCGTGCTTCTGCTCGAGCTGGTGCCGGCGCTGTTCGCTTCCTACGCAGCGAACGAGGCAGAGAAGGCGGTGCCTGGCATCCGCCTGGTCGACGTCAGAATGATCGGGGCCACAGGACGGCTCTACCTCTCTGGATCCCGCGAAGAGGTGCACGCCGCTGCGGAGCACATAAAGTTAAAGCTTGCGAAGATCCCGGGACGGGGGGTGCGCCCGCAGAAGAGCTGAGTCAAAAGGAGATCGATCCAGCGGCCAACGCGAACCATCGCTCGTGTGCTGCGGGCGCGCCGCCGAATCGAGGTTGCTGCGCCAGCCACTCCGAACGCTCCCGCGCGGTGGCGAGTCAGGAAGTTGGTGTTACAGGGTCTTTGACGCCATACAACCGACCGTCGCCAGCTGCGGCGGCTGCGACCCACGCTCAACGATCGTCAGCTTGCGCGGCCCGTGGCCGACAGCAGTGGGTCGAAACCGGGTACCCGGTCGTCAAGCCCGTAGGTCTGCTGACCAACCGATACCGGCCATTGCGCTATCGCCACCTGACCCAGCGAAAGCGACTTCAGCGCTCCGGCGATCTGGCGCGATCCCGCTTTGCCTTTGGCGAATTCCGCACGCCGGCTGACTGCTCGGCTTCTGGTTGCTTGGCGCGTTGCGCGGCCACGCGTGCCGCTTCCTGCCCACCAGGCGCCACCTCTGCGAGGTATCGAACCGCCTCTGCGGCGAGGCGTACGTCGGCCGGGTCTGTCGATCCGGCCAGCGCTCGCGCGATTTGTTCCCATGCCTTGATCGCTTCAGCGCGGGCAGCGAGTGCTCGGGTACTGGTCCGTTGGGCAGGACGCTGCCGAATCAACTGCCCCCGGCCCGCCGCCCGCTCTTCCCACAGCTTGCGGTAGTTGCGATTGGCTGCCCGAACGGGTTGTCGGCTGGCCACGGCGTTCACGCCGCGGTCCTGCAGGTTCCGGGCAAACACCGCGCGCCAGCGGTCGAGATCAGCCTTCCGCGGTGACAAACGCACGCCGTCATAGCGGTCGGCACGAACCGAAAGATGCACGTGTGGCGCCCCCTGGTCTTCGTGCATCACGAACACGTACTTGTGCCCCTCGAACAGCTCGCGCGCTGTTTCGGCGGTTGCTTCGCGCACGGCCTGCGGTGGCGTGCCGGCCGGCATCGAGAAGATGATGTTGAAGGCCTCGCGCCTCGGGCTGTCTTCGTCGATGTAGGCGCCGGCGACCCGCCATTCGTCGGTCAGCTGGACCAGGCCGTCGCGCCCCTGAATCTTCTCGCCACGCTCGTCCTCGATCTCAAGCGTCTTGCCCTTGCCGCCGACCTCTTCTTTGCCTTGGCGGCCGATGTACCGGAAGTGCGCAGCGATGGCCTTCATGCCACGGCCCCCGCCTGTGATCTTGACCATCACCTGCGTCGCACCAGGCGAGACCGTGCTGCGCACCCGGCTGCGCACTTCATTGGGGGACATCACTGCGGTCAAGGCGGCCACGGTGGTCAACAGCGGCAGCTTGCCTCCGCCGGCGCCACCCTTGCCCTTGGGGATCGGATAGAACAGCCTGGCGCCCCACTCGGACAGCATGCCGTCGGTGTCCAAGGTGTTGCGCGGGGTGCCCTGCGGCGCGGCCGGGCCTGCGCCGGCCTTAGATCGGTCATTGCTCAAGACTTCTCCTTGTGAGGGGTCACCAGTGCCCGGATCGTCGACACGACCCTGGAAGCGTGCTCGACGTGCTCGCGCACCACCTGCGCGAAGACCTGCAGGTTCTTGGTGTCCGTGTTTCGAAATCCACCCTGCATCGCGTTCAGCGACTTGGCGATCTGGTTGATGTCTTTGCCGATCGGCAGCAGCTCGTGGTTCGAGCGCATGAGCGCGGCCACGCCATCCTTGAGCGGCGTGGCATCGACGGGCTCGGCCGTCGGCGTCGATCCCTGGCCGATGAAGTGACGCAACACCAGGCGCAGCGCCGCAGGGCGCGTGCGGAACTGGCCCTGCGTCTGGACCTGCAGCAGCAGGCTGGCCAGTTCGGCGTCGAGGACCAGGCGGCCGGGTGCGGCCGACGCTGATACCTCCGGGCCCGTGTGCAGCTGCGATTGCCCGGTGTCTGCCGATGCCGCGTCTTGCGTCAGCTCCCGCTGGAGGAGCTCGCGAGTCCATTCGGAAGGGGTGCGACCCCCGGCCGCCGCCGCGGCCCGGACACGAGCCGACAGCTCGGGGCCGACATCGACGTGAA
>CALMQI010000232.1 GCA_937871935.1 uncultured Burkholderiales bacterium
CCCATCGGAACGCCGAGCGCGTACCCCTTCGCCACCAGATCCTGGTCGTCGCACAGTGCGGCGGGCAGTCCGAAGCCGCCGAAGAAGCGCACCACCAGGCCGACGGTGGTGTCGATGGCGGCGACCGCCGGCACAGCCAGGCTCTGCGGCGTCTGGCCGCGACGCTGCCATTGCACCGGCAACGCGCCGTGCGTGACCATCGCCACCTCGCAGCCCAGCTGCAGCGCGCGCGCCAGCGCGTCGGCCGTGGTCGCGTCCGGCGCAAAGGCCGCCAGTCCCGGCTCCGAGAACACGGCCCATTGCGCCAGCGGCACCAGGCGCTGCAGGTCGGCCGCCGGCGCCACGTCGCCGTCGAGCACCGAGATCACGCGCCGCTCGCGCGCCCAGCGCAGCGCCGCCAGCGCGCCGGCCGCCCAGCGCGGATCGACCAGCACCACGTCGGCACCATCGAGCAGGCGCAGGTCGAGCGCATGCGCGCGCACGATCGCCTCGCCGCGATGGTTGAAGATCTGCCGTTCGCCGCTGGCATCGACGACGATCGCCGACACCGACGTGGTGGTGCCCGGCACCTGCTCGAGGCCACGATCGTCGACGCCTTCGCTGCGCAGCCGGTCGCGCAGCAGCTGCACCGCCGCCTCTTCACCGACGCGGCCGATCATGCGCACCGCAGCGCCGAGCCGGGCCGCAGCGATGGCGGCGTTGAAGGCCATGCCGCCGGTACCGGGCCGGTAGCTGAGCGCCGGCGTCTTGGTCGGCCGCGTCGGAAAGCGCTCGACCTCGAACACATGGTCGAGCGCGGCGTGCCCCACGCAGGCGATGCGGACCGGCTTCATGGGCGGGAGTATCGCCTGCGGCCCAGACACGGCCTTGACCGTCTATCAGCAGGACACATACGCGCAGAAGCTACGGGAATGTCCCGGGTCGCCGGCGGCTCGATCGCCGAGCCGCCGGCGGCACACTGCGAGCTCGCCCCAGCGCGATTCTCCGCACGATCGGCAGCCGCCCCCATGTCACGCCCGAACATCGTCTTCATCGTGGCCGACGACCTCGGTTATGCCGACCTCGGGTGTTATGGCGGCCGCGACGCCGCATTCGGCGCGGTCTCGCCGCAGCTCGACGCGCTGGCGGCCGGCGGCCTGCGCTTCACGCAGGGCTACTCGAACGCGCCGGTGTGCTCGCCGACGCGTTTTGCGCTGATGACGGCGCGCTGGCAGTACCGGCTGCGCGGCGCCGCCGAGGAGCCGATCAACAGCCGCAGCGAAGGCAGCACCACGCTCGGCCTGCCGCCCGCGCACCCCACGCTGCCCTCGCTGCTGCGCGACGCCGGCTACCGCACGGCGCTGATCGGCAAGTGGCACCTCGGTTATCCGCCCGCGTTCGGGCCGCTGCGCTCGGGCTACGAGGAGTTCTACGGGCCGATGTCGGGCGGCGTCGACTACTTCAGCCACCACAACTCGCGCGGCACGCACGACCTGTGGATCGGCGAAACACACCACCACGAGATCGGCTACCTGACCGACCTGATCTCCAACCGCGCGGTGCAGTGGCTGTGCCGCGTGGCCAGCGGCGACGCGCCGTTCTTCCTGAGCCTGCACTACACCGCGCCGCACTGGCCGTGGGAGACGCGCGATGACGCGGCGCTGGCCGACGAGGTGAAGGACAACCTATTCCATCTGCACGGCGGCAACATTCACAGCTACCGCCGAATGATCCACCACATGGACGAAGGCATCGGCCACGTGATGCGCACGCTGCGCGAGCTGAACTGCGAGCGCGATACGCTGGTCGTCTTCACCAGCGACAACGGCGGCGAGCGTTTCTCCGACAGCTGGCCGTTGGTGGGCGGCAAGATGGACCTCACCGAAGGCGGCATCCGGGTGCCGTGGATCGCCCACTGGCCGGCGGTGGTCGCGCCCGGACACACGAGCGAGCAGCACAGCCTGACGATGGACTGGTCGGCCACGATGCTGGCCGCCGCCGGCGTGGCGCCGCATGCGGACTATCCGCTCGACGGCGTCTCGCTGCTGCCGGTACTGCAGGATCCGTCACATGTGATCGAGCGCCCGATGTACTGGCGCATGAATCACCGCGGCCAGCGCGCCATGCGCCGCGGCGACTGGAAGTACCTGATGGTCGACGGCCACGAGTACCTGTTCCATCTGCCGTCCGACGAGCGCGAGCGCGCCAACCGCGCGCCACGCGAGCCGGCCCGGCTGGCCGCGATGCGCAACGACTGGCTGGCCTGGAACGCGACGATGCCGCCGATTCCGGACGATGCCACTGTCAGCGTGGGTTATTCGGCCAAGGACATGCCGCAGCGTTGAGCGGCGCGCGCTACAGTCGCGCGCATGACGATCAACGTGCTGATTGCCGACGACCACGGCGTCGTCGCCGAGGGCCTGCGCTACATGATCGACGCGCAGCCCGACATGGCGGTGGTCGACTGCGTGCCCGACGGGCGCGAGGCGGTGCGCCGCACGATCGAGACGCGGCCCGACGTGGTGCTGATGGACATCGCGATGCCGGAGCTCAACGGCACCGAGGCGACCCATCTGATCCGCCACCGCCAGCCCGACACGCGGGTGGTGATGCTGTCGATGTTCTCCGACCCGGTGCACGTGTGCCGCGCGCTGCAGGCCGGCGCCAGCGGCTATGTGGTGAAGAAGTCGGTGGCCAAGGAGCTGATCGACGCGATCCGCTCCGTGCACGCCGGCCGGCGCTACCTGGGCCGGCCGCTGGTGGACAGCGTGATCGACCAGTTCGTCTCGAAGAACGAGACGCCCGACGCGCTGAGCAAGCTCAGCTCGCGCGAACGCCAGGTGCTGCAGATGCTGTCCGAGGGCCACAGCGTGGTCGAGATCGCAGCCGCGATCTCGCTGTCGCCGAAGACGGTGGAGACCTACCGCGCCCGTACCATGGTCAAGCTCGGCATCCACGACCTCGCCGGGCTGGTGCGCTTCGCCATCGCCCAGGGCATCACCTCGGTCGACTGACGGTCGCGTCCTACCTGTCGGTCGGGAGAATCCCGACGTCGCCTGTCGGCTCCCCCTGACAGCCGCATAGTCATTGCTTCTTCACGATGGCAGGCGTCGCTACCATCTACCACGTCAGGGAGGGGTTCTCTCGTGTCATCGAGGCATGGCCACCATCCTGGTCGTCGACGACCGCCCGCCCAACCGCGAAGTCCTGATCACGCTGCTCGAGTCCAAAGGGCACCGCCTGCTGCAGGCCGGTGATGCTCACGAGGCGCTCGCGCTGGTGCGCGCCGAGCGGCCCGACCTCGTGTTGTGCGACATCCTGATGCCGGTGACCGATGGCTACGAGTTCGTGCGCCTGTTGCGCGCCGACCCGGCGATCGCCGACACGCGCGTGATCCTGTGCAGCGCCCACTACCGCAGCAGCGACGCCGATCCGCTGGCGCGCCAGGCCGGCGTGCATCACGTGCTGGCCGTGCCCTACGCCCCGCACGAGTTGTTCCGCGTGGTCGACGAGGTGCTGCAAGGGCTGGCGCCCGCGGCGCCCCTCGCCGCGTCGACATCGGACTACGATCGCGAACACCTGCGCCTGGTGACGAGCAGGCTGTTCGACGCCTTGCACGAGCTGCGCCAGTCGAACCACCGGCTGCATGCGCTGGTGACGCTGACGCTGCAGCTGTTGTCGCTGCGTGATCCGACGCAGCTGCTCGACGAGGTGTGCCGCGGCGCCTGCGCGCTGATCGGTGCGCGCCAGTGTGCGCTGGCGGTGCGTGACCGCTCGCAGGGCTCGGCGACACAACATGCCACGCGCGGCGTGCCGGCCGAGGTGGCGGCCCGCATCGGCGAGGCCGGCCTGCAGCGCGGCGTGCTCGGCGCCGTGCTCACCGAGCGGCGGCCGGCGCGGCGGCTGTTTCACCCGGGCGACGCCCAGGTCTCCGGCCTGCCGCCGGGTTATCCCACGGTCCGCGCGCTGCTGGCCGCGCCGATCGTGTCGCCGCACACGGTGTACGGCTGGATCTGCCTGACCAACAAGCTCGGCGCCGACGCCTTCAGCGACGAGGACGAGCAGCTGCTGTCGCTGCTGGGCGAGCTGGTGGGCCGCGGCTACGAAAGCGGCACGCTGTACCTGAAGATGAAGCGCCACGCCGCCGAGCAGCTCGAGTCGCTGTCGTGGCGGCTGGTCGAGGCGCAGGAGTCCGAGCGCCGGCAGCTGTCGCGCGAGCTGCACGACCGCGTCGGCCAGAACCTCACCGCGCTCGGCATCAACCTCGACATCCTGCGCAGCCAGGCTTCGGCGCAGTTCGCGCCCGACCTGCGCGCCCGCCTGGACGACTCGATCGAGCTGATCGAGGCCACCGCTGGCTCGATCGAGAACGTGATGGCCGAGCTGCGCCCGCCGATGCTCGACGACCATGGTCTGCTGGCGGCGCTGCAGTGGTATGCCAGCCAGTTCACCCAGCGCACCGGCATCGAGGTGTCGGTACAGGGTGACGACGTGTCGCCGCGGCCGGGCCTGCAGCTGGAGATCACGCTGTTTCGCATTGCCCAGGAAGCGCTCAACAACGTGGCCAAGCATGCACGGGCGACGCGGGTGGATGTCGAGCTGCACGTGGCGGACGGCGACTTCAGCCTGGCCGTCACCGACGACGGCGTCGGCTTCGAGCCGACCGCCGTGCCGCCGCACGCCGGCCGTGGCATGGCCACGATGCGCGAGCGGGCCCAGTCGGTCGGTGGCCACTTCGAAGTGGCCACCGCGCAGGGCGCCGGCACGCGCGTCGCCGCGCGTGTCCAGTTGCCGCGCTGATTTGTCATCGGTGTCAGCATTCTCCTGACAACCGCTGTCGGCCCCGCCTGACAGCAGGGTGCAGCGCCGCCCGTTCCAATGCGGGGATCGGGCCGCAAGCAGCCCGATGCAATGCCTCGTGCGCGAGGTTGCCGTGAGCGGTACAGCAAGCACAATGAGATCGGTACGCCTGGACTACGAGGCGCTGGCGTTGCGGGAAGCCCCCGACGCCGTGATTGTGGCCACGCTCGACGGCGACGTGCTGTTCTGGAGCGCCGGCGCCGCTGCGGTGTTCGGTTATGCGTCCGACGAGGCCGTGGGGCACAACCTGCGCCAGCTGATCGTGCCGCCCGAGCGCGCCGACGCAGAGGCCCGTTTCTACGCCCAGTCGCGCACGCATGGCAGCGTGACCTACGAGTCGCTGCGCCGCAAGAAGGACGGCACGCTGGTCTACGTCGACGTCTCGATCAAGGCGGTGCAGGATGAAGAAACGCCGCTGCTGCTGCTGACGCAAAAGGACGTGACTCCGCTGCGCGTGCTGCGCGACAGCAAGACGGTCGAGGCACGCTTTCGCGAGCTGCTCGAGTCCACACCCGACGGCATCGTGCTGGCCAACGTGACCGGCCACATCGTCTATGTCAACAGCCACGCCGAGCGCTTGTTCGGCTACGCCCCGGGCGAGCTGCGCGGCCAGCCGGTGGAGATGCTGCTGCCGGTGCGTTTTCGCGGCGCGCACCTGCGCCACCGCGCCGCCTACCAGCAGCAGCCGCGCACGCGCACCATGGGCGCCGGCCTCGAGCTGTACGGCCTGCGCCGCGACGGTCGCGAGTTCGCCATCGAGATCAGCCTGAGCCCGCTGCAGATGGACGAGTCGGTGCTGGTGATGTCGGCGGTGCGCGACATCGGCGAGCGCAAGAAGGCCGAGCAGCGATTTCGCGGCCTGCTCGAGTCGGCGCCCGACGCGATCGTCATCGTCAACAGCGACGGCGACATCGTGCTCGTCAACTCGCAGACCGAGAAGCTGTTCGGTCATGCACGCGCCGACATGCTCGGCCAGAAGATCGAGCTGCTGCTGCCCGAGCGCTTTCGCGCCAAGCATCCGGCGCATCAGCACCGCTTCTTCACCGATCCGCGGGTGCGGCCGATGGGCGCCGGCCTCGAGCTGTTCGGCCAGCGCAGCGACGGCACCGAGTTTCCGGTGGAGATCAGCCTGAGCCCGCTCGACACCGGCGAGGGCATCCTGGTGTCGGCCGCGATCCGCGACATCACCGAACGCAAGCGCATCGAGGACGAGCTGCGCCGCAAGAACATCGCGCTCGAACGTGCCAGCCTGGCCAAGGACCGCTTCCTGGCCACCATGAGCCACGAGCTGCGCACGCCGCTGAACGCCATCATCGGCTTCACCGGCGTGCTGCTGATGCGGCTGCCGGGGCCGCTGACGGCCAAGCAGGAACACCAGCTGAGCACTGTGGAATCCAGCGCCAAGCACCTGCTGTCGCTGATCAACGACCTGCTCGACCTGGCGAAGATCGAATCGAGCGACGTCGAGCTGGTGCG
This sequence comes from uncultured Burkholderiales bacterium, assembly GCA_937871935.1. Lineage (GTDB taxonomy): Bacteria > Pseudomonadota > Gammaproteobacteria > Burkholderiales > Burkholderiaceae_C > JAEUPI01. The sequence goes on from CALMQI010000232.1 coordinate 6,316, forward strand.
CACCGCCGTGCGCTGCGACGAGGTGATCCGCGAGGTCACCGCCACGCTGCGTCCGCTGGCCGAGGCCAAGAAGCTCGAGCTGCGCGTGCAGCTGCCGCCCGACGAGGTGGTGCTGCAGACCAATCAGCGGGCGTTGAGCCAGATCATCATCAACCTGACCAACAACGCCATCAAGTTCACCGAGCAGGGGTACGTGCTGGTCGCGCTGACGCAGCGCCCCGCGGGCAACGGCCTGGTCACCGAGGTGAGCGTCACCGACACCGGACGCGGCATCCGCCCGGAGGAGCGCGACAAGCTGTTCCAGGCCTTCACCCAGCTCGACGAGTCGCCGACGCGCCGCTTCGAGGGCACCGGGCTCGGCCTGTACCTGTCGCAGAAGTTCGCCGCGCTGCTCGGCGGCCACATCCAGTGCGAGAGCGAGCCCGGCCGCGGCAGCCGCTTCACGCTGTACATCGCCGACATGCCTTGACCACGCGCGCCGGCACACGACGACGGTCGACACGATGAACACACGCATCCTGGTGGTGGAAGACGACGCGCCGAGTCTCGAGCTCGCCCTCTTCCTGCTCGACAGCGCCGGCTACGCCACCCTGTCGGCCAGCGACGGCGGCACCGGCTTGCAGCTGGCGTTGACTGCCGAGCCCGACATGGTGCTGTGCGACGTGCAGATGCCGGTGCTGAGCGGCTACGCGCTGGTGCACCAGCTGCGCGCGAATCCGCAGTGGCGGCGCGTGCCGGTGGTGGCGATCAGCGCGTTCTCGATGCGCGGCGACCGCGAACGGGCGCTGCAGGCCGGCTTCGACGGCTATCTGCCCAAGCCGATCGTGCCCGGCAGTTTCGTGCGGGAGGTCGAGTCCTACCTCGAGCCCCGGCAGCGGCTGAGCGCGAGTCCCACTACCGACTGAGGGCATGCGCGGCATGGCCAAGGTGCTGCTGGTCGACGACAACGACGCCAACCGCGAGTTGCTGTTCGAAGTGCTGAACCCGCACGGCTACGACGTGCTGGAGGCGGCCGATGGTGCGCAGGCCCTGCACATGCTGCGCCTGGAGCGCCCGCAGCTCGTCATCTCCGACGTGCTGATGCCGGCGATGGACGGCTACGAGCTGGTGCGCCAGATCCGCGCCGACCCGGCGCTGGCACGCACCGAGGTGATCTTCCACACCGCGCACTTCTACGACGGGGGTGCCCGCGAGCTGGGTGAGGCCTGCGGCGTGACGCGCTGGCTGATGAAACCCTGCACGCCGGGCGAGATCGTGCGCGCCGTCGACGACGCGCTGGGCAGCGCGCCGGCGGCGGCGGCGGCGCCACCGGTGGACCCGTCGTTCGACCGCGAGCACCTGCGTGTGCTGACCGACAAGCTGTCGCACAAGGTCGACGAGCTGGCGGTGACCAACCAGCGCCTGTCGGCGCTGATCGAGCTGAACGGGCATCTGGCCTCCGAGCTCGACCCGCAGATGCTGCTGGAGCGGGTCTGCCGCCAGGCCCGCCATCTGTTCGGCGCCACCTACGCCGTGCTGTGCGTACGCGATCGCGCCGAAGGGGCCGCCGAATACGTCAGCCATGCCGGCATCGATCCGTTGCTGGCAACGCAGTTGGCGAAGCCGACGTACGAATCCGAACAGCTGCTGCCGCTGCTGGCGCTGGGCCGGTCGCAGCGCCGTCGCGACCACGGCGGCGACCCGCAGTGCGTGGGCCTGCCGGCGGGTTACCCCGCGGCACACAACAGCCTGGTCGCACCGATCACCTCGCTGACGCGGGTGCACGGCTGGATCTGCCTGGTCGACAAGGTCGGCGCCGACGGCTTCACCGACGAGGACGAGCACCTGCTGTCCACGCTGGCCGCGCAGACCGGCCGCATCTACGAGAACCGCAACCTGGTGGTCGAGCTGCGGCGCTACGCGGCGCAACTGCAGTTCGAGAGCAACGAGCGGCAGCGCGCGATCGTCAACCTGGGCGAGAGCGAACAGCGCTTCCGCCAGCTGGCCGAAAACATCCGCGACGTGTTCTTCCTGACCAACGCGGCCAACACCAAGGTGCTCTACGTGAGCCCGGCCTACGAGGAGATCTCTGGCCGCAGCTGCGCCAGCCTGTACGCCAAGCCGGGCTCGTGGGTCGATGCCATCCACCCGGAAGACAAGGCCGGCATCGTGGCCGACGCGCAGCGGCGCGAGAGCACCGACGTGATGCAGTACGAGTACCGCCTGCAGCGCCCCGACGGCACGACGCGTTGGATCCGCACGCGTGGTTTTCCGATCCGCAACGAAGCCGGCGAGATCTACCGTGTGGCCGGCGTGGCCGAGGACATCACCGAGCGCAAGCACGCGGAGGACCGCATCCGCAGGCTGAACCGTGTGCATGCCGTGCTCAGCGGCATCAACTCGCTGATCGTGCGGGTGCGCTCGCGCAACGAACTGTTCACCGAGGCGTGCCAGATCGCCATCGACCAGGGCCGCCTGCGCTTCGCCTGGATCGGCCTGCTCGAGCCGGGCACGCGCGCGCTGCAGGCCGTGGCCTCGGCCGGACCCGATCCGCGACTGGCCGGTTTCGACCCGCTGGCGCACAGCGACGACGTGCCGGACGGCGCCGCGCTGGTCAATGCCGCCGTGCGCGCGCGCAAGCCCGTCATCTGCAACGACACGCAGGCCTTCGACGCCGCGCGGGTCGAAGCCGCGGTGATGCGCGAGCGCGGCCTGCGCTCGGCCGCCGCCTTTCCGCTGACCCACGGCAAGCGTGTCTTCGGCGTGCTGGCGTTGTATGCCGACGAGCGCGACTTCTTCGACGCCCAGGAGCAGCGCCTTCTCGACGAGCTGGCCGGCGACATCGCGTTCGCGCTGCAGCACATCGAGAAAGAGGAGCGGCTGCACCACCTGGCCTACTACGACGACCTGACCAACCTGGCCAATCGCGACCTGTTCGAGGAGCGCCTGGCGCAGGCGGTGATCGCGGCGGGCCATGCCGGGCGTCGCCTGGCCGTGGTGACGCTGGACATCGAGCGCTTCAAGTACGTCAACGACACCTACGGCCGGCGCACCGGCGACGAACTGCTGCGCCTGCTGTCGATCCGGCTCACCGACTGCCTGGCGGGCCCGAGCGAAGTCGCCCGCGTCGCCGGCGACCAGTTCGCGATCATCATGACCGAGGCCGAGGACGACGGCGACGTCGTCCGCTTGCTGCAGCGCTGGACGGCCGCGTGCTTCAACGCACCGTTCCGCCTCGAGAAGGCCGAGCTGCGCATCTCGGCCCGGGCCGGCATCGCGCTGTATCCGATCGACGGCGATGACGGCGAGACGCTGCTGGCCCGCTCGGAAGCGGCACTGCACAAGGCCAAGACCGCGGGCGACCGCCACCGCTTCTACACGCAGGAGATCACCGAGCGCGTCGCGCAGAAGCTGGCGCTCGAGTCGCTGCTGCGCCGCGCACTCGAAGGCGAGGAGTTCGTGCTGCACTACCAGCCGGTCGTCAGCGTCGCCACACGGCGCATCACCGGTGTCGAGGCGCTCATCCGCTGGCAGAGCCCCGAACTCGGCCTGGTCGAGCCGTCGCAGTTCGTGCCGCTGCTCGAGGACAGCGGCATGATCGTCGACGTCGGGGCCTGGGCGCTGCGCCAGGCGGTGCTCGACCGCGCCGACTGGCGCGACCGGCCGGCTGCCGCGACGCCGCGCGTCTCGGTCAACCTGTCGGCGATCCAGCTGCGCGACCCGACCTTCGTCGACATCGTGCAGCAGGCCCTCGCCCTCGACAGCCGGCCGCCCGGCATCGACTTCGAGATGACCGAGAGCCGCATCATGGAAAGCGTGCACGACCATGTCGAGAAACTCGAGGCGGCGCGCCAGCTCGGCATGCACATCGCGATCGACGACTTCGGCACCGGTTACTCGTCGCTCGCCTACCTGGCGCGCCTGCCGGTGCACACGCTGAAGATCGACCGCTCGTTCGTGCAGGCGATGCTCGACGATCCGAGCACGATGACGCTGGTGCAGACGATGATCTCGCTGGCGCATTCGTTGCGCCTGCGCGTGGTGGCCGAGGGCGTCGAGACCGAAGATCAGGCCCGCATGCTGCGGCTGCTGCGCTGCGACGAGATGCAAGGCTTCCTGATCAGTCAGCCGGTCAGTGCCGCGGCGATGGCGACGCTGTTGGCCGACGCGTCCACCTGATCGGTCCGCACCCGGCGCCGCGGCGCACGGGGTCGGCGGCCAACAACAATAATGGCCGCCCATGCACCCCCACATGCCCCTGATCGTCACGCTCGCGGCGGCGCTGGGCCTGGCCCTCGCCCTGGGGTTCGCCGCCGCGCGGCTGCGCCTGCCGGCGCTGGTGGGTTATCTGCTCGCCGGTGTGGTGATCGGCCCGTACACACCCGGTTTCGTGGCCGACGTGGCGCTCGCCACCCAGCTGGCCGAGATCGGCGTGATGCTGCTGATGTTCGGCGTCGGGCTGCACTTCTCGATCGACGACCTGCTCGGCGTGCGCCGCATCGCGATCCCCGGCGCGCTGGTGCAGATGGCAGTCGCCACCGCGCTCGGCGCCGGCCTGGCGCATGCCTGGGGCTGGTCGCTCGGGGCGGCGCTGGTGTTCGGCCTGGCGCTGTCGGTGGCCAGCACGGTGGTGCTGCTGCGGGCGCTCGAGGCACGCGACGCGCTGCACTCGCACAACGGACGCATCGCAGTCGGCTGGCTGGTGGTGGAAGACCTGGCGATGGTGCTGGTGCTGGTGTTGCTGCCCGCCCTCGGCGGCGCCGACACCGCCGCCGGCGGTGCACCGCTGTCGAGCGAACTATGGCTCACGCTGGCGCAGACGCTGCTGGCGGTGGCGGCCTTCGTCGCGCTGATGCTGCTGGCCGGCCGCCGCCTGCTGCCGTGGCTGCTGTGGCAGATCGCCCGCACCGGCTCGCGCGAGCTGTTCACGCTGTGCGTGATCGCGGTGGCGGTGACCATCGCCTACGGTGCCTCGCTGTTGTTCGGCGTGTCGGTCGCGCTCGGCGCGTTCTTCGCCGGCCTGGTGCTGCGCGAGTCGGAGTTCAGCCAGCGCGCGGCCGAGCAATCGCTGCCGTTCCGCGATGCCTTCGCGGTGCTGTTCTTCGTGTCGGTGGGCATGTTGTTCGACCCGCAGGTGCTGCTCGAGCGGCCGCTGCAGGTGCTGGCCGTCGCAGCCATCATCGTGGTCGGCAAGTCGATCGCCGCCGCCTCGCTGGTGCTGGCGCTGCGTTACCCGCTGAATACAGCGTTGATGGTGTCGGTGAGCCTGGCGCAGATCGGCGAGTTCTCGTTCATCCTGGCGGCGCTGGGCACCAGCTTGGGCGTGCTGCCGCCCGAGGGCCAGAGCCTGATCGTCGCCGGTGCGCTGCTGTCGATCGCGATCAACCCGCTGCTGTTCTCGCTGGTCGAGCCGATGCGCCGGCGCATCGTCGCCTCGTCGGCGCTGGCGCGCCGGCTCGAGCAGCGCGACGACCCGCTGGCCGAGCTGCCGATGTCGACCGACCGCCGCTACCTGGCGCGACAAGTGATCCTGGTGGGTTACGGCCAGGTCGGGCAGCGCCTGGCCGGCGCACTGTGGGCGCACGACATCCCGCTGGTCGTGGTCGAGCGCCAGCGCGACAAGGTCGAGCGCCTGCGCGCCGAGGGCCGGGCCGCGGTGTTCGGCGACGCCGTCGAGCCCGAGGCACTGGTGCAGGCCCATGTGGCCGAGGCCGGGCTGCTGGTGCTCGCGCTACCCGAGAGCACGGACATGCGCACGATCATCGACCATGCCCGCCAGCTCAACCCGGCGATCACCGTGATCGCGCGCGCGCCCAACGAAGAGGAAGCCCAGCTGCTGCGCGCCGCCGGCGCGCAGCACGTGATGCATGCCCGTGGCGCGCTGGCCGAGGCGATGTGCGCGCAGGCGCTGGCCCTGATGACGAAATGATGCCCCCACGCTCCCTGTCGGTCGCTGCCCCCCGAGGGCGCCCGTGCTGCGGACCGGCAAAGCCGGATCCGCGCAAGACCTTGGCTGTCTTCAGCTACGTGTAGTCGTCGGCCTGTAGCTCGATCGGCTGGCCATGCGGCGTGCGATCGGCGGCGCGGTCCCAGGCGTCGGCGGTGCGGGTCAGCTCGGCCGCCGAACTGGCGCCCTTGCGGGCGACGATCACCTCCAGCGCGGCGAGCCAGTGGGCGTAGTAGGTGTCGCCGCGATCGGGGTCGCCAGCGGCCTGCGCGGTGGCGATCGTCTGCGCCAGCGTGTCGGCCCATTCGGGCCAGCTGAAGAGGCCGCGCTCGTGCAGCTGCACCACCATCGCGAAGGCGTGCGCCTGCCACGGCTCGGCGAACGGCGGTGCGTCGCCGGCACGCGGATCGATCGCCGTCGTCGGGTCGGGCGTCGTCATGCCGGCGCCAGGTAGGGCTCCCAGGCGTCGACCGACACCTGCAGTCCGGCGGCGCGCGTCTCGGGCCACAACTCGCGGCCGTCGACGACCACCGTGTACAGCCAATGCGGCTGTTCGCCGCGGCCGCTGGCATGCGCGTCGGCGAACACATGTGCGCCGAGCACGCGCTCGACCGTGCCGAGACGGCCGCGCACATAACGCGGCAGCCGCGTGTGGTGCGGCACCTCGCCGGCATACAGGCGCACCGTCTGGCCGGCCGCAAAGCGCGCCGGTGCGCGCGCCGGCCGCACGGTGGGCGAGCCACGCGCCAGCACCGCGGGCACGTCGGCCGCGGCGAGGATGCGCGCGAGCGGCCGCGCCGGCCGCAGCGCGCGGCCGGCCGCGGCCTCGTCGTCGCCGACCAGCCCCTGCTCGGCGAGCAGCCGGCACAACGCCTCGAACCAGATCTCGTAGTAGCTCAGGCGCGCGTAGCGCGGCAGCGTCTCGCGCGCGGCGCGGCTCATGTCGATGTTCCAGGCGCCGGTGGCGCCCATCGCGAGCGTCAGCGCCAGCACGCGCGGCTCCCAGTCGGCATGGAACAGCTCGCCCTCGGGCTCGGGCAACACGCGGCCGTGGCCCAGCGTACCGCCGAGGTCGGCGCGTGATCGATACCTCATAGGCTCTTGGGCAGGCCGGTGCCGATCATCGAATCACGCGTCACCAGCGCGGCCAGCGCCTCTTCGTCGAAGCCCTCGGTGCCGGGCGGGCGCATCGGGATCACCAGGTAACGCACCTCGGCGGTGGAATCCCAGACGCGGATGGTGGTGCTGTCGGGCAGCGTGACGCCAAAGTCGGCCAGCACGCCACGCGGGTCGCGCACCGCGCGCGAGCGGTACGGCGCGCTCTTGTACCAGGTGGGCGGCAGCCCGAGCACCGGCCACGGATAACAGCTGCACAGCGTGCACACCACCATGTTGTGCTGCGCCGGCGTGTTCTCCACCGCGACCATGTGCTCGCCCTGCCGGCCGCTGTAGCCGAGCGAGGCGATCGCCGCCGACGCGTCGCGGCGCAACCAATCAAGGAACGCCGGGTCCGTCCAGGCCCTGGCGACCACGCGGGCGCCATTGCGCGGGCCTACTTTGGTCTGGTAGGTGTCGATCAGCACGTCGAGCGCGGCGGGGTCGATGTAGCCCTTGGCGGCGAGCACCGTCTCGAGCGCGCGCACACGCAAGTCCATCGGCGACAGCTCGCTGTGCTCGTGATCGTCGTGATGATCGTGGCCGCTCATGGCGCTTCCAGCAGCGTTTCAGCGCGCCGCGAAGACGGCGCGCGCGTCGAAGCACAGCGCGGCCCAGCGGTGTCGGCGCACACGTGCCACGCCGAGCAGCACGGCCACCGTGAGCAGCGGTTCGAGCGCCACCACCGAGGTGTACGACAGGGCAAAACGCAGCCAGTCGGAGAACGGCGTTGCCACTGCGCCGATCGCGAGCCAGAAGCCGACCATCGTGGTGACACCGGCGTAGTAGGCGGCGTCGAGCCGCAGCACGGCGCGCAGGTCGATCCGCCCGATGCGGCGCCCGAGGCCGGCGTGCACGGCCAGCAGCGGCAATGCGAGCGACAGGGTGTTGACCGACAGATGCAGCAGATCGGCCGGCTCGAACCACCAGCCCTGCACCAGCAGGCCGACTGCGAAGCCGAGCAGCGTGGGCAGCAGCCCGAAGGCCAGGTACATGGGCATCGCACCCAGGAAGTGGAGCTCCGAGGGGCCGACCTTCAGGTGAAAGGCCTGCATGCACAACGTGAAGAAGGCGGCGGCCAGCAGCGTGCGCCACAGCAGCGTCGGCAGCGCGACCGGCCGGCGCAATGCCGCCAGCGCAGCCGCGCCCACCAGCACCACAGCCGCCACGTTGGCTGCGGCGACCTTGCCCGCCAGCAGAACGCCCGGTTCGATGTGCATCGTCGGCTCCTGTTTACCCCGGCTGGCGAGTCTATGCCAGACCGGATCACAATCGTCCGCGCGGGTCTGCTTGGCCATGGCTGCCCCGCGATCAGCCTGCAAGTAGGAGATGCGCGATGAACCTTGCCGACACACCGCTGGACGCCCAGCTCGAATCCGCGCTGGCCGCGCAGCGCCGCGCCTACTTCGCCCACCCGGTGCCCACGTTGGCCGAACGCAAGGCCGACCTGCGCACGCTGCAGCGCTTCATCCGCGACCACAAGGCAGCCCTGTGCGACGCGATCAGCGCCGACTATGGCCACCGCTCGCGCCACGAGACGCTGCTGGCGGAGATCTTCCCCGCCATCGACGGCATCGACCACGTGATCAAGCAGCTGCGCGGCTGGATGAAACCGCAGCGCCGCGCGGTCGACCTGCGCAACTTCTTCGGTGCGCGCAACCGCGTGATCCCGCAGCCGCTGGGCGTGGTGGGCGTGATCGTGCCGTGGAACTTTCCGGTCAATCTGAGCCTGATCCCGCTGACCTACATCTTTGCCGCCGGCAACCGCGCGATGGTGAAGATGAGCGAGAACTCGCGCCACCTGGCCAAGCTGCTGATCGACAAGATGCCGGGCTACTTTCCACCCGAGAAGCTGCAGTTCTTCGACGAGACCGGCGGCGTGGGCATCGCGTTTTCCAAGCTGCCGTTCGACCACCTGCTGTTCACTGGCTCGGGCGCCACCGGCCGCGCGGTGATGGCCGCCGCGGCACAAAACCTGTGCCCGGTGACGCTGGAGCTCGGTGGCAAGGCACCGGCGATCGTCTGCGACGACTTCCCGCTGCGCACCGCGGCCGAGCGCATCCTGTTCGTCAAGTGTCTCAACGCCGGCCAGATCTGCACGACGGTGGACCACGCCTGGCTGCCACAGAGCCGCATCGACGAGTTCGTGCGGCTGGCGCGCGAGATCGTGCCGGCGCGTTACCCTCAGCTGGACTCACCGGACTACACCTCGATCATCGATGCGCGGTCGTTCGACCGGCTGGTCGCCGCGCTCGACGACGCGCGCGCACGCGGCGCGCAGGTGCTGCCGCTGATCGACGGGCCGGCGTTCGATGCGGCAACACGCAAGATCGCGCCGCACATCGTGCTGAACGCGCCCGACGATTGCCAGCTGATGCAGCGCGAGATCTTCGGACCCGTTCTGCCGCTGCGCGGCTACACGTCGCTCGACACGGTGATCGAGACCATCAACGCCGGCCCGCGGCCGCTGGCCGTCTACCCGTTCAGCCACGACGGTGCCCGGGTGCAGATGCTGCTCGACCGCGTGATGTCGGGCGGCGTGTCGGTGAACGACGCGCTCTTCCACGTCGGCCAGCACGACCTGCCGTTCGGCGGCGTCGGCGCCTCGGGCATGGGCCACTACCACGGCCACGAGGGCTTCGAGACCTTCTCCAAGCTGCGGCCGGTGTTCTACCAGGCACGCTTCTCGTCGCTGAAGTTCCTGTGGCCGCCGTACGGCAAGTTTGCCGACCGCGTGCTGGCGTTTCTGACGAAGTGACGCCGCAGCCCGACTGATCCATGTGCTCGCAAGGCCAGCCGTGCAGTGTGTTCAGGATCCTCCTCGCGCTTGCAGACACGCACCGGCGTCCGGTCCAGTGCCGCACGCCCAGACGCGAGCCCAATGGTCTACCTGCTGTGCACTGGCTGCAAAGGACATGCGGTACAGCGCCGGCCCGTGACGCCACATCTGCAATGCAATGCGGGCCGCCTCAGGATTGCCCCGATCGGCTAGCGCTGAAAGGGCTGCGTAGGCCGCGTCCCAGTGGTTGCGTTCGTAGGCCACCATCGCGGCGGCGAATGCTTGATCGGTGTCGGACCTTTGCGTGGGCTGTGCCGCCGCGGCGCCTGCAATCAGCGCTAGAACAACGATGACACGGTTGCGCGGGTAGGTACCGACGTTGGCGTTGCGCTTCATGGGACTCCCCTCTGGGCTTCAGTTGGCCGCGGCATCGTCTGCCGAGACGGTTCTGCCGCCTGCGCCGGGTCCGCTCCTACGAGCAGAGCCCCCAGCCACAGTACGACGATCGCGACGGCGCAGGCCATAGCCAACAGCAGAATCGGTCCGATCGACACCTCGCATTCACGTTGCAGCCGCGCCAAGCGCCGGTAGTCCGAAGCGGGGCTTGTCATGGCGTCTCCGGTGAGCGCGGCGTCTGATGGCGCTCTCGCCCAGCGGTGCGGCGCTCAGCCGGCACTCCGGCCACGCTGGCGCGGTGCAGCCATGGCTGGCGTCGTGCGCGGTCGGCGGGCTGGCGGCACAGGTCGGTGGGCATCGTTGCGGCAGCCAGCACGATGCTGTCGTAGCCCAGGCGGTCGCGCAGGCCCACTGCTTTCACTTCTAGGTGCAGCTGCCCTGGCGCAACGCCCGCCTCGTACAGCACGGCGGCCAGGTCGTGCTCGTCGATGTTCGCGCTGGCGAAGCGATGTCGCCCCACGTGGTAGGCGCGGCAGCGGCGCAAGGCTGCCGTGATGAACAGGCCGCCGGGTGCCAGCAGGCGCAGGATGTTGAGCACGTAGCGGCGCCAGACCACGGGGTCGCCAGTGGCGCTCTCGGCGCAGTAGCAAGACAGGACAACGTCGTAACCCGCCAGGTCTGGCGTCGACAAGGGCCACTCCTGGCCTGCGTCGGCGCGCAGGCATCGCGTCACGCGGGCGCGCACCAGGTCTTCGCGTTCAGTGACTCGTTGCCCGCTCGCTTTGGGCACGCCTTCGCAAGCGAGCACATGCCTGCCGAACGCACGCCAGTCGTGCGCCTTTTCGTCGCGGCGCAGCCAGCGCCGAACATGATCGAGATTCGACTCCAGGTAATCGGCGACGTGCAGTTCGCGCGTGTGGGGCGCCAGCGGCAACAGGTGATGCACCGTCGGGCCGACGCCGAAGACGATCGCGCGCCCAGGAAACTCGATGCCGCGGCTGGCCCGCGCTATGAACTCGAGCGTCGCCGCTTCGTCTGCCTCGACCCGGGCGTAGTACTGGGCAAGGTAGTAGTGGGCATCCCACGCGTCGAAGCCCGACATGGTCTTCCGGGGCGACCTCATATCGTGCCGCCCGTGCGTGTGAGCAGCCAAGCAATGCCCACCAGCACGCAGAGTGCCACCGTCTGCTCGAGCGCTGCCCAGCGAAAGAACTGCCCGCTCAGGATCGCCACGCCGATGATCGTCGCTGCGAACCACACCAGCGTCTGCGCCTCTATCGCTGCAACGCCCCATGCGCCCAGCGTACGCAACGAGACCCAGTACATGGCCACGCCGAACTGGAAGCAGCCCGCGGAATACAGTGCCTCGCGCCACTGAAACGATCCGGCTTGCCAAACGCGGCTGGCGTGGACAAAACCGAGCGCATCTGCAGCACCGCAGGCCAGGGTAGCGGCCAACAGAATCAGGAGATCCATCGGCACGCTCCTCGATGACGAGCCAGACGGCGTCGGCGCACAGAAGCGCCTGGCAAGTCGCGCTTGCGTGCAGCGCCTGCGGGCCTGCGCATCAGCGTTGCAGCCTTGTCGGTCGCGGCCGCAATCATGGTGTCGGCGATCACCTGGTAGGTGTCCGTCCAGGCGCGTTCGGTGGCCGGCGCGAATTGCGCGCCCAGGCCTTCGGCAAGCGTGCGCAACAAGGCCGCGCCGACCCGGTCGTAGTGCGAGGCCTGCACGCCGTAGTCGGCATGCCGGCGCCCCAAGTCTGCCAATGCCGGCAACAGCGTCGGCAGGTCGTCGAGGCGCGCGACGAGCCAGCCCAACATCCGCATCAACTTGTCCCCCTGCTGCTGCAAGTCGCCACGGAACAGCGCCCGAAGTTCGGGTGCGTCGGCAAGGAGATGTCGATAGAAGAGAGCCGCTGCCGCAGGTGCGATCGGTTCCACCTGGCTCCAGCTGGCACGTACCAGTGCGGCGGCTTGTGGGTTCATGGTGTGATCTCCGGACCGACGGGATCGGTCCCCAAGGGGCACACTGTCGGCGGCCCAGGCGCGGAAGTCCTGAAGGGCGGCTGAGATCGGTCTGAAAGTTCAGCGCCGCTGGCGCCTCTGTCGTCCGGGACCGGCTGCGGCGTGCCTCAGGCCACTTGGGCTGCGAGCGCCAGCATGTCGTCGGCAGCGAGCTGCGCGCCTGCACGCAACAGGTCCGCCACGACCTGGGCGCCCAGGCTCGCCTCAGCCTCGCTGCGCAGGGCCTCGAGGACTTGCGCGTAGTGCATGTCACGAGCGTTGTTCGCCGTCTGCCGGGCCAGCGCGTAGCCAAGCAGGTGGCACGCGACAAAGGGCTGCCCGGTGCGCAGCGCCAAGGCTGAAAACACCGCTGCCACGATCGGGTGCATGCCATATCGGCCGGCCAGGGCCAAGGATTCAGCCGCGACGGCGACAGCGGCCGCGTCGTCATCGGACCCCAGCGCCGCCTCGATCTGCGCCAATAGTGCAAGCGCCAGGTACTGCTGGGCGCGGCAGGCCCGTGCCTCGCGCACCGCCGTCTCGCTGTAGTCCCGTGCGACTTTCGGACGGCCGGCCAGCATCGCTGCTTCGGCCAGATAGATCAGCAGATAACACGTCAGTCGTGTCTTGCCCGATTGCCGCGCCAGGGCCAGCGCGGAGCGCAGGCAATCCAGGCCCTGCTGCCAGTTGCCGCAGTAGACCGCGACATGGCCCTCGAACATGAACGCGAGCATGCGCGGTACCGGCGAGGTGCCGGTGGCGCGAAGCGTTGATGCCTCGTCCAGAGCCCGCTGTGCGGCAATGCAGTCGCCTGTCCGCGCGCGTTCCTTGCCCAGCAGCAAGAGTGCGTGGTGGAGATGCGCTTTGTCGTCACCCAGCGCACGCCAGGCCTGCACCGCTTCTTCGGCGGCTACAACGCTCGGCCACTCGGGCATGTCGACCCATCCGGTGCTCGCCCGCATCAACAGAATGTGCGCCCGCGCTCGGCCCTGCGCCTCAGGCAGCAACGGCTGCACCGCTGCCAGCCGGCGCTCGGTGGCCACGACGTCGCCACGCAGCTGATCGAGCATGCGCAGAGCCGTCAGGGTTTGAGACAGCACCCCGATGTCATGCCGCTCACAAGCCAGTGCAAAGGCCTGGTCGAAGTCGGCGTAACTCAGACTGAAGCGGGCGAGGATGGCCTCATGCGCCAACGCCGGAGCCGCCTTGCTCAAATCACCGGCATGCGCAGCCATCGCCAGCCCGTGCTTGCCCCGGGCATCGGCTTCACCACCGTCGGTGCGCAGTCGAGCCAGTGCATACAGGCGCATTGATTCGTACAGCCGATATCGCGGCGGTTCGCCCGGCTCCACGCGCAGCAGCGATTTGTCAACCAGGGCGCACAGGGTGTCGACGCACTCCGCCTCGCTGGCCTGGGGCGCGATGACAACGTGAGCCATCGTCGACTCGAAAGGCCCGGAAAACACGGCCAGGTTGTACACAGCAGCGCGCTGCACGTCATTCAACAACGAACAACTCCAGTCCAGTGTGGCCTGCAAGGTCTCGTGACGGGCCGGCGTGCCGCGATGCGCCTGCTTGAGCATGGTCAGCCGTTCACCGAGCAGGCGTAGCACGCCGCTCGCGCCCACCGCCGGCAGGCGCGCGGCGGCCATCTCCAGCGCAAGCGGTATGCCGTCGAGCTGGCGGCACAGTTCGATGGCCGGCGCCAAGTTGTGGTGGTCGATGCTGAAGCTGTGATCGGCCTCTCGAGCACGTCTTTCCGTGAGGGCAAAGGCCGCGCAGCGGCGGGCCTCGTCGAGCGTGGCGCCGACTGTGGGGCATTCGAGCGTGGCGAGCCGATAGACCTGCTCGCCTGTGACTTTCAGCGGTTCTTGCGACGTTGCGAGCAAGTGCACTTCCTTGGCGCCGGCCAGCAGCGCCATCGCCAGAGCAGCCACCTCGTCGATCCGGTGTTCGCAGTTGTCCAGGACTAGCAGGCCTGACTCATCACGAAGGGCACTCACGAGCGCCGCAAAGGGTTCGCCCGGCGGCAGATCGATGCGGGCAGACGCCGCGACATACGGTGCCAGTGGCAACGGGCTGGGGGCCAGCGCGAGATCCACCCACCAGACGCTGTTGTCGGCGCGACCCACCACGTCCTGGGCCACTGCCAACGCCAGCCGCGTCTTGCCGATGCCGCCGGTGCCGGTCAGCGTCACCAGGCGCGCCTCGCGAACCAAGGACTGCACAGCGGACCGATCGGCATCACGTCCGAGGAGCGGGCCGTGTGCCATCGACAGGCTGCGCGGGGCTGCGCGCGCCAGAGCGGCTTCGGCGCTCGCGTCGCCGCCAGCCGACTCCGCGTCGACTTGCAGGCTATACCCGCGCCGCACGGCCGTGCGTATCCACTGGCGCTGCGTGTCGCCAAGGCAGCGGCGAATCTCCGCGATTGCCTGGGTCAAGGAGTCCTCGGTAACGACGACGGAGTGCCAGACCTGGGTCAGCAAGTCGTCCTTGGCCACGACATGACCGGCCTGTGCTCCGAGCATCAACAAGACCTCAAGGGCCTTATGCCGCAATTGGGCGGGGCTGCCTGACGGTGTCAGCAGCTCGCGCCGGGCTCGATCCAGCACGAATTCGCCGATGCGGATGCGTTCAACCGAAGAAGGAAGCGTTGAGGCCATGGCGTCTAGGGAGCAGTCTGGATCGAGCCGCGTACCGCGGCCCGCTGGCGCGGGTGCCTGGGGTGGCACATTCTGAATGCAGGCGGCCCGGGACGCGGCGCGCCGTCAGGTTCTCGGGGCGCTGGGGTGAGCTGGCGACCCTGACCGTCTGCTCTTGAGGAGCCTCCGCAACGACCGCCGGACCGCTCCGGGCCGGGTCCGGATCTGCGCTGATGTCGCCGTAAGCTGACCTTGGCTGGCCAACACTGCACATCGGACGTCAGCTTCGTGGGGCGATGACGCCCGTCTCGCTGCAGGCGTTCCTGCACGAGTACCGCATTACGTTTGCGGTCGGTGTCGATGCGCCGAACGCCGATGCGCGCGATCCGATTCCGGTCACGATGCAGGCGTACGGCATGCAGGGAACACCGAGCCTGGTGCTGATCGACCGCAACGGCCACTTGCGCCAGCACGCGTCCGGCGCTGTCGATGATCTGACTCTTGGGGCCGCCATCGCGACGCTCATGGCAGAAGGCGACTGACTCGATCCGAGTAGGCCCACCGCACCTCCTTGCGTCCGCCCGTCGCGCCGCGGCGGTCGAGTAGCTGCCGTCAGCGTGGCGCTTGCCCCGCAGACGCCTGAGGCCGCTGCCGGGCCGCCACGCCGGCGACGAAGCGTCCGAAGGCGTCGAGCAGCGGTGCGGCTTCGAAGGACGGGCCCTCCAGCATCGCCAGCGCCTGCACGGTGGCTTCCAGCGTCGACACCTGGTCGACTCTGCGCGCCGCGCGGATCGCGCGGTAGCGGGTGGGCGCCGGCGCGTGCAGCGACAGCCGCGGCAGCGTGGCCAGGGCCGGATGCTCGAGAAGCATCCGCAGGCTCTTGCGCCACGTCGCGTCGAGGACCACCAGCAGCACGGGCGCGCCCGCCGTCGTCGTCGTCTGAGCTGAAGGCGCGGGTGCGGCAGGCACGTCCGGGTAGAGCAGCCGCGTGTCCCGCCCGCGGCGCCGCAGCAGTGCCT
>CALMQI010000233.1 GCA_937871935.1 uncultured Burkholderiales bacterium
GAGAAGATCGTCAGCACGATCCCGGTGAAGCGCCTGGGCACGCCCGACGAGATCGGCGCCATCGTCACCTGGCTCGCCGGCGAGGACTCCGGCTTCACCACCGGCGCCGACTTCAGCTGCAACGGTGGCCTCCACATGGGTTGAGCCTGCGGCTCAACCCTGCGGGTGAACGCACCGCTCCCCCGCGCCCCCTCCGGGAGGGGGCTCCAGTCAGAGTGACGAAGGCCGGCGATGCCGGCCTCTTTTCATGGGTCGGGTGGTACGGGCGGCGGCCAGCGCATCTCGGCGCATAGGCCGGGGCCCTCGGCAGCGTCGTGCAGACTGAGCTGCGCGCCGTGGCGGTCGGCGATCTCCTTGACGATCGACAGACCCAAGCCACTGCCGCTGCCCTTGCTGCCGGGCCGGCGATAGAAGCGCTCGAACACGCGCTCGCGCTCTTCGGCCGGTATGCCCGGGCCGTTGTCGCAGACGGTGAGCGCGGCCGCGCCGTCGCGCGTGTGCACGCGCACAGTCACGATGCCGCCGTCGGCGGTGTAGGTGATCGCGTTGTGCACCAGGTTGGCGATCGCCTCGTGAAGCAGCACGCGGTCGCCGACCACCGTCACCGGATGGTCGCCTTCGAAGCCGAGGTCGATCGCACGCGTGCGCGCCAGGGCCAGCAGCTCGAAGGTGACGTCGTGCGCCAGCGAGTCGAGCCGCAGCGGCTCCTTGGCCAGCGCGAGGCCGGGGTCGCTGCGCGCCAGACTCAGCAGCTGCGACACCAGCCGCTGCGTACCGAGCGACGAGTCGCGGATCTGGCGCAGCACCTCGCGCATCGCCGGCACCTCGCTCTGTTGCAGCGCGTGGTCGACCTGCGCGCGCAACAGCGTCAGCGGCGTCTTCAGCTGGTGCGAGGCATCGGCGACGAAGCGCTGCTGCAATTCGCGCAGCTGGCGCTGCCGTTGCGTGTGCGTGTTGATGGCGTGGATCAGCGGCGCCACCTCGCGCGGCACGTCGCGGGTGCCGATCGGTGTCAGATCGTCGGCGTCGCGGGCACGCACCTCCGAGCGCAGCCGCTTCAATGGCGCCAGGCCGCGGCGCACGCCGAGCACGATCAATCCGGCAGCCACCGCGAGCAGCGCGAGCTGCACTGCCGCCGCCAGCGCCACCCGCTGCTGCGTCACCTGGCGGCGCGCCTCCAGCGTTTCGGCCACCTGCACCAGCAGCGGCCGCCTGCGCTCGCCGTCGATCACGTCGAAGCGGTGCGCGACGATGCGCACTGCCTGGTCGCCGTAGTGGTCGTTGTAGAACGTCGGGCCCACCGCCGCCGCCGCCGGCTGCGGCAACGGCAGGCCGGCGTAGCCACTGACGTGACCGCCGCCGTCGACCTCGCGCACGCCGTAGTAGATGCGGTCGTGGGCGTCGGTGCGCAGCATCTCCAGCGCCGCCGGCGGCAGGTCGACCACGACATGGCCGCCCTCGATCTGCAGCCGCTCGCCGATCACCTGCGCCGAGCCGAGCAGTGTGCGATCGAACGCCGCATGCGACAGCGCCAGCTCGTGCAGATACGACAGGCCGAAACCCAGGCCCCACAGCGCCAGCGACGGCAGCAGCAGCCAGCCCAGCAGCAGGTTACGCAGCCGCATCGGGCTCGACCTCGATCACGTAGCCCAGGCCGCGCAGGGTGTGGATCACCGCGCCGCTGCCCTCCAGGCGCTTGCGCAGCCGGTGCACGTAGACCTCCAGCGCGTCGTGACTCAGCACGGCATCGCTCGAGCGCAACCGCTCGGCCAGCACCTGCTTGCTCACCGGGCGCGGCGCATGCATCACCAGCGCCTCGAGCAGATCGTGCTCGCGCGGCGGCAGCTCGAGCGCGCGGCCGTGCAGCACGAAGCGGCGCGACACGGTGTCCAGTGCGAGGCCGGCGACGCGCAGCTCGTCCTGCACCGCGCCGAGACTGCGCCGCAGCAGGGCGCGCAGCCTCGCCTCCAGCTCGGCCAGGTCGAACGGCTTGGGCAGGTAGTCGTCGGCGCCGGCGTTGAGGCCGTGCACGCGGTCCAGCGTTTCGCCGCTGGCGGTCAGCACCAGCACCGGCACGCGGTCGCCGCGCTGGCGCAGGCGGCGCAGCACCTCCAGCCCGCCCAGTCCGGGCAACGCCAGGTCGAGCACCACCGCATCGAAGGCATGGTGGTGCAGCAACACATCGGCCTGCTGCCCGTCGCCGACCGCCTGCACCTGGATGCCCAGCAGCCCGAGCGAGTCGGTCAGCGTGCGGACCAGCTTGGCATGGTCTTCGATCAGCAGGATGCGCATGGGTGCGTGCCGGTGCAGCCACGATGCACCGCTCGCCGCCTGCGGCGCGCGTTCATCGGGTGTGTCATAGGGTACAGGCAGCGCCGGCTCGTGATAATCGGGCACTGGAGACTCGTGCATGCCCATCAAGAGGCGAAGCGTCGTGACCGCGGCGGCCGCTGCCTGGCTGCCGGCGGCGGTGGCGTTGCCGGCGCTGCACGCCCGTGCCGCCGCCGACGACGGCCGGACGGGCCGCGTACGCGTGTTCGCCACCACCGATCGACCGCATGTGCAGGCGCTGCTCGACGACTTCGAGCGCGCCCATCCCCGGCTCGCGGTGCAATACGACGAGCTGAACAGTGCCGAGCTGTTCGACCGTGTCGTCTCCGGCGCGCAGGCGCCGGACGGGCCCGACGTGGTGTGGAGCAGCGCGATGGACCTGCAGATCAAGCTGGTCAACGACGGCCACGCCGCTCGCTACGTCAGCCCGCATGCCGACCGGCTGCCGCGCTGGGCGGTCTGGAAGCACGAGGCCTACGGCACCGGCCCCGAGCCGGTGGGCATGGTCGTGCGGCGCGAGCTCGCGCCGCCGGCAGCGCTGCCGCGCACCCATGCGGCGCTCGCCGGTTTCCTGAACGCCCACGTCGAGCGTCTGCGCGGCCGCGTGCTCACCTACGACATCGCGCGTGCCGGCCTCGGCTACCTGCTGGCGGCGCAGGACCTGCTCGCCCACGCCGGGCATTGGGCGCTGGTGCGCGCGCTCGGCCGCGTCGGCGCGGGCCAGCATGCCGAGACGCGCAGCATGCTCGAGCGCGTCGCCGACGGTCGCGCGCTGCTGGCGTACAACGTGCTCGGCAGCTACGCCGAGCCGCTGGTGAGCCGGCATCCCGAGCTGGCGATGGTGTACTTCGACGACTACACGCTCGTCGCCACGCGCGTCGCGTTCGTGGCGCGCCGCGCGCCGAATCCGCAGGGCGCGCGCCTGTGGCTCGATTACCTGTTGTCGATCCCGGGGCAGCGTGCCCTGGCGCAGCATGGCGGGCTCCACCCGATCCGCTCCGATGCGACGCTCGCTCCCGAGGCCGGCGGTCCCGTCAGCCTGGCACAACGCGTGGGCAGCGCGGCCAGGCCCATCCTGCTCGGGCCCGGTCTGCTGGCTCACCTCGACCAGAGCAAGCGTGCCGCGATCCAGCGGCAGTGGGCGACTGCGTTCGCGGCGGTCTGAGCGCCGCCCCCGGGGCGAGGCCTGCCGGCGCACTCACGCGTCCCGCACCACCATCACGGGCACGCCGGCATGTTCCAGCGTGGCGGCCGCCACCGAGCCGAGCAGGGCCGCCGTGTGCGTACCCAGGCCGCGCGCGCCCATCACGATGAGGTTGCAGCCTTCGGCAGCGGCCACCGCGGCGATCGTACGGCCGGGCTCACCGACGCGCTGGTGTTCGCGACACGCCAGGCCGGCCGCGGCGAGCCGCTGGCGCGCCGGGGCCAGCGCCAGCTCGGCGCGCTCGCGGTGGTAGTCCTCGATCGAGCTGGCCGTCACGAAGCTGGCGATGTCGCCCGACATCGCCCGCTGCACATTCAGCAGATGCAGCTCGACCTGCTCGCCGTCGCGCAGCTGGCGGCGCAGGTCGAGCGCTTGGTCGAGCGCGCGTGCCGCGCCGGGCGAGCCGTCGGTGGCCACCAGCACGCGCCGGATCGCCCCCCCGGCCGGCGCCGCAGGCAGCGCGGCCACTACCACGGCCTTGCGCCGCCGCAGAACGATCAGCTTGCCGGCCGCGACGACGAACAGGGCGCCCGCCAGCGCCGCGGCGCGGCCAAGCCAGGCCGGCTGCGCGTCGCGCCAGCCCTTCCAGGCCACGTCGCCGACGAGCATGTCGCCGGCGATCCAGCCGAGCAGCGCCGCGCCCAGCACGATCACCAGCGGGAAGCGGTCGATCAGCAGCAGCACGAACTTGCTGCCCCACACGATGATGGGCACGCTGACCAGGATGCCGAAGATCACCAGGCCAATGTCACCGTGCGCCGCGGCGGCCACCGCGATCACGTTGTCCAGGCTCATCACGACGTCGGCGATGATCACCGTGCGCACCGCGCTCCAGACGGTCGTGCCGCCTTCGAGGCGGCCGTGCTTGCTGTCGTCTTCGGGCAGCATCAGCTTCACGCCGATCCACAGCAGCAGCAACGCGCCGATGGCCTTCAGGTAGGGCAGCGCCAGCAACTGCACGGCGAAGAAGATGAGCACGATGCGCGCGCCCACCGCGCCCACCACGCCCCAGACGATGCCGAGCCGGCGCTGCTCGGGCGGCAGCTTGCGGCAGGCGAGCGCGATCACCACGGCGTTGTCGCCGCCGAGCAGGATGTCGATCAGGATGATCTGACCGACGGCGATCCAGAATCCGGGGCTCGTGAAGTCCACGCGTTGTCTCCTCAGACGGGGGCAGGGCCCTGCAGGGCCCTGCGGCCACGCCGCCGGCGCTGGCGCGGCGCGGGCATCGTCAAGCGAGCGCGAGGCGCTGGCGGCGCCACGCCAGCAGCCGGGGCACCACCAGCACCGCCACCACGATCGCCAGCAGCACCGCCGACACCGGCCGCTCGACGAAGACCCGGAAGCTGCCCTCGCCGATCGACACCGCGTTGCGCATCTGCGCCTCGGCCATCGGCCCGAGGATCATGCCGACGATCACCGGCGCGGTGGGAAAGCCGAAGCGCCGCATCACCACGCCGACGAGGCCGATCGCGTACATCAGGAACAGGTCGAACGGGCTTTGCCGCATGCCGTAGACGCCGACGGTGGCGAAGATCAGGATGCCGGCGTAGAGCGGCGCGCGCGGGATCTTCAGCAACTTGACCCAAAGCCCCACCAGCGGCAGGTTGAGCACCAGCAGCATCACATTGCCGATGTACAGGCTGGCGATCAGCGCCCACACCAGCGCCGACGAGTTCTGGAACAGCTGCGGCCCGGGCTGGATGCCGTAGTTCTGGAACGCCGACAGGATGATCGCCGCCGTCGTGCTGGTGGGGATGCCCAGCGTCAGCATCGGCACCAGCGTCGCCGTGATCGCCGAGTTGTTGGCCGCCTCGGGCCCGGCCACACCCTCGATCGCGCCGGTGGTGCCGAACTCTTCCTTGTGCTTCGAGAGCTTCTTCTCGGTGGCATAACTCAGGAACGTGGGGATCTCGCTGCCGCCGGCGGGCACCGTGCCGAACGGAAAGCCGAGGAAGGTGCCGCGCAGCCAGGCTGGCCACGAGCGCCGCCAGTCGCTGCGCGACATGTGCACGCGGCTCATCGCGTTGAGGCTGGACTTGACGCGCCCTTCGTACAGCGCCGTGTACAGCGTTTCGCCGACGGCGAACAGGCCCACGGCCACCAGCACGACCTCGAGCCCGTCGAGGAACTCCGGCACGCCGGCGGTGTAGCGCACCTGGCCGCTGATCTGATCGAGCCCGACCAGCCCGGCCGCCAGCCCGATCACCAGCGCGGTGATGCCGCGCAGCACGCTGGCGCCGAGCACCGAGGTCACCGTCGTGAAGGCCAGCAGCATTAGCATGAAGTACTCGGGTGGGCCGAGCAGCACCGCGTAGTTGGCCACCACCGGCGCGAACAGCGTCACCATCACAGTGGCCAGCGTGCCGGCGACGAAGCTGCCGATCGCCGCGGTGGCCAGCGCCGCGCCGGCGCGGCCGCTCTTGGCCATCTTGAAGCCTTCGAGCGCGGTCACCATCGAGCCGGTCTCGCCCGGCGTGTTGAGCAGGATCGATGTGGTCGAGCCGCCGTACATCGCGCCGTAGTAGATGCC
>CALMQI010000234.1 GCA_937871935.1 uncultured Burkholderiales bacterium
CGCCGCACCCTGGCAGCGGCTCGCCTACGACGAGCTTCTGGCCGGACAGCTGGCGCTCGCCCTGGTGCGCAAGAGCCTCAAGAGCCAGCGCGGCCGCGCCATCCGGGGCGACGGCCGCCTTCGCGCCGGGATTCTGGCGGCGCTGCCCTTCGCGCTCACCCGTTCTCAGACCGAGGCTCTGGCCGAGATCGACGCCGACATGGCAAAACCTGAGCGGATGCTGCGCCTCCTGCAGGGTGACGTGGGCGCGGGAAAAACCCTTGTCGCGTTCATTGCGATGCTCAACGCCATCGAATGCGGCGCGCAAGCGGCGTTGATGGCGCCCACCGAAGTCCTCGCCCGCCAACACGCCGCCGTGCTCGCGCCGCTGGCGGACTCCGTCGGCGTTAGCCTCGCATTGCTGACGGGCCGCGATCGCGGTCGCGATCGCGAGGCCATCGTGCAGAACCTCAAATCCGGCCAGCTCAAAATCCTCATCGGCACGCACGCGTTGATCACCGAGAGCGTCGTCTTCGACGATCTTGCCCTCGTCGTCGTCGACGAGCAGCATCGCTTCGGCGTGCACCAGCGGCTTGCGCTGCAAACCAAAGGAGGCAGCGGCGGCGCCAATGTGCTGGTGATGACCGCCACGCCCATCCCGCGCACGCTTCTGATGACCCACTACGGCGATCTCGACGTGTCGCGGCTGACCGAGAAGCCGGCCGGCCGCAAGCCGGTGAAGACGACGATGCCCGCCGTCGGCCGACTCGAGGACGTGGTCGACGGCCTGCGCCGCATGCTGACGCAGGGCGCGCAGATCTATTGGGTGTGCCCGCTGATCGAAAGCTCGGCAACGTCGGGGCCCACCCCGGAACGGCAAGGCAAGGAGACGTCCGAGCTCGCCGCCGCCGAGGAGCGGCACGCCTATCTCGCCCAGCAGTTCGGCGCCGACAAGGTCGGCCTGCTGCACGGGGCGATGAAGGCGCAGGACAAGGATGCCGTGATGGCCGCCTTCACGCAGGACCATCTCAAGGTTCTGGTCTCGACCACCGTGATCGAGGTCGGCGTCAACGTGCCCAATGCCACCGTGATGGTGATCGAGCAGGCCGAGCGGTTCGGCCTCGCCCAGCTCCACCAGCTGCGCGGCCGCATCGGCCGCGGCGCCGAGGCCAGTGTGTGCGTGCTGCTGTACGGCTCGCCACTGTCGCCGACGGCCAAGGAACGACTGCGCGCGATCGCCGAGACACACGACGGCTTCGAGATCGCGCGGCGCGACCTCGAGATCCGCGGACCCGGCGAGTTCATGGGCGCGCGCCAGAGCGGCGACGCGCTGCTGCGCTTTGCCGACCTGGCCGAGGACGCGCCGCTGCTGCAGCAGGCGCGAGCACTCGCGCCGCGGCTGCTCACCGAGCATCCGGACGCCGCGCGGGCGCATGTGCAGCGCTGGCTCGGCGGCAAGCAGGACTACTTCAAGGCTTGACCCGCCGGGGCCACCCGGCGCACCGCTTGGCCGACAATCGGCCGCATGACGCTGACCGAACTGCGCTACATCGTCGCCGTCGCCCGTGAGCGGCACTTCGGCCGCGCCGCCGACGCCTGCAATGTGTCGCAGCCGACGCTGAGTGTCGCGATCAAGAAGCTCGAGGAAGAGCTCGACGTCAAGCTGTTCGAGCGCGGCGGCAACGAGGTCAGCGTGACGCCGCTCGGCGAGGCCATCGTGCGGCAGGCGCAGCAGGTGCTGGAGCAGGCCGGCGCGATCAAGGAGATCGCCAAGCGCGGCAAGGACCCGCTGGCCGGCCCGCTCAAGCTGGGCATCATCTACACGATCGGTCCCTACTTGCTGCCCGAGCTGGTGAAGCAGGCGATCCGGCTGACGCCGCAGATGCCGCTGATGCTGCAGGAAAACTTCACCGTCAAGCTGCTCGAGATGCTGCGCACCGGGGAGCTCGACTGCGCCATCCTGGCCGAGCCGTTCCCCGACACCGGCCTGGCGATCGCGGGGCTCTACGACGAACCGTTCATGGTCGCGGTGCCCAAGGCCCATCCGCTGGCCAAGCGCAAGGCCGTGTCGGCCGAGGAGCTCAAGCGCGAGACGATGCTGTTGCTCGGTACCGGCCACTGCTTTCGCGACCAGGTGCTCGAGGTCTGTCCGGAGTTCGCGCGCTTCTCGAGCGACGCCGAGGGCATCCGCAAGAGCTTCGAGGGCAGCTCGCTGGAGACCATCAAGCACATGGTGGCCTCGGGCATGGGCGTCACCGTGGTGCCCAAGCTGAGCGTGCCGCGCGAGGCACACGAGCACCTGAAGTTCATCGCCTTCGAGCCGCCGGTGCCGACGCGCCGGGTGGTGCTGGTGTGGCGCCGCAGCTTCACGCGCTACGAGGCGATCGCCGCGCTGCGCAACGCGGTGTACGCCTGCGAGCTGCGCGGCGTGAAGCGCCTGACCGGCTGATCACTGCAACTCGTCGATGTGCCGGGGCCAGCTGCGCGCCGCTGGCGGGCGGCTTTGGCGGCCAGGCTCTCGACATAGACGGGGATGTCGGGCAACTCGGGCACAGGCCCCACGATAATCGCAGCTATCTCTCCGGCGCGGCCCACGCCGCCGCGTTCTCCCATGTCCACCGACATCCAAGACCAGGTGCGGCGCCGCCGCACCTTCGCCATCATTTCCCACCCCGACGCCGGCAAGACCACGCTGACGGAGAAGCTGCTGCTGTTCTCCGGCGCGATCCAGATCGCCGGCTCGGTGAAGGCGCGCAAGGCGTCGCGGCACGCCACCTCCGACTGGATGGAGATCGAGAAGCAGCGCGGCATCTCGGTGGCGAGCTCGGTGATGCAGATGGAGTACCGCGGCTGCGTGATCAACCTGCTCGATACGCCGGGCCACCAGGACTTCTCCGAGGACACCTACCGCGTGCTGACCGCGGTAGACGCCGCGCTGATGGTGATCGACGCGGCCAACGGCGTGGAGCCGCAGACGCGGCGGCTGCTGCACGTGTGCCGGGCACGCAACACGCCGATCCTCACCTTCGTGAACAAGATGGACCGCGAGGTGCAGGAGCCGCTCGAGCTGATGGACGAGATCGAGCGCGAACTCGGCATGGCGGTGGTGCCCTTCACCTGGCCGGTCGGCATGGGCAAGGTGTTCCACGGCGTGATGGACTTGAAGCGTGAGCAGATGCGCGTGTTCGTGCCCGGCGAGGACCGCAACCGCGACGACAACGAGATTCTGCAGGGCATTCAGAACCCGGCCTATGCCGAGCGCTTCGGCGCGCAGTACGAACACGCCCGCCACGACATCGAGCTGGTGCGCGAAGCGGCACCGGTGTTCGACGAAGCCGAGTTCCTGGCCGGCCACCAGACGCCGATGTTCTTCGGCTCGGCGATCAACAACTTCGGCGTGCGCGAGGTGCTCGACGCACTGGTCGACCTGGCGCCGCCGCCGGGCCCCAAGCCGGCGATGCAGCGCCTGGTGCAACCCGACGAGCCCAAGTTCAGCGGCGTGGTGTTCAAGATCCAGGCCAACATGGACCCGGCGCACCGCGATCGCATCGCCTTCGTGCGCGTGGCCTCCGGCCACTTCACGCGCGGCATGAAGCTCAAGGTCACGCGTTCGGGCAAGGAGCTGAAGCCCAACACGGTGGTCAGCTTCCTGAGCCAGCGCCGCGAGTTGCTCGACGAGGCCTATGCCGGCGACATCATCGGCATCCCCAACCACGGCGTGCTGCAGCTCGGCGACACCCTCACCGAGGGCGAGGCGCTGCAGTTCACCGGTCTGCCGTTCTTTGCGCCGGAGATGTTCCGCAGCGTCGAGGTCGCCGACCCGCTGAAGACCAAGCAGCTCAAGGCGGGGCTCACGCAGCTCGGCGAGGAAGGCGCGATCCAGGTCTTTCGCCCGGTCGCCGGCACGGTGCTGCTGCTCGGCGCCGTGGGCCAGCTGCAGTTCGAGGTGGTGGCGCACCGGCTGGAGCACGAATACGGCTGCAAGGCCCGCATCCAGCCGGCGCGCTACTCGATCGCGCGCTGGGTCACCTGCGACGCCGCCGACGGCGGCGACAAGGAACTGCAGCGCTTCATCGACGGCAATGCGCACCGCATGGCGCTCGACGCGGTGGCTGCGCCGACGATCCTGGTCGAATACGCGCCGGAGCTGCGCGCGATCGAGAGCAACTGGCCGAAGATCAAGTTCCACGCGCTGCGCGAGCACGCGGGGCTGGTGTTCCAGAAGAAGCTCGAAGGCTGACCGGTCGCTTCGCCTCGACCCCGAAACCGCCAGGGCCTTGCGCAGATGCCCGCGGGCGGGCACGATGCCGGTCCCGTCCATGGCCCTCGGAGATGCGCGCATGAAGCTGTACTACCACCCGATCTCGACCACCAGCCGTCCGGTGATGCTGTTCGCCGCCGAGAGCCGCATCCCGTTGGAAATGAAGGTGGTGGACCTGTTCACCGGCGAGCATGTCAAGCCGCCCTACTCCGCGCTCAACCCGAACAAGCTGATTCCGACGCTCGACGACGACGGCTTCATCCTGACCGAAAACTCGGCCATCCTGAAGTACCTGGCCGACAAGATCGACTCGCCGGCCTACCCGAAGGACCTGAAGAAGCGTGCGCGCGTCAACGAGCGCCTGGACTGGACCAGCACGCAGCTGTGCAGCGACCTGGTCTACGCGCTGGTCTATCCGCAGATTTTCGACTCGCACAAGCGGCGCAGCGACGAGGCGCAGGCCGCCACGCTCGAGCGTGGCCGCGAGCGAGCCAACGTGTGGCTGAAGGTGCTCGACGAGCATGTGCTGGGCGCCAGCAACCCCTACCTGTGCGGCGACGCGATCACGATCGCCGACTACCACGCCGCCTCCTACGTGCACCTGGCCGAGGTGATCGGCAGCGACCTGGCCGCCTTTCCGAACGTGAAGCGCTGGCTCGGCCGCATGAAGTCGCTGAAGAGCTGGCCGCAGGTCTACGAGGTGATCGACGGCTTTGCCGGGTCGCTCAAGGGCAAGCAGATGGTCGCCGTCTAGCGCGGCCCTGAGCGAGGTTCGGAGATTCGCATGATTCGCAAGCTGCACCACAACGCCTACCGCTGTCGCGACTCGGAGCAGACGCGCGCCTTCTACGAAGACTTCCTCGGCCTGCCGCTGGTGGGGACCTTGGAGATCAAGGAAACCAAGAGCGGGCGCAAGACCGAGACGCTGCATACCTTCTATCGGATGGACGATGGTTCGCACCTGGCGTTCTTCGAGGCGCCCGACATGCCGTTCGATTTCAAGCCGCAGCACGACTTCGACCTGCACATCGCGCTCGAAGTCGAGCGGCCGGCGCTGGAGACCATGTTCGCCAAGGGCCCGGCAGCCGGCATCGAGACACGCGGTGTGTCGAACCACGGCTTCATCGACTCGATCTACTTCCGCGACCCGAACGGCTACGTGATCGAGTTGTGCACGAAGCGCGAGCACCACGACTCGGCGATGGACCCGGCCGTCAACGGTGCGCGCGCTGCGCTGCAGCGCTGGACGAACGCCAAACGATCGACCGCAGCGGCATGACGGGCGCGACGCCGGTGCTACGCACCGACATCGCGTGGAGCACGCCCGAGCAGATCGGTGTCTTCGGCCACGACCTGGTGCGCGACCTGATCGGCCGTGTCAACCTGGGCGACATGGGCTTCCTGGAAATCACCGGGCGGTTGCCCGATGCCCGCGAGTCGGTGATGTTCAACGCGCTCCTGGTGACGCTGGTCGAGCACGGCATCGTGCCGTCGACGCTGGCCACCCGCATGACGGTGGCCGGTGCGCCCGAGGCCATGCAGGCGGCGGTGGCCGCCGGCCTGCTCGGCCTGGGCAGCGTGTTCGTCGGCTCCACCGAAGGCACGGCGAAGCTGCTGAGCGAGGCGCTGCCCGACCCGCATGCCGAGGCGCCCGCGCTGCGCGAGCTGGCCGCGCGCATTGTCGACGAGCACCGCGCCGCACGGCGCATCCTGCCCGGCCTGGGCCACCCGATCCACAAGCCGATCGACCCGCGCACACCGCGCCTGTTCGCGATCGCCAAACGGCAGGGCTTTGGCGGCCGCTACATCGAGCTGATGAAGCTGATCGCGCGCCGCGCCGAGCGGGTGCACGCGCGGCCGCTGCCGATCAACGCCACCGGCGCGATCGGCGCCATCGCCTGCGAGATGGGGCTGCCCTGGCAGGCCTGTCGTGGTATCGGCGTGATGGCGCGCGCGGTCGGCCTCGTCGGTCACGCACTCGAAGAGCTGCGCCAACCGCTGGCCACCACCGTCTGGCACCGCACCGAGGCCGAGGCCACGGAGGGCCGGCGCGGCCGGCTCGGCAGTCCGGCGGCGACAGCCACGAAGACCAAGACGCCGCGCCGCCGCTGAAAAGGTGCCGCCAGGAGCCTTCGATGCTGCAGCCGCTGCAGGTGCTCAAGCGCTACCGGCCGCACGCGGGCACGCTCGCCACGCTGCTGGCCGAGCGCGTGGCGGTGGCGCCGACTCGCGACGCCCTCGTGTTCGAGGGCCATGCCATCAGCTATGTCGAGCTGCAGCGGCACGCCGAGCGTGCGGCAGTGGTGTATGCCGAGCGCGGGGTGCGGCCGGGCGACCGCATCGGCGTGATGTCGCGCAACCACCCATCGACGGTGGTGACGCTGTTCGCGCTCGCGCGCCTGGGCGCGGTGATGGTGCCGGTGAACCCCGACTACCGCGCCACCGAGGCAGGCTATGTGCTGGGCCATGCGCAGGTGAGCGGCGTACTGTGTTCGCCTGAGGCGCTGACGACCGTGCGCGAGGCGGTGGCCGGACTGACGCCGACGCCGTGGCTGCTGCTCAACCGCGAAGACGCTGGGGGGGGCGGCAACGACCTGCCGGTGCTCGACGCCGAGCTGGCGGCGACGAACGGTGCCGTGCCCCCGGATGCCGGCACGCCCGAGGCGCCTTGTCTGTTCATCTATACCTCGGGCACCACCGGGTTCCCGAAAGGCGTGATGCACGGGCAGCGGACGCTGCTGCTAGCCGGCGAGGGCTTCGTGCAGCGCATGTACCTGCAGCCCGACGACCGGCTGCTGTGTCTGTTGCCGATGTTCCACATCAACGCGCTGTTCTATTCGCTGGCCGGCGCGCTGGCGGCGGGTGCCACGCTGATCCTGCTGCCGCGCTTCTCGGCCGGTACGTTCTGGCAAGACGTGGCGCGCACGAGCGCCACCGAGGCCAATACGATCGCTGCGGTATCGAACATCCTGCTGCGGCGGCCACGCAGCGAGTTCGTGGCGGGCCACCGCTTGCGCAAGATCTACGGCGCACCGTTCAGCGCCGAGACCTACGAGGTGTTCCACCGCGAGTTCGGCGTGCCGACGCTGATCGAAGGCTACGGCATGAGCGAGGTGCCCGGCGCGCTGAACAATCCGTTCGAAGGCCCGCACAAGGTCGGCAGCATGGGCCGGCCGAGCACGCACCCGGACCCGACGCTGCAACTCGCGCAGCTGAAGATCGTCGACGACGACGGCCATGACCTGCCCGACGGCCGGACCGGTGAGCTGGTGGTGAAGACGCCGCTCGTGATGCAGGGCTACTACCGCGACCCGGCACAAACCGCGGCGGCCTTCCGCGACGGCTGGTTCCTCACCGGCGATCTGGCCTGGCGCGACCCGGACGGCTACTTCTGGTTCGTCGCGCGCAAGAAGGACATCATCCGCAAGCGCGGCGAGAACGTCTCCGGCGCCGAGCTCGACCGGGTGATCGAGTCCCATCCCGACGTGCTGCAGGCCGCGGCGATTCCCGTGCCCGACGCGCTGGGCGAGGACGAGATCCTGGTCGCGGTGGTGCGCCGGCCGAGCGCCACGCTCGACGAGGCCGCCGTGGCGCAGTGGTGCCGCGAGCGGCTGGCCGCCATCAAGGTGCCGCGCTACGTGGTCTTCGTCGATGCGCTGCCGCTGACACCCACGCACCGCGTGGCCAAGTACCAGCTGCGCGCCGATCCGACGTTGCGCGACCGCGCGGTCGATCTGGGGGAGTGACCGCGTTCAGGCGCGGCAGACACGGCGGCAGTCATACCGGCGGATCGCCGATCCGTGCTTCCTGTTCGCGCAACGCGGTCTTCAGCACCTTGCCATAGTGGTTCTTCGGCAGCGCGTCCACGAAGCGGTAGGTCTTCGGCCGCTTGAAGCGCGCGATCTGCTGCTGGCAGAACGCGTCCAGCTCGGCCGCCGTGGCCGGCGCGCGCAGCACCACGTAGGCCACCACCGACTCGCCCCACTCGGCGTCCGGGCGGCCGACCACGCCGGCCTCGCTGACGGCGGGGTGCAGCAGCAGCGCCTCCTCGACCTCGCGCGGATAGATGTTGCTGCCGCCGCTGATGATCAAGTCCTTGCTGCGGTCGAGCAGCGTGAGAAAGCCCTCGTGGTCGAGGCGGCCGACGTCGCCGGTGCAGAGCCAGCCGTCGCGGATCGCCTCGGCGGTGGCCTCGGGCTGCTGCCAGTACCCCTGCATCACGATGTCGCCGCGCACGCAGACCTCGCCGGCCTCGCCCGCGGGCAGCGCGCGGCCCAGCGCATCGCGAATCGAGAGCTCGAGCATCGGCTGGGCGTACCCCACCGAGGCCAGACGCTCGCCGTGGCGCGGGTGGCCGGCATCGTTGATGATGGCCTTCGGCAGCACGGTGATCGTCATCGGGCTCTCGCCCTGCCCGTAGATCTGCGCGAAGTGCGGTCCGACCACCTGCAGCGCGCGCTGGATGTCGGCGCGGTACATCGGGCCGCCGCCGTAGGTGATGGTGGCCAGCCCGTCGGGCCGGCGGCCGCTTGCCTGCACGAACGCGACCAGCCGATGCACCATCGTCGGTGCGGCGAAGAACGACGCGCTGCGCCAATGTGCGGCGAGCTCGAGGATCTCCGCCGGCTCGAAGCCGCCCGACAGCGGCACGACATTGACGCCGCCGTGCATCACATAGGGCAGGTGATACAGCCCGCCGCCGTGCGACAGCGGCGCCGGATGCAGCATCACGTCGCCCGGCGCCACGGGCTGTACCTCGGCCAGGTAGCCGAGGCTCGCCTCGCGCAGCTGGCGCGCGCCGAGCACCACGCCTTTCGGCCGGCCGGTGGTGCCGCTGGTGTAGAACAGCCACGCCGGGTCGCTGTCGCTGCGATCCACCGGCGGCGCGAGCTGCGCTTGCGTTGCACAGACGCCATCGGCCTCGGCGGGCAGCTCGGCATGCAGCGCCACGCCGGGCAACGCGGTGGTCAGCTCGGTCTGCGTATCGGCATCACAGAAGGCCAGCCTTGCGCCACTGTGTCGCAGGATCCACGCCGCCTCGCGCACGTGCAGCTTGGCGTTGATCGGCACCGCTGCGGCGCCGGTCCACCAGATGCCCCACAGCATCACCAGGTAGTCGGGCCGGTTCGTCAGGAACAGCCCCACGCGATCGCCGGGTGCCACGCTTTGCGCCCGCAGCCAGGCAGAAAGCTGCGCGGCGCGCCGGGCGAGCTGGTCGTAACTGCACCACACCCGCGTACCGTGGCCGATCGCGGGCCGGTCGCCGCGCCGCTGCGTTGTGCGTGTGAGCCACAGTGCAAGATTCATCGCGGCAGAAGGCGAAAAGGTGGAGTCGCGGCGGCCCGCGTTGTCACGGCCCCCGGAACGACCCAGCGCGGCGGCCGGGTCGACCGGGCCGCGCGCGAGAATAGCCGAGTCGCCGCGCCCCCGCCAGCACACCCTGCCCTCGCCCGCCATGAACGGCCTTGCCGCCCCGACCGCATCTCGCCTGGCGGTGTACCTCGATCTGATCCGCTGGGATCGGCCCGCCGGCTGGCTGCTGCTGTTGTGGCCCACGCTGTCGGCGCTGTGGATCGCGGCCGACGGTTTTCCGGGCTGGCATCTGCTGTTCGTGTTCGTCGCCGGCACGGTGCTCATGCGCAGCGCCGGCTGCTGCATGAACGACGTCGCCGATCGCGAGTTCGATCGCCACGTCAAGCGCACGGCCGAGCGGCCGGTGACGAGCGGCCGCGTCAGCGTGCGCGAGGCACTGGCGCTCGGTGCGCTGCTGGCGCTGGCCGCCTTCATGCTGGTGCTGACGACCAACCCGCCGACGGTGCTGCTGTCGGTGGCCGGACTGGCGTTCACGCTGATCTACCCGTACGCCAAGCGCGCGTTGTCGATGCCGCAGGCCGTGCTCGGCATCGCGTTCAGTTTCGGCATTCCGATGGCGTTTGCCGCGGTGCTCGGTTCGCGCGAGTGGTCGCTGCGCGCCGTGGCCGACGCGGTGCCGCCGCATGCCTGGTGGCTGCTGGCCGGCAACCTGTGCTGGGTGCTGGCCTACGACACCGAGTACGCGATGGTCGACCGCGACGACGACCTGCGCATCGGCATGAAGACCTCGGCCATCACGCTCGGCCGCTTCGACGTGATCGGCGTGATGGTGTTCTACGCCACCTACCTGGCGAGCTGGAGCCTGCTCGGCCGCTCGCTCGGGCTCGGCCTGGCGTTCCAGCTGGGCATCGCCGTGGCTGCGGCCCAGGCGGTCTGGCACTACGCGCTGATCCGTGACCGCTCACGCGACGGTTGCTTCAAGGCCTTCCGCGTGAACCATTGGCTCGGGGCGACGGTATTTGCGGCAGTGGCGCTGGACCTGGCGCTGCGCTAGCGCCATTGCCGCCCGCGTCGGGGCTGGCGCCGAATTCGTCGCCGAGCTGGCGCGCGCGCTCGCGTGCCGCATGCAGAGCGCGCACGAATGCCGACTTGACCGCGTCGTTGTCCATGGCCATCAGCGCGGCATAGGTGGTGCCTCCCTTGGAGGTCACACGCTCGCGCAGCACCGCCGGCGAGTCGTTCGACTGCCGGGCCAGCGCGGTGGAACCCGCGAACGTGGCGAGCGCGAGCCGCCGCCCCTGCTCGACCGACAACCCCATCTCGCCGGCGGCCTGGATCATCGCCTCGATGAAATAGAACACATAGGCCGGGCCGGAGCCCGACAACGCCGTCACCGCGTCGAGATCACGCTCGTGGTAGACCCACAGCAGCTCGCCGCTCGGCGCCAGCACCTGCTCGACCAGCGCCCGGTCGGCACCGGTGACGGCGGCCGTGGCGTACAGGCCGGCGATGCCCTGGCCGATCAGTGCTGGCGTGTTGGGCATCGCCCGCACCACACGCGCACTGCCGGTCGCAGCGGCCAACGTGTCGGTGCGGATGCCGGCCATCACGCTCAGGTGCAGGGCCTGTGCCACGTGCGGCACGCTGTTGCGCGCCGCCACCGCAAAGCTCTGCGGCTTGACCGCCCACACCACGAGCGGCAGGCCGGCCAGCGAGCTGCCGCCGAAAGGCAGCGCCAGCACGCCGAATTGCAGTGCGAGCCGGGCTCGCTGGCGGTCGTCGGGCTCGATGACGAGGATGGTCGCGGGGACACGCCCGGACTGGACCAGCCCGCCGATCAGCGCGCTGGCCATGTTGCCGCCGCCGATGAAGGCGATCTCGGGCGTGATGTCGCTCATCGGCCCAGTGTAGCGACGCGATTCCTCGTCCCCAGAGGGGCGCCCTCTCGAATGAGGGGCGGTAGTGGCCCGGAGACAGGCCTGCATTCGCCCGGCAAGGCCGCGGCCGCGACCAGGGCCGCGCCGGCGAGCGACAATCCGCGCCTGCGCACCCATCGCGAGAGGCAGGCCATTCATGAGCACACTCTCCTACGTCAGCGACGCACCCGACAGCCCCTGGCAGACCTACCTGTCGCAGGTCGACCGCGTGGTGCCCTACCTCGGACCCCTGGCCAAATGGGCCGAGACGCTGAAACGCTGCAAGCGCGCGCTGATCGTCGACATCCCGATCGAGATGGACGACGGCTCGGTGGCGCACTTCGAGGGCTTCCGTGTGCAGCACAACATGTCGCGCGGCCCCGGCAAGGGCGGCGTGCGCTACCACCCCCAGGTGACGCTGGAGGAGGTGATGGCGTTGTCGGCCTGGATGTCGATCAAGAACGCCGCCGTCAACCTGCCCTACGGCGGCGCCAAGGGCGGCATCCGAGTCGACCCGAAGCAGCTGTCGATCAAGGAACTCGAGCGCATGACGCGGCGCTACACCAGCGAGATCGGCATCATCATCGGGCCGCAGCAGGACATCCCGGCGCCCGACGTCAACACCAACGCGCAGATCATGGCGTGGATGATGGACACCTACTCGATGAACGTCGGTGCCACCGCCACCGGCGTGGTCACCGGCAAGCCGATCCATCTGGGCGGCTCGCTCGGTCGCGTGAAGGCGACCGGCCGCGGTGTCTTCGTCACCGGCCGCGAGGCAGCGCGGCGCATCAACCTCGACCTGCAGGGCGCCCGTATCGCGGTGCAGGGCTTCGGCAACGTCGGCTCGTCGGCGGCCGAGTTGTTCCACGGTGCCGGCGCCAGGATCGTCGCCGCGCAGGACCATACTGGCAGCATCCTCAACGCCAAGGGCCTCGACCTGGCCACACTGATGCCGCACGTGCGCGAGACCGGCGGCGTGGGCGGTTTCAAGGGCGCCGACACGATGGACGACGAGGCCTTCTGGGACGTCGATTGCGAGATCCTGATCCCCGCCGCCCTGGAGAGCCAGATCACCGCGGCGCGCGCGCGGCGGCTGAAGGCCAAGCTGGTGCTCGAGGGTGCCAACGGGCCGACGCTGCCGGCGGCCGACGACATCTTGGCGGAGCGTGGCATCCTGGTCGTGCCCGACGTGATCTGCAACGCCGGTGGCGTGACAGTGAGCTACTTCGAATGGGTGCAGGACTTCTCGTCGTTCTTCTGGACCGAGGACGAGATCAACCTGCGGCTCGACAAGATCATGGTTGGCGCGCTGAAGAAGATCTGGGACACCGCCGACCGTCACCAGATCACACTGCGTACCGCGACCTTCGCGGTGGCCTGCGAACGAATCCTGATGGCGCGCCAGGAGCGCGGCCTTTACCCGTGACGCGCCCCGTGCCGTCGTTGCTGATCGATTCCAAGTCAATTCAAAGGACCTTCCTGATGTCGCCGCTCCGCCGCCAGTTCCTGCTCGCCGCCGCACTCGCCTGCGCGGCAACGACGTCGTTCGCCCAGGCCTGGCCGACCAGGCCGGTGCGCGTGGTGGTACCGGCGCCGGCGGGCAGCTCGCTGGACATCGTGGCGCGCCTGCTCGGCGACAAGCTGAAGGACCGCTGGGGCCAGCCGGTGGTGGTCGAGAACAAGCCGGGCGCAGGCGGCATGCTCGGTGTCGATGTGGCCGCCAAGGCCGCGCCCGACGGCCATACGCTGGCAGTCGGCTTCAACGGCCCGATCGCGTTCGCGCCGTTCCTCTATCGCAAGATGCCCTACGACCCGGCGAAGGACCTGATGCCGGTGGTCATGACGACATCGCAGCCCAACGTGCTGGCCGTCGGCGCCGGCGTGCCGGCCACCAATGTGAAGGAGTTCGTCGACTGGGCGCGCGCGCGCGGCGGCAAGCTGAACTACTCGTCGCTCGGCATGGGTAGCTCGGCGCACCTGACGATGGTGCTGTTTCTCGCCGAGGCGAATGTCAGCGGTACGCACGTTCCGTTCAACGGCTCGCCGCCGGCGGCCATGGCGGTCGCGCAGGGCGAGGCCGATGCGACCTTCATGGTGGCGCCGGCGCTGCTGGCGCATGTGCGCGCCGGCAAGGTACGGCTGCTCGCGGTGTCGAGCGCGCAGCGACCCGACTCGCTGAAGCAGTTGCCGACGCTGGCCGAGGCCGGCTTTCCCAACGTCGAGTCGCTGGCATGGAACGGCCTGTTCACCGCGGCGGGTACGCCCGAGCCGGTGGTGCGGAAGATCAATGCCGACGTCAATGCGGCACTGCAGGATGCTTCGGTGCGGGCAGCCTTCGACGCGCAGGGACTGACACCGGTAGGCGGCTCGGTGGCCGACTTCAGCCGCCAGGTCGATGCCGACATGAGGCGCTGGGGCGCCATCATCAACAAGACCGGCATCAAGCTCGATCAATGAGCCGATCGGCGTGCGCCGTTGCGGGTGATCGCTAGCGAGTGCCGAAGATTGCCGAGCCGACGCGCACGATCGTCGCGCCCTCGGCAATCGCCGCTTCCAGGTCTGCGCTCATGCCCATCGACAAGGTGTCGAGCGTGAGTCCGGCGGCGTTGAGGTCGTAGAGCAGACGCGCCAGCGCGCGATGGGGCGCACGCTGTGCCTCGAAGTCACCTGCCGGCTCCGGAATCGCCATCAGGCCGCGCAGGCGCACGCGCGGCAGCGCGGCGACCTGCTGCGCGAGCGACAGCACGTCGGCCGACGCGACACCGCTCTTGCTGGCCTCGCCGCTGATGTTGACCTGTAGGCAAACCTGCAGCGGCGCCAGGCCTGCCGGGCGCTGCGCCGACAGCCGCTCGGCGAGCTTGAACCGGTCGATCGAGTGCACCCAGTCGAAGTGGGCTGCGACGACGCGCGTCTTGTTGCTCTGCAACGGCCCGATCAGATGCCACTCGATGCACTCGCGCAGATCGGCCAGCGCCTCGATCTTCTCGACGGCTTCCTGCACGTAGTTTTCGCCGAACGCGCGCTGTCCGGCGGCATGCGCATCACGCACCGACTGTGGTCCGAAAGTCTTTGTCACAGCCAGCAACGTGACGCTTTGCACGGGTCGTCGCGCGTGCTCGCACGCGATGGCGATACGCGTGCGCACTTGTTGTAACTTCGCTTCGATGCTGCTCATAATGATTGCAGCCTACTCCTCTCGCGCGCCCCATGGACATCACGCAACTGCTTGCGTTCTCGGTCAAGAACAAGGCCTCCGACCTTCACTTGTCGGCCGGTCTGCCGCCGATGATTCGCGTGCATGGCGATGTACGTCGCATCAATGTCGACCCGTTGGAACACAAGCAGGTCCACGACATGGTGTACGACATCATGAACGACTCGCAGCGCAAGCACTACGAGGATACGCTGGAGTGCGACTTCAGCTTCGAGATCCAGGGTCTCGCGCGTTTTCGTGTCAATGCGTTCAACCAGAACCGCGGCGCGGGCGCCGTGTTCCGGACGATTCCGAGCAAGATCCTCACGCTCGAGCAGCTGAGCACACCGAAGGTCTTCGCCGAGCTGGCGCTCAAGCCTCGCGGACTGGTGCTGGTGACCGGCCCCACCGGCTCCGGCAAGAGTACGACGCTGGCCGCGATGGTGAATCACCTGAACGAGAACGAATACGGCCACGTGCTCACCGTGGAAGATCCGATCGAGTTCGTGCATGAGAGCAAGAAGTGCCTGGTCAACCAGCGCGAGGTCGGCCCGCATACGCTGAGTTTCTCCAACGCGCTGCGCTCGGCACTGCGTGAGGACCCCGACGCGATCCTGGTCGGCGAAATGCGC
This sequence comes from uncultured Burkholderiales bacterium, assembly GCA_937871935.1. GTDB lineage: Bacteria > Pseudomonadota > Gammaproteobacteria > Burkholderiales > Burkholderiaceae_C > JAEUPI01. The sequence continues at coordinate 15,298 of CALMQI010000234.1, forward strand.
GATCTGGAGACCATTCGACTGGCGTTGACCGCCGCCGAGACGGGCCACCTGGTCTTCGGCACGCTGCACACCAGCAGCGCGGCCAAGACGATCGACCGCGTGGTCGACGTCTTTCCTGCCGCCGAGAAGGACATGGTGCGCGCGATGCTGTCGGAGTCGCTGGTCGCCGTGGTCTCGCAGACGCTGTGCAAGCTGAAGGACGGCTCCGGCCGCGTGGCGGCGCACGAGATCATGATCGGCACCTCGGCCATCCGCAACCTGATCCGCGAAAACAAGATCGCACAGATGTACTCGTCGATCCAGACCGGGCAGACGCAGGGTATGCAGACACTTGACCAGAACCTGGCCGATCTGGTTCGTCGCAACATCATCTCGCCGGCCGAGGCGCGCGCCAAGGCCAAGATCCCCGAGAACTTCCCTGGCTGACGTGAAGAAGATCTTCGACCGCTTCGCGGCGGCCCGCCGCGTGCACCCGGAGACCGGAGACTCCGGCTACTTCTCCACCATGTTCCTCGAGCACGAGGAGCCGGCGCCGCGGCTGGTGCCGTGGTCGCTGCGCGCGCAGGAGTTGCAGGCCCAGCCGGTCGACCACACACAAGGCTCGATCCAGTTCGGCCGCGCCTGGAATGATGACCGCCATGCCGTGCTGCTCGGCGAGTCGGAGATGAAGCGGCTGACCGAATACCTGTCGTTCGTCAGCATCGCCGCGGACAAGGAAATGATCACGCAGGACGAGCAGGGCGACTACCTGCTGATCGTGCTCGACGGCACGATCGCCGTCGATCGCGAGCAGCCCTGGGGCGGCCGCGCCCGATTGGCCGAGGCCCGCGTCGGTGATCTGCTCGGCGAGATGTCGCTGCTCGACGCCGGCACGCGCTTTTCGTCGTGCCGCAGCCTGACAGCCTGCGTGCTGGCCGTGCTCGATGCGCAGGCGCTCGATCGCATGATGAAAGACGATCCGCGCCTGGCCGCGGTGTTGCTGGCCGCGCTGGCCCGCCGACTGTCGCTGCGCCTGCGTCAGGCCAGCGCAAGACTGAGTGCGCTGCTCACCAACGCGTGACGCGGCCCTAGGGAGACATTCACCATGGAACGCGACCAGGCCTCGAAATTCGTCAACGATCTGCTGCGCCTGATGATCTCGCGCAACGGGTCGGACCTCTTCCTGACGGCCGACTTTCCGCCAGCGATCAAGGTCGACGGCCGCGTCACCAAGGTGTCACCCCAGCCGCTGACCGGCCAGCACACGATGGCGCTGGCGCGCGCGGTGATGAACGACAAACAGGCCGCGGAGTTCGAGCGGACCAAGGAGTGCAACTTCGCGATCTCGCCCCAGGGTATCGGACGCTTCCGCTGCAACGCCTTCGTGCAGCAGGGGCACATCGGCCTGGTCTTCCGCCTGATCCCGCAGCTGCTGCCGACGATCGACCAGCTCGGGCTGCCGAAGATCCTGAAGGAGGTGACGATGACCAAGCGCGGGCTGGTCATCATGGTGGGCGCCACCGGCTCGGGCAAGAGCACGTCGCTGGCGGCGATGGTGGACCACCGCAACGAGAACTCCTTCGGCCACATCATCACGATCGAGGATCCGGTGGAGTTCGTGCACCCGCACAAGAACTGCATCGTGACGCAGCGCGAGGTCGGCATCGACACCGACGGCTGGGAACAGGCGCTGAAGAACACTCTGCGCCAGGCGCCCGACGTGATCCTGATGGGCGAAATCCGCGACCGCGAGACGATGGAGCACGCGGTGGCCTTTGCCGAGACGGGCCACCTGTGCATGGCCACGCTGCACGCCAACAGCGCCAACCAGGCGCTCGACCGCATCATCAACTTCTTCCCCGAAGAGCGCCGTCACCAGTTGTTGATGGATTTGTCGTTGAACCTCAAGGCATTTGTGTCGCAGCGGCTTATCCCGAAAAAAGAAGGCAAAGGTCGCGTCGCCGCGATTGAAATTTTGCTCAATTCGCCACTGATTCAAGATTTGATTTTCAAAGGCGAAGTGCACGAAATTAAAGAGATCATGAAACGTTCGCGCGAAATCGGCATGCAGACGTTCGATATGGCGCTCTTCGATTTGTATGAGGCCGAC
>CALMQI010000235.1 GCA_937871935.1 uncultured Burkholderiales bacterium
AGGCCGCCATGTAACCGGCGCCGCCGAAAATCTGCACCGCGCGGTCGGCGACGCGACCGACCATTTCTGAAGCATACATCTTGCACGCCGCCGCCTGGATCAGCGTGCTGTCGCCGGCGTCGTAACGCTGTGCCGTATCGCGCACCATGCATTCCGCCGCGTAGCACTCCGTCCAGCTGTCGGCGAGCATCGCCTGCACCAGCTGGAATTCCGCGACCGGCTTGCCGAACTGCCTGCGCTCTCGGGCATAGGCGACCGCCTCGTGCAGCATCCGGATCGCGGGGCCGGTGCACAGCGCGGCCAGGTTGATGCGCTGCTTGTTGAGCACCTTCATCACGGTCCTGAAGCCGCGCCCGGGCTCGCCGCCGATGATCGACGACGCGGGCACGCGGCAGTCCTTGAGGATGACCTCGCCGATCGGCGCGCCTTCCTGGCCCATCTTCGGCGTCGAACCGCTGGTGGAGAGGCCGGGCGTGCCGCGCTCGACGAGGAAGGCGCTCACGCCCCCGGCACCCTTGTTGGCCGGGTCGCTGCGGGCGAACACCTGGAAGAGGTCGGCAACGGGCGCGAGCGTGATGTAGCGCTTGGTGCCGTTCAGCACGAAATGGTCGCCGTCGCGCGTTGCGCTTGCCTGCAGCGCGGTCGCGTCCGAGCCCGCCTCGGGTTCGGTGAGCGCGAGGCAGCCGAGCAGTTCGCCCGAGGCGAGGCGCGGCAGGTACTGGCGCTTCTGTTCCTCGGTGCCGTCCTGGATGATGGCCGCGGAACCGATGCCGGCGTTGGTCGCGCCGTGGACGCGGAACGCGACCGAGGCCTGCGACAGTTCCATGAACGCGAGCGCGAGTTCCTCGGTGGTCAGCCCGGCGCCGCCGTACTGTTCCGGGATGCTCCAGCCGTAGCTGCCCAGGCGCCGCATGTCGGCGACCAGCTCCTCGGGAATGCGGTCTTCCTGCTCGACGCGGTCCTCGTTCGGGATGGCGCGCTCGCGCACGAAGCGGCGCGTGTCCGCGAGCAGGCGCTCGAGGCGGGCGGCGTCGCGGATCATCGGAGCGCCACCGCGCGGATCATTCGTGGAACTTCGCCTTGCGCTTTTCCAGGAAGGCACGCACGCCTTCCCTGGATTCGGCGGTGTTGTAGTACAGGCTCAGCGCCTGCATGCCGAGGCTGCCGATGCCGCGGATGTTTTCGGTCGCGGCGTTGAACGAACGCTTGGCGATGGCGATGGCGGTCGGGCTCTTCTCGACGATCTCGCGGCCCCACTTGGCTACCTCGGCGTCGAGCTGGTCGTGCGGCACGACCACGTTGCACAGCCCCATCGCCAGCGCCTCCTGTGCGCTGTAGCGCCGGCACATGTACCAGATCTCGCGCGCCTTCTTCTCGCCGACGACCTGCGCCAGATAGGCCGTGCCCCAGCCGGGGTCAACCGAGCCGACCTTGGGCCCGACCTGGCCGAACACTGCCTTGTCGGACGCGATCGTCATGTCGCACAACACCGCGATCACGTTGCCGCCGCCGATGGCGTAGCCCTGCACGCGCGCGATCACCGGCTTGGGCACGTCGCGGATCGCGCTGTGCAGTTCCTCGATCGGCAAACCCGCGGTGCCGCGGCCGTCGTACTGGCCGGAGTGGGCCGACTGGTCGCCGCCGGTGCAGAACGCGCGATCGCCGGTGCCGCCGAGCACGATCGCCGCGATGTTCTTGTCCCAGCCGGCCTTCATCATGGCGTGCAGCATCTCCTCGACCGTCTGGCCGCGGAACGCGTTCATCACGTCGGGCCGGTTGATCGAGATGTAGGCGATCTGGTCGCGCTCCTCGTAGAGGATGTCCTGGTAGCTCATGGGTTTGCCCCTCAGCCGATCATGCTGTAGCCGCCGGAGACCGACAGCACCTGCCCGGTCACGTGGCCGGCCTTGCTCGACGCCAGGAAGGCGACGGCGTTGGCGATATCCTGCGGCCGGCCGACCTTGCGCAGCGGCAGCGACTTGGCGATCTTGTCGAACTGTTCGGGCGTGAACATGCTGTCGGCCTTGCTCCACATGCTGTTGCCACCGACCTCGTCGGTGGTTGCGGGAATGGTCACGCCGGGGCAGACCACATTGCAGCGGATCCCGTAGCGGCCGTTTTCCTTGGCGATCGTTTTCATGAAGCTGTTGACCGCTGCCTTCACGCCGCCGTAGACGGCTTCGCGCGGCTCGCCCTGGCGGCTGGCGTCGGAGCTGATCGAGACGATGGCGCCGCCGTTCTGCTTGACCATCAGGTCGAGCGCGGTCTTGGTGCAGTTCAGCACGCCGACGTAGTTGATGTCGATCACCTTGCGCCAGAAGTCGGGCGTGGTCTGGGTGAAGAACATCAGGTTGTCCCAGCCGACGTTGTTGACCAGCACGTCGACCCGCCCGTGTTTGTCGGTCGCCGCCTTGAACATGGCCTGCACCTGCTCGAGGCTGGTGACGTCGGTCTTGATCACCTGCACCGATGCCGCGCCCAGCTTGGTGGCGAATTCGGCCGTCTTGTCGGCCTGCGCGGTGTCGACATCGCCGATCGTGATGTGCGCGCCTTCGCCGGCGAACGCCAGCACGATGGCACGGCCGATGTTCGAGCCGCCGCCGGTGACGATGACGGATTTATCTTTCAGTTCGAGATCCATGGTCTTCCTTTGCCGGTGAGAGCGCCTCCGGGCGCCGGTCCCGCAGTATAACAATCGAACAGGTGTTAGGTAGATTTAGGGCGTCGTCTACTCGATCTTGATCCCGGCGGCCTTGATGACCTTGCCGAAGCGTTCGATGTCGCTCTTGATCATCGCGCCGAACTGGTCGGGTCCCATGATCTGAGGATCGATCCCCTGCGCCGTCAAGTTCTCCTTCACATCGGGCAGCGCCAGGATTCTGGCAATCTCGGTCGCCAGCTTGTTGACAATGTCCTTTGGTGTCCCGGCCGGCGTGAGTACCCCGAACCACAACTGGAAGTCGTACTCGGGCAGACCGGCTTCGGCGAACGTGGGCACATCCGGCATGCTGGCCAGGCGCGTCTTGCCAGTCACAGCGATCGCCTTGAGCTTGCCGGCACGGATGTGTGGCAGCGAGGTGATGGGCGTATCGAAATTGAGCTGGATCTGGCCACCGATCAGATCGGTCAGCGCCGGTGCCGTCCCCTTGTAAGGCACATGCTGCATCTTTACGCCGGCCACACTCTTGAACATCTCGCCCGCCAGGTGGGTCGAGCTGCCAGTGCCGACCGCTGCGAAATTCAGCTCGTGGGGCCTGGCCTTGGCCAGGGCGATGAATTCCTTGAGGTTGTTCGCCGGCACCGCTGGATGCAGGACCAGCACCAGTTGAGTAGTGACGAGAGTGGTCACTGGTGCGAAATCCTTGATCGGATCGAACGGCAGCGTTGGCAGCAGGTGCTGCAAGGTGGCCAGGGTCGATGTGTGCAGCGCGATCGTGTAGCCGTCGGGCGCCGACTTCGCCAGCGCGTCGGTGCCGATCACGGTGTTGGCCCCGCCCCGGTTGTCGACCAGCACCTGCTGGCCCCAACTCTCGGTCAACTTGGCCGCCACCAGCCGCGCCACCTGGCTCGTGCTGCCACCGGGGGCATAGGGCACGATGAAACGAATCGGCTTCGAAGGGTAGGTCTGCGCGGTCTGCGCGTGAACATCGGCCAAGCAGGCCAGCGCAAGCAGCGCGAGCGCCGAGATTTGGCGTCTGAGCATGTTTCCTCCGTTGCCGGTATTGGCCGCGCAGGCCACTCGCCTGAACTGCCGGGCCGGCGCAGGAATGCGACGGGCCCACCGTAGATTGATATGTCGCTTGATCTGTAGTCTACCTAGCGTACGTTCGGTAAACTAACATCTCGCTCCCGCAAGTACATCGGGAAACGCCATGAACCACGACGAACAGGTGGCGCTGATGCGCCAGGCATTCGCCCACATCGACGCCGGCACCACCGATCTGGCCGACGCGGTCAGCTTCAACCCGGTGACGGCCTATACCTGCCCGAAGCGCCTGGCGCGCGAGTCGGCGCTGTTGTTCCGCAAGTACCCGCTGTTGATGGGCCTGTCCAACCAGATCCCGCAGCCGGGTGACCACTTCACCGACGACCTCAGCGGCATCCCGATCCTGGTGGTGCGCGGCAAGGACGGCCGGGCGCGGGCCTTCCACAATGTCTGCCGGCACCGTGGTGCACGCTTGGCCGAAGGCTGCGGTCGGCAGAAGAACTTCGTCTGCCCCTACCACGGCTGGACCTACGGCCTCGAAGGCGAGTTGCGTGGCATTCCCGACCAGCGCAACTTTCCCGGTGTGGACAAGGCCGCCTACGGCCTGGCGCCGCTGCCGCTGGCCGAACGCCACGGCATGCTGTGGGTGCAGCCCAGCGTCGGCCCGGAGGGCCTGGAGATCGATGCCCAGGGCTTCCTGGGGGAACTCGACGCCGAGTTCGCGTCCTTCGGCCTGGCCGGCTACCACCACTACGAGACGCGCCAGATCCAGCGCCAGATGAACTGGAAGCTGGTCATCGACACCTTCCTCGAGAGCTACCACTTCAGCGTGCTGCATCGCGACTCGGTGGCGCCGCTCTTCCACCCCAACCTGTGTCTGTTCAAACCATTCGGCCTGCACCTGCGCGAGGTGCTGCCGCGGCGCAGCCTGGAGAGCCAGCGCGGCCTGCCCGAAAGCGAGTGGGACCTGATCCCCCACCACACCATCGTCTACGTGCTGTTCCCCAACACGGTCTTCGTCGTGCAGGTCGACCATGTCGAGTCCTGGCGTGTCTACCCGACGGCGGGCAAGGTCGACGAGTGCACCATGTACCTCGACTTCCACGTGCCCAATCCGGTCGACTCCGACAGCGCGCGGCGCCACTGGCAGCGCAACATGGATCTGACCATCCGCACCGTCTGCGCGGAAGACTTCCCGGCCAGCGAAGGCATGCAGCGCGGTTTTGCATCCGGGGCGCAGACCCATGCCACCTACGGGCGCAACGAGCCCGCGCTGGCCTACTTTCAGCGTACCGTGGCGCAGGCCGTCGGTGACACCACCCCAACAGGAGACACAGCATGAGAATGAAGGAACGAGTCGTCATCGTCACCGGCGCCGCGCGCGGCTTGGGCAGAGGCTTCGCCGAGCGGCTCGCCGCCGAGGGCGCGGCGGTGGTGTGTGGCGACCTGCGGCCGTGCGACGAGACCGTTGCCGCGATCCGCGGTGCAGGCGGTCGCGCCGTGGCGCTGCGTCTGGACGTGACCGACATGGCGTCGTGCCTGGCCTCGGCCGAGACGGCCGTGGCCGAGTTCGGCCGCCTCGACGGCCTGGTCAACAACGCTGCGCTGTACGCCGACATCAACGGTGCCCGCTTCGACCAGATCGAGGAGAAGCAGTGGGACGCGGTGATGAACGTCAACGTGAAGGGCATCTGGCAGATGTGCAAGGCGGCCGTGCCGCAGATGCGCAAGGCCGGCGGCGGCAGCATCGTCAACATCTCGTCGCTGGCCGCCGTGCACGGCATGGCGTATGCCATCGACTACGGCGTGTCCAAGGCGGCGGTCATCGGCATCACGCGCTGCCTGGCGCGCGAACTGGGGCGCGACTGGATCCGCGTCAATTCAGTGGCGCCGTCGCTGGTGCTGACCGAGGGAACGACGAGCTACTTCGGCGCCAAGCACGAGCAGGTCACCAAGGCCATTGCCGGAAGCCAGGCGCTGCAACGCAACCTCGAAGCCGCTGACCTGGTCGGCACCATTGCCTTCCTGCTGTCGGCCGACAGCCACTTCATGACCGGGCAGACCTTGATGGTCGACGGCGGCACCGAGTTCCTGTAGGCCAAGGCCTGCCGAGGCGCCAGCGCCTCGGCGGGCCGCGTCAGGCGCGCTCGAAGATCGCGGCGATGCCCTGCCCGCCGCCGATGCACATCGTCACCAGCGCGTAGCGCCCCTGGATGCGCTGCAACTCGTACAGCGCCTTGGTGGTGATGATCGCGCCCGTGGCGCCCACCGGATGGCCGAGCGAGATGCCCGAGCCGTTCGGGTTGACCTTGGCGGGGTCGAGTTCGAGGGCGCGCGTCACGGCGCAGGCCTGCGCGGCAAAGGCTTCGTTGGACTCGACCACGTCGAGGTCGTTGACGCCGAGGCCGGCGCGTTTGAGGGCCAGGCGCGAGGCCGGTACCGGGCCCAGGCCCATCAGCTTGGGGTCCACGCCGGCGTGGGCGTAGGCCACCAGCCGAGCCAGCGGCTTGAGCCCGCGCGCCTGGACGGCGGCGCCGGTGGCCAGAACCACGGCCGATGCGGCGTCGTTCAAACCCGAGGCGTTGCCGGCCGTCACCGAACCGTCCTTCTTGAAAGCCGGCTTCATGGCCGCCAACTGCTCCAGGGTCACATTGCCGCGCACATGCTCGTCAGTGTCGAAGACCACAGTGCCCTTGCGCGTGGCCACGGTGACGGCGACGATCTGGCTCTTGAACCTGCCTTCGGCGATGGCGCGGGCCGCGCGCTGCTGACTGGCCACCGCCAGCGCGTCCTGCATGTCGCGCGTGATGCCGGCACTCGCCGCAACGTTCTCGGCCGTGATGCCCATGTGGATGGCATGGAACGGGTCGTGCAGCACGCCGAGCATGTAGTCGGTCATGGGCGCATCGCCCATGCGTGCCCCCCAGCGCGCGGCAGGCAGCAGGTAGGGCCCGCGGCTCATCGACTCGGCGCCACCTCCGATGGCGATCTCGGCGTCGCCAAGCAGCAGCGTTTGCGCCGCCGAAATGATGGCTTGCAGGCCCGAGCCGCACAGCCGGTTGACGTTGAACGCCGGCGTCTCGTTCGGAATGCCGGCGTCGATGGCGGCCACGCGCGCCAGGTAGGCGTCGCGCGGCTCGGTGGGGATGACGTTGCCAAGCACCACGTGGCCGATGCTTGCGGCGTCGGTGCCGGAGCGGGCGATGGCCTCGCGCACTGCAGTGCTGGCCAGTTGCGACAGCGGCACGTCCTTCAGCGCTCCGCCAAAGCTGCCAATGGCGGTGCGCGTTGCGCTGACGACAAAGATTTCGGGCCTGTTCATCGAGTTCTCCAGTCGGTAGTGTGGGCTTGGCAGCAGACGTGGGCGGCCTCAGGCGCGGGGTGTGGGGGCGGCATCGGCGCCTCGGGCGCTGCCGTGCCCCCCGACCACCGTTTGCTCAGCCTCGGCAAACAGGCCGCGCAGGGCCTCGTCCGCCGCCTGCGATGCAACCTTACCGCAATACGCCCAGTCGGGCGCCGGGACGAGCGCACGCACACGCACCGCGGCCAGCAGCCGCAGCAAGGCCAGGCGACGGTGCCCCATGGCAACGCTGCGTGCCAGCAAGGCCAGCGCACTGGCCTGTGCCGCCGCCGCGGCCGGCATGCACGCGTCGGCGCGCGCGCCTGCGGCCAGCGCACGCTTGAACAGGCGGATCGGCGGGCGGGCCATCAGTTCAGCAGCGGCGCGAGGCCCGGCCGCTCGCCCGGCGCTGCGACCGGCACCGGCTTGCCGGTGACGTAGACCGTTCCCGACAGGCAGGCGATGTGCGCCTGGTCGCTGGCGCGGCTCACATCGACACGGTACACGCCGACCTTGCGCGAGCGCGACACCTCGGTGGCATGCGCAACCAGCCAGTCGCCAGGCTCGACGCCGGTCGAGATGCTGATGTTGCCGTCGATCAACGCGGCGATCGTGCCGTGCGAATTGCAGGCCAGGCCGAGCGCCATGTCGCCCAGCGAGAAGATGGCGCCGCCGTGGCAGCGGCCGTTGAAGTTCAGATGCTGCGGCCCGACCCGCATGCGCACGGTGGCCGTGCCGCGGGCCGCAGCCACGAGTTCGAACCCCAGATGCCTGCCATAGCCGTCGGCGGCGATCGAACGTGCGACCAGGTCGCGCGCGGCGCGGTCCTCGGTGGCGGCGTGGCGGCTGCCGCGCTGCGTGCGCTGTTCCAGCCAGTCGACCAGTTCGCGCAAGCCTTCGCCGGTGGTCGCGATGGTGCGCAGAACCGGCGGCTTGGCAGCCGGGCCGCGGCGCAGCGTCAGCATCGACAGCAACTCGTTCTCGGTCCGCTGCGCGTCGGGCAGGTCGGCCTTGCTGACGACGAAGGCGTCGGCGATCTCCAGCACGCCGGCCTTGATGGCCTGGATGTCGTCGCCCAGCCCCGGCGGGCAGACCACCAGGCGTGTGTCGGCGATGCGCGTGACCTCGACCTCGGACTGCCCGGCGCCGACGGTTTCGACGATCACCGTGTGGTAGCCGGCGGCATCGAAAACATCGACGACGTCGGTGGCCGAGCGTGCCAGCCCGCCCAGGTGGCCGCGCGACGCCAGCGAGCGGATGAACACCCCTTCGTCGGGCTGGTGCTCGCCCATGCGGATGCGGTCGCCGAGCACGGCGCCGCCGGTGAAGGGGCTGGACGGATCGACCGCAACCACCGCCACCGTGTGGCCGCGCGCGCGCAACTGCCTGATCAGCCCCGACACCAGCGTGGACTTGCCGCCCCCCGGCGGCCCGGTGACGCCGACGACATGCGCGCGCCCCACGTGCGCGGCCACCCCGGCGCGTACGGTGTGCGCGCTGTCGCTGTCGTTTTCCAGCGCCGTGATGGCGCGCGCCACCGCGCGCCGGTCGCCTGCCAGGATGGCTTGGAGCGGGTTCGTTTCGGCGTTCATCAAACGATTGTCAAGGGCTGACCGAAGCCCATTTCACGGCGCAGCGTGGCGCAGATCTCGCCATGCGTGGCGCTGGCTTCGGCCGCGGCGACGACCTGCGCGAACACGTTGTCCCGCTTCGACTGCGCGGCCGCGGCCAGCGCAGCGAGCGCCTTGTCCACCGCAGCAGCGGAGCGTTCGGCCTTGAAGGCCTTGAGCCGGGTCAGGTAGGCGTCCATGCGGGCGCGGTCCGGGTAGTCGAGCGCGGGGTAGTCGGCCGCGTCTTCCTCGACGGTGTACTTGTTGACACCGACCACGGTCTCCGCGCCGGCGTCGACGCGCTTCTGGAAGGCCAGCGCCGAGTCGCCGATCATCTTCTGCACCAGGCCCTGTTCGACCGCCTTGTACATGCCGCCGGCGGCGTCGATGAGGTCGATGATGGCCTCGATCTTCTGCTGCATCTGGTCGGTCAACGACTCGACGTAATACGAGCCGCCCAGCGGGTCGATGACGTCGGTGAGGTGGGCTTCCTCGCGCAGGATGTTCTGCGTCGCCACGGCGATGCGCGCGGCTTCCGTCGTGGGGGTGGAGAAGACCTCGTCGTAGCCATCGGTGTGCAGCGACTGCAGGCCGCCGAAGATGCCGGCCATGGCTTGGGTGGTGACGCGGGCGATGTTGTTCAGCGGTTGCTGGCGCGTCAGGTCCACGCCCGAGGTCTGGCCGTGGAACTTGAAGCGCCACGAGCGCGGGTCCTTGGCGCCGAAGCGCTCGCGGCACAGCTTGGCCCAGACGCGACGGCCGGCGCGGAACTTGGCGACTTCCTCGAACAGGCTGACCGAGATGTCGAAGAAGAAGGTGAAGCGCGGCAGGAAGCGGTCGGGGTCCATGCCCGCAGCGATGCAGTCTTCGGCGTACTGGATCGCCGAGCACAGCGTGAAGGCCATCGCCTCTGCCGGCGTGGCCCCCGCCTGCTGCATGTGCTGGCCGACGATGGACAGCGGGTTCCAGGCCGGCACCTGCTCGTTGGCGAAAGCGATGTGGTCGACCACGATGCGCCGCGCGCCCTGCAGCGCGATGCGGAAGAACATGTGGTTGGCGACGAAGTGCGAGATGCAGTCGCTCTGGTTCGAGGTGCCGGTGATGCGCGTCCAGGGCACGCCGCGTCGCCTGGCCACCGCCAGTTCGAAGGCCAGCAGCGTGAACGGCGTGGGGTCGTTCATGGCCGTGGACAGGTCGCCGATGGGCACGCCGTCGAGCGCGCGGTCCATGTCGCCAACGTGATTGATCACCGTGCCGCAGGTGCCCAGCAGCTCGGCCGGCACCTCGTCCGCGTCGTAGCCGCGGAAGACCGAGTTGCACGGGATCAGCGACAGCGCCGACGCGCCCAGCGCCAGCATCTCCTTGACGCGGCTGTTGTAGTCCTCGGGCACCCCCAGGCCGATGAGCTGGCGCTGCGACCAGCTGCGCCCCCGGTACATCGTGGGGTAGATGCCGCGGGTGTAGGGGAACTCGCCGGGGAAGCCCAGGCTGTCGGCATAGGCCGCGCCCGACCAGTCGCGCGGCGTGTACAGCGGCTTGATCTCGACGCCGGAGCGGTTGCGCAGCGGCTCGGCTTGCCCGGCTCCGGCGGCGAATTCCTGCTCCCAGCGGGCCTGGGCCAGCGACAGATCGGCGGCAGCGATTTGCGGGACGGGCTTGTTCATGCGGAGGCTCCCTGGCGGGCGTGGCGCGCGGCGGCCAGCGCGCGCACGAGGACGGCAACGCCGAGCGCGCTCCCGATGGGCACGCTGATCACGCCGGACCGGAGGAACACCGTCACGAAGGCCAGCACGGTGGTCATGACCCACACGGTCGTCTGCACGCGGCCGACGGGGACCCCGAGCATGGCCGCCCGGTCCGACCGCTCGGCGACGCCCCGGATGGCGATGGCCACGCACACCAGGCCCCAGAACAAGGGGTACTCGTAGCCTCCGGCGGTCCAGAAGAACCCGTTCTTCATGTGGACGTGGACGACGGCGACGGCCATGAAGCCGATCACCAGCACCGCGTCTTCGATGCGCGCATCGCTCACCTGCTGGCGGAACTCCACCGTGCGCAATTTGCGCAGCAGCTTGGCGCGTATCGCCCACGGCACGCTCGCCCCGCCACGCCCGTCTTCGGGCGCATCGAGCAACTCCCACGGAATCGCCGCGGTGCCGTCGTCCAGCTCCAACAGCATCTCGCTGCTGCCGCCCAGATGCGCTTCCATTTCCACCGGCACCAGCAACTGGAACAGCGTGCGGCCGATCTGCGTGTCGCGGTTGGCGTCGTTCGACGCGCGCTTGACCAGCTCACCGACCAGCCGCGCTTGCGTCGACTGCGCGCGCACTTCGGAGCGCGCGCGGGCCAGCGCGGATGGACCCGAGGTGCCGTTCGATTACCGCGTTCCCGACAATCTGCGAGGCCAGGTTGTGATCGGGCAACGCGTGCGTGCGCCGTTCGGGGCGGCCAATCGGCTCGTGATGGGCTATTGCGTGCGGCTGGAAAATCGCACGGAAGGCAAGCGGCGGCTGAAGACGGTGCACGACGTGGCCGACGAGCGGCTGGCCGCCGCCCTCGCCGCCGGTGGCACCCTGGTGTCCGACCAGTACGCCAGGGCGTGGTGGATCC
>CALMQI010000236.1 GCA_937871935.1 uncultured Burkholderiales bacterium
GGTGCTGTACAAGCGGCGTGTGCACATCGGTTTCCTGGCCGCCATCGTCGCGGCCTCGAACGCCGGCGGCGCCGGCAGCGTGGTCGGCGACACCACCACCACGATGATGTGGATCGCCGGCGCCAGCCCGTTATGGGTGCTCGAAGCCTACGCGGGTGGCTTTGCCGCGCTGTTGATCTTCGGCACCATCGCGGCCAAGCAGCAACATGCCTACCAGCCGATCCAGAAGGAAGACACGGCCGGCGAGCACGTGCACTACATGCGCCTGACCATCGTGGCCTTCGTGCTGGTGGCGGCGATTGGCGCCAACGTGTGGTTCAACCTCTATGCCCCCGCCGTGCTCGGCCGGTTCCCGGTCATCGGGGTGGCGGTGATGCTGGCCCTGCTGGTGATGGCGCCGATCCGGCAGCCGACCTGGAATCTGCTGCCCGGCGCCTTCAAGGGCAGCGTGTTCCTGCTCGCGCTGGTGTGGTGCGCCTCGCTGATGCCGGTGCAGCATCTGCCCCCGGCGTCGTGGCCCACCACGCTGGGACTGGGCTTCCTGTCTTCGGTGTTCGACAACATTCCGCTCACCGCGCTGGCGATCCGGCAGGACGGCTACGACTGGGGCTTTCTCGCCTATGCGGTGGGATTCGGCGGTTCGATGATCTGGTTCGGCTCCTCGGCCGGCGTGGCCTTGTCCAACATCTACCCGGAAGCCCGCTCGGTTTGGGGCTGGCTCAAGGCGGGCTGGCACATCGCCGTGGCCTATGTCGTGGGATTCCTGGTGATGCTGGTGCTCATCGGCTGGCACCCCCATCCCATCAACGCCCGCACCACGGCCGCTGCCGCTGTGACGGCGCCGTGACTCAGCGCCGCCGTCGTCGGCGCACCCAGTCGGCCAGGCCGCCGGCCGCAGCCACCAGCAAGGGCAGGGCCAGCAGGAAGGCGAAATCCGGCGTCACGGTACGCCACCACTCTGTCAGGTCGGACCACAGGTTGACGGACATGGGCGTCGTCTCCATCGTCAGATCAGTCGGAAGGCCGCGGCCGCGACCAACGTGGGCGGGATGGCTGCGAGCAGAAGGCCCAGCGGATGGATGGCCTGGTCGTCGAAGTGGCCGCGCAGAATGGCAAAGCCGGCCGGGTTCGGCGCGTTGGCGATCACGGTCAGACCACCGCCGGTGACGGCGCCCGCCACCAGCGCGAGCTTGAACTCATCGCTCAGGCCCTCGACGAGTGAGCCCAGGTAGGTCAGCGCGGCGTTGTCGGTGACAGCGGTGAGCGCCGCGGCGCCGAAGTACACCGTGTTGGCATCCATGCCGCGCAGCAGCGGTTCGAGCCACCACTGCTGCTGCCCGCCCAGCACCACCAGCCCGGCGAGGAAGAAGGCGACCAGCAGCCCTTCGCGCAGCATCAGTCGGTCCTGGAATGCCGGGTAGGCCTTGGCAAAGCCGAGGAAGAACAGCAGCAACCCCATGAACACCGGCGGGTGATGGGCGAAGCCGACCACCGCGGCCAGGAACAGCACGTGCAGCACAGTGACCCACAGCGGCAGGGGGTTCGCCGCGCCGCGCGCCACGCGGGCCAGCCCGAGCAACTCGCGCCGGAACAGCAGCGTCACCGCCATGGCGTTGACGCCCACGGCCAGGCTCGCGCGCCAGCCGAAGTGCGACAGCATGAACCCGAAGTCCCAGTTCCACTTCGCCGCCACCATCAGCACCGGCGGCGCGGCATAGGGCGTGAGGGTGCCGCCGATGGAGACATTGACGAACAGGACGCCGAGCGTGGCGTACTTCAGGCGCTGCGACACACCGCCCGCACTGAAGATGCGATCGCGCAGCATCAAGGCGGCCAGCGTCATCGCGGCGGGTTCGGTGATCAGCGAACCCAGCAGCGGCACCAGGGCCAGCGCCACGAAGTAGAAGGCGGTCGCCCCGCTCAGCGGAACGACGCTGGCAACGGCATCCACCGCATTGCGCGTCAAGCTCAGCACCGCTCGGCTACCCGCCACGACCATGATGGCGAAGACGAACATCGGCTCGGTGAAGTCGCGCGAATCCAGATAGTCGGTGGCCGGTGTCCTGCCGAGAAGCACCATCATCGCGAGCACCAGCACCATGGCCCAGAAACCGAACACGACCTCCACTTCGCCGAGCAGGTGCCAGATGCCGGCATGGTCCGGACGCCGATGGGCCATCCGTTCGAAGAACCGGGTCGAGAACGTGTGCAGCAGTGCCAGCGCGAACAGGCTGGTGCCGATGGTCTGGATGTGGTTCATGGCCGACGCTGACCGTGCGGCCGCTCGCGCAGCCCTCGCCGCAGACGGCGCAGGTCGAATTCGGCAAGGCGAGCGGCCCGTTGGGCCTCGCCTTGCTCAGCCGCAGGGAACCGATTCGGTTCGGGCAACAGGGCCGGCCACAGCCGGTTCATCGCCGCGCCGCGTCCAGGCGGCGCCGACGGGTTGGTTTGCTGTGAGGCAGATGCACGCCCGCAGCGTAAGTGTTCTGCTCTCGCGTGGAAATTCGTGCGCCACCGTACGGGCCGCCCCGTACGGGGTCTGATATCAGCCGCGCCCCTCGTCCACCAGGCGCACGAGTTCGATCACGTTGCTGACACCGAGCTTCTCCATCACGCGCGCCTTGTGGACCTCGACGGTGCGATGGCTGATGCCGAGTTCCTCGGCGATGCGCCGGTTGTGCAGGCCCTTGATCATCAGTCGCATCACGTCGCGTTCTCGAGCCGAGAGCACGTCGTGCGCCGCCCGGCCCGGTGTGGACGGCTTGGCGTCGGTCGCTGCCTGCACGCCCGCCAGCGCCTGGTCGATGGCACGCAGCAGCTGATCGCCGTCAAACGGCTTCTCGATGAAGTCCACGGCGTCGGCCAGGAAGGCCTGGCGCGCTGCGGCCACGTCGCCGTGCGCCGTGATGACGATCGCCGGCAGCTTGGGGGAGCCCTCGCGCAGGCAGCGCTGAAGCTCGAGCCCCGACATGCCCGGCATGCGGATGTCCAGCACGACGCAGCCGCGCCATTCCGGGCGCACGGCGGCGAGGAAGTCCTCGGCGCTACCGAACGTGGCCGTCGCGTAGCCGCGTAGGCTGAGCAGCAGCGAAAGCGAGTCGCGAACCGATGCGTCGTCATCGACGATGAAGACCGTGTCACGATGCAAGCTCATCTCCTGGCGGCTCGATCGGAAGAGTAAAGCAGAACACCCCGCACGCGCCCGCCTCGGCCCACAGCGAGCCGCCATGGGCTTCGACGATGGCGCGGCAGATGCTGAGTCCCACCCCCATGCCGCCGGGCTTGTCCGACGGGCCGGGTTCGAACAGGGCCTCCAGGCGAGCGCCCTGGACCCCGGGGCCGGTGTCGCGCACCTCGACGCGCACCGCGCCGGCGATCCGGTGCGCCGCCAGCACGACCCGGCCCGCGGCCATGCCCGAGCTCGCCTCGAGTGCGTTGGTGACGAGGTTGCGCAGGACGACCGCGATCTGCACGGGGTCCGCCAGCACGGGGGGCAGTGAATCGGCCACCTCTCGTTGGACCTCAACCTCCAGCGCCTCTGCGTGGCGCTGACAGGCCGCCAGTGCCTCGTCGAGCAGCATCGACAGATTCACCACCTGCAACTGCGTGCTGCCGGAGCGGAAGAAATCGCGCAGTCGCTTGACGACGTCGCTGGCGCGCAGCGCGTCGACGGCCATGCGCTGCGATACCTCGGCCAGGCGCGACAACCTTTCGTGGTCCGGCAGGTCATGCGAGGTCACCAGCAGGCGGGAAGCCTGTGCGTAGCTGTTCAGTGCCGTCAGCGGCTGGCTCAATTCGTGCGCCAACGCGGCGGCCATCTGGCCGGCGGCGGCCAGGCGAAGGCTGCCCTTCAACTCGGCGGTGGCGCGCTCGCGTTCGTCGACGGCCACGCCGAGCACCAGGCCGGTCAGCGCGGCGGCCGCCATCAGCACCTGCAGCTCGAATACCGTGAGATCCGCGTTCGAGGCAGACTGCACGGTCACGATGAGCCCGACCTGGATCACGGCGGACACCAGCACGGCACCGGACAGGCCCAGTCGCGCCGAAGCCCAGACCACCGGCAGGAAGAGCAGGTAGAAGAACTTGAAGAGGTTGCTGTCGGCCTGGCCGAAGACGACGGCGAGCAAGACGACGGTGACGGCCGCGATCAACCACCATTCGCGGCTGCCCGCGGTCAGCACCAGCGCGCCACGCCTCTGCGCATTCAGCAGGGCCAGCAGGATCGGCAGCAGGACGACGAGGCCGACCGCATCGCCGATCCAGTAGCGGATGATCGCCTCGTGAAGCGGGCTGCCGGTCACGAGGCCTGCGATGGCCAGCGATGTCACGTACAGCATCGCACTGAACAGCGAACCGGCGAGCACGACCACCACGAACCACAGCAGATCGCGTCGCGTCGACAAGGACAGACTGCGACCCAGCCGCATGCCGAGCACACGTGCAGTCGCCGCGTACGACAAGGCCAGGGCGCCGGTGGCCGCCAGGGTGACGAACCAGTCCGCAGGCACGCCGCGCACGGCCAGCTCGGCCGTGACGAGGCTGAGCCAGACCAGCCACAACCAGCGCGCCTGTTGCAGCATCAACAAGGCGATCGCCAGCGCGGGCTGCGGATTCCATGGCGTGATGTTCAGTCCTTCGAACGGGCGGATGTAGCTGATCCAGTCCAGCAGCAGGAAGGACAACACGTAGCCGAGCCCGACCACCCAGGGCCGTGGCTCGGACTTCGCCATCGTCGAAGAAGGGCTGGCCATCGAGGCATTGTGGGTGGCGGGCGCCGGCGTGGGTGGTCCGGAAAACCCCGTTGCCGGCACGCGAAGCCCGGGCATCGTGGGCAAAATTCCTGACTGCGTGGCCGGCCGCTGGTTGCCCCGAGAGCGCTCCGATGTAAGCTAGCAGGGTCTGGAACGGTGCATTTCTTCGTACGGCCGCTGGGCCGCAGCGAATCGAATCGTTAGGAAACTCGGCATGGCCACGATTTTCCGCAAGACAGCCAAGGGCGTTGACGAGATCGCCACGCGGGCCCACCGCTTGGTGCCCAGGCTACGCACGGCGCTGATCCTCGTGGACGGCGCGCGCAGCGACGCCGAACTCGCCAAGCTGATCCCGCAGAACGCCGGCGACACACTGCAGGAACTGATTCGCGACGGCTACATCGAGGCGGCCGCGGTGGTCGAGCCACCCAGCAAGCCCGCCAAGACCGCCCCGCTCCCGACCACAGGGCACGGCGAACTCGATCCCACGTCGTTCGCAAAACTTCGTTCCGAGGCCGTGCGCGCATTCAACGATCTGACCGGGCCGACCGGCGAGGCCTTTGCGATCAAGATGGAGAAGGCCTCGTCGCGCGAGCAGCTGGGCCCGATGCTGCAGACGGCCTACCAGATCATTGCCAACGCGCGCGGCGCACAGGCGGCGATCGAGTTCAAGGCACGCTTCGCGACGTTCTGACGCGTCGCCCGCCGCGGCGCAAGAATGCGTCGAGTCGCCTTGACGGCACCTGCGGCAGGTCGCGAGGCCTTGCGCCGCAGCAGTTCGCGCAGCGTGCCAGCCGGCAACATCACGAATCCCGGCGACGCCTCGCCGACGAAGGAATTCCATGAGACTGACGTTCATCGGCGCGGCACAGGAAGTGACCGGTTCGTGCTTTCTGGTCGAGACCGACGGTGTGCGCTTCTTGGTCGACTGCGGCATGTTCCAGGGCGGGCGCGAGGCGCGCGAACGCAACCTGAAGGCCTGGCCGTTCGACCCGCGGCAGATTCACTTCGTGCTGCTCACGCATGCGCACATCGACCACAGCGGCCTGCTGCCGCGCCTGTGCGCGCTGGGCTTTCGCGGGCCGATCTTCACCACCCGAGCCACCGTGGATCTGCTGTCGGTGATGTTGCTGGACAGCGCCTTCATCCAGGAGGGCGAGTGGGCGCGCGCGCAGCGCAAGCGCTCGCGTCAAGCGCGGGCCGACGCGCCGGCGCTGCTGTACACGGTGGCCCAGGCCGAGGCTTGCCTCGAGCAGCTGCAGGGCACGGTCTACGACGAAGATGTGCAGCCGCATGCGTCGGTGCGCTGCCGCTTCCGCGATGCCGGCCACATCCTCGGCTCGGCCATCGTCGAGGTCTGGGTGACCGAGAAGGGCCAGACGCGCAAGTTGGTGTTCTCGGGCGACCTCGGGCAGCCCGGACGGCCCATCGTGCGCGATCCCACGCCGATCGACTCGGCCGACGTGCTGGTGGTGGAGTCCACCTACGGCAACCGGCTGCACCGGCCGCTGGCCGAGACCATCGACGAACTGGTGTTCGTCATCGAGGACACGTTGCGGCGGCGCCAGGGCAACATCATCATCCCGGCCTTCGCGCTGGGCCGCACGCAGGAGCTGCTGCATCTGTTGCTTGATCTGTGCCGCCAGGGCAAGCTGCCCCGGCTGCAGGTCTTCGTCGATTCGCCGATGGCCAACAAGGTGACCGAGATCACCTGGCAACACAAGGAGTTTCTCGACGACGAGACCCGGGCGCTGCTGTCGCTGCGTCGGTCACACCCGGAGTGGCTGGACCTTCGATTCACGCGCAGCGTCGAGGATTCGATCGCGCTGAACCGCATCAAGGCCGGCGCCATCATCATCTCGGCCAGCGGCATGTGCGATGCCGGTCGCATCAAGCACCATCTGAGGCACCACCTCGGGCGGCCGGAGTGCGCGATCGTGATCATCGGCTTCCAGGCCGAGGGTACGCTGGGGCGGCGCCTGGTAGACGGCGACAAGCAGGTGCGCATCTTCGACGAGGAGGTCGCGGTGCGCGCCAGCATCCACACGATCGGGGGCCTGTCGGCACATGCCGACCAGGCGGCGCTGCTGGGTTGGTTGAGGCGCTTCGCGACGGCGCCGCAGCGTTGCTTCGTCGTGCACGGCGAGGCGCAGACGGCCAGCGGGTTCGCCGACCGCATCGCCGACGAGCTGGGTTGGAGCGTCGAGGCGCCGGCACCCGCAACGCGGGTCGACCTGTGAGGGGGGCGTCGCAGCCGGGTGCGGCTAGATGATGCTGTCCCAGGCCGCTGACAGGCGTGTCGCGCCGTTGATGATGCCGACCATCGAATAGGTCTGCGGAAAGTTGCCCCACAGCTCGCGGCGACGGGGATCGTAGTCTTCCGACAGCAGGCCGGACGCATTGCGGATCGACAGCAGCACCTCGAAGATCTCGCGGGCGCGTTCGATCCGGCCCGTGCGCGCCAGCGCATCGACGCGCCAGAACGCGCAGACGTTGAACGCGGTCTGCGGCAGCCCGAAGTCGTCGGGCGCTTCATAGCGCCGCATGAACGGCCCGTCGCACAGATTGCGCTCCAGCACGTCGACGGTGCTGACGAAGCGCGGGTCGTCGGCAGCGATGAAGCCGACCTCGGCCATCAACAGCACGCTGGCGTCCAGGTCGTCGCCGTCGAATCCGGCGACGAACGCCTTGCGCTTGTCGTTCCACGCCGCAGCCAGCAGGCGTTGCCGTATGGTGTCGGCACGCTGACGCCACTGGACAGCGCGCTCGGGCATGCCGACGACGCCGGCAATGCGCGCCAGTCGGTCGCAGGCCGCCCAGCACATCAGCGCCGACGAGGTGTGCACACGCGCGCGCGTCCGCAGTTCCCACATGCCGGCATCGGGCTGGTCATGCAGCCGCCAGGCCTGCTCGCCGACGCGCTCGAGCAGCAGGAAGTCGCGCGCATCGGCGCGCCTGAACAACCGATGGTCGTGAAACGCCTGCGCGGCGCCGAGCACGATGTTGCCGTAGACATCGTGCTGGAAGTGCTCGTAGGCCTGATTGCCCGCGCGCACCGGCCCCATGCCCCGGTAGCCGGGCAGCTGCGTGACGATGCGCTCCGTCAGGACGCGCTCCAGCCCGATCCCGTACAGCGGCTGGATGTGCCCGTCAGAGCTGCGCACCACGTCGTGCAGCCAGCGCAGATAGTCCTCCATCGTGCCGACTTCCGACAGGCTGTTGAGTGCGCGCACGACAAAGAACGCGTCGCGCAGCCAGCAGAAGCGGTAGTCCCAGTTGCGACCGCTGTCGGCCGCCTCGGGCAGGCTGGTCGTCATGGCGGCGACGATGGCACCGGTCTCCTCGAACTGACACATCTTCAATGTGATGGCCGCGCGGATGACGGCGTCCTGCCATTCCAGCGGCACCGCGAGGCTGCGCGTCCAGTGCCGCCAGTACTTGGACGTTTCTTCCTCGAAGTCGCGCGCCGTCTCGTCGATGCCGCCCGAGAGCGTCTCGTCGGGGCCGAGCACGAGGCTGATCGGTCCATGCAGCGAGAACCAGGTGCCTTCGGCCACGTACACCGGCGGCGCGCTGGTGTTGAGCCGGATCGTGGTCGAGGGCAGCACGTATCGAAGGTGATTGCTGCCGCGCGTGACCGACGGCTCGTGTATGCCCCAGTCGCCGCGCGGGCGCACGATCAGCCGGATGCGCGGATGCCCGTTGAGCGGCCTGACCCGGCGCACGATCTGGGCCGGCCGGAACATGCGGCCGTGGTGCAGGAAGCGCGGCGCGAAGTCGGTGATCTCGATCGACTCGCCGGCCTGGTCGTACAGGCGCGTGCGCAGGATGGCCGTGCCCGGGTCGTAGGCCTGCTCGGTGCGGGCGAGATCTTCCAGGCGCACACCGAAGCGGCCGTCTTCGACCTGGCCGCTCGGCGAGCCGAGCAGCGCATGAAAGACGGGCTCGCCGTCGAAACGCGGCACGCACGACCAGACGATGTCGCCGCGCACGTCCACCAGCGCGCCGACGCCGCCATTGCCGATCAAGGCGAGGTCCAATGTCGGTTCGGCCGTGGGCGCCAGCGGCCGACCTGTCATCAAGCCAGAGCTCCCGGGCTGGTCGAAGGTCGACATGCAGTGGAATATATACTGGGCCGCTCCCGATCCACAGTCGGCGCACGCGTCTTCGAACCACTCACGGTGGTTCGCGCGCGCCAAGCAGTTGGTGGCGCAGAACCGATTCAAGACACTCCAGCTGCAGCTGCGATTCCTCGTGCCACTGCTGGTGGCGCTGGTGATCGCGGCGCTGGTGGTGTTGCCGCTGATGGATCAGCTGACCCTGCGCTGGTTCTCGCGCGACCTCAACATCCGTGGCACGTTGGTGGTCAACACGCTGTCGGATTCGATCGACGACGCGCTGCGCACCGGGTCCACGACTCGTCTGCAGGCCTTGTTCGAACGTTCTGCGCGCGACGAACGGCTGGTGGCGATCGGCCTGTGTACGGCGGCCGGTGACCTGCTGCAGGCGAGCTCGGCGTACCCGAAGACGCTCACCTGCGAGCGGGCGCGCGCCATCTCGAATCAACCCGACCAGCAGTTGAGCCTCACCAGCGGCGCGGTGCATGTGGGTGTGCATACGATCAACGCCGAGAGCGCCAGCTCCGATGCGCTGGTGCTTCTGCACGACATGAGCTTTGTCGATCGCCGCAGCCAGGACACGCGCCAGTACCTGCTGATCTTCATCGTCGGTCTGGGATTGACGATCGCGCTGGTGACCGTGGTGGTGGCACAGTTGAGCTGGCGCGGCTGGATCTCCGGCATGCAGGCGATCCTGCGCGGCGAAGGCCTGATCCGGCCGCTGCTGCCCCCGCCACCTGAACTCCAGCCGTTCGCGGCCGAGGTGCGTTCGCGGCTACGTGACCTGGAAGACGAGTTCCGGCGCAGCCAGGGTTTGATCACGGAGTGGAACCCCGAGCGGCTGCGCTCGTTGCTGCACACGCAGCTGCGAGGCGACCAGATCATCTTGGTCTCCAACCGAGAACCCTACATTCACGAGCGCGTCAAGCAGGCGGTGGTGGTCAAGCGGCCGGCGAGCGGGCTGGTGACCGCGGTCGAACCGGTGATGCGGGCCTGTTCCGGTACCTGGATCGCGCATGGCAGTGGCAGCGCCGACGCCGAGGTCGTCGACTCGCACGACCGCGTGGGCGTGCCGCCGGAGGCGCCGGAGTATCTGCTGCGGCGCATCTGGATGACCGAGCAGGAGGAGCAGGGCTACTACTACGGCTTCGCCAACGAGGGCCTGTGGCCGCTGTGCCACGTCGCCCACGTGCGGCCGGTGTTCCGCGAATCGGACTGGGAACACTACCGCACGGTGAATCAGCGGTTCGCCGACGCCGTGGTGCAGGAGGCGCGCAGCGAGGACCCGGTGGTGCTGGTGCAGGACTACCACTTCGCACTGTTGCCGCAGATGATCCGCGAGCAACTTCCGCGTGCGACGATCCTGAGCTTCTGGCACATCCCGTGGCCCAACCCGGAGTCGTTCAGCATCTGCCCGTGGCGGCGCGAGATCCTGCAGGGCATGCTGGGCAGCACGATTCTCGGCTTTCACACGCGCTTTCATTGCAAGAACTTCATCGAGACGGTGGATCGCTGCCTCGAAGCACGCATCGAGCACGAACACTCCTCGATCTCGTACCAGGACAAGGAGACGCTGGTCGAGAGTTATCCGATCTCGATCGAATGGCCGACCGCGGCCACCGTCGCGGCGATGACGCCGGTGGCGGAGTGCCGGCGCCGCGTGTTCGCGCGCCTGGGCCTGCCCGACGATGCCTGTCTGGGCCTCGGCGTCGACCGGTTCGACTACACCAAGGGCATCCTGGAGCGGCTGCACGCTGTCGAGCGGCTGCTCGAGAAGCGTCCGGAGTGGATCGGACGGTTCGTCTTCGTGCAGATCGCCGCACCCACGCGCAGCGCCCTCGAGGAATACCGGACATTCCAGGAGCGCATCCAGCGTGTCACCGAGCGCATCAACACGCGCTTCGGCACGCCGCAGTACCGGCCCGTGCACCTGCTGGCCGAACACCACGACCATGGCGAGATCAACGAGTGGTTCCGGGCGGCCGACATGTGTGTCGTGACCAGCCTGCATGACGGCATGAATCTGGTCTGCAAGGAGTTCGTCGCCGCCCGCGACGATGATCGCGGCGTGCTGGTTCTCAGCCGTTTCGCCGGCGCCGCGCGCGAGCTGACCGAGGCCCTGGTCGTGAACCCCTACCACGTGGAGGAAACGGCCGATGCGCTGCACCGCGCCGCGACCATGCCGCCTGCCGAACAGCGCGAGCGCATGGCCAGCCTGCGCATGACGGTGCGTGAGAACAACGTCTACCGCTGGGCCGGGCGCATGCTGGCCGACGCCAGCCGGTGGCGGATGCGTGAGCGCATCGAGGCCCGGGTTCAGCGGCACATGTCGGTGTGACGACGGCACGAAAGAGCGCGATGGCTCGGGTGCGTGCGCCATCCGAGGTTCGCTTGCAACCGCTGTTCACGGCGCAGGCCGACGACCACCTGCGACGCGTGCTGTGCCAGCGTCCGTTGCTGGCTTTCGACTTCGACGGCACGCTGGCGCCGATCGTGTCCCGGCCGGGCGCGGCCAGGGTGCCGGCGGCGACGGGCCGGCGCCTGCGGACACTGGCTGAACAGCTGCCCGTGGCGGTGATCTCGGGACGAAGCATCGCCGACGTGAGCTGGCGCCTGGGCTTCAAGCCGTGGCAGATCGTCGGCAGTCACGGGGCGGAGGTTCTCGACGATCCCGCGACGGCGCGACTGTCGACGACGCTCGACAGCGCGCGGCGCCGCCTGGAGACATCGGCTGCGCTGTTGCGCCGCGCGGCGGTCACCGTGGAAGACAAGGGCGCATCGATCGCGCTGCACTATCGACGGTCGCCCGACCACGAGCTGGCGTTGAACACGATCGCCAAGGTGCTCGACGGCCTGGGCTCCGAGATCCATGTCGGCGGCGGCAAGATGGTCGTGAACCTCACCGCGGCGATGGCCAACGACAAGGCCAAGGCGCTGCGCACACTGGTGCGTCTGGCAGGGGCCGGGGCCGCGGTGTTCGTCGGCGACGACCGCAATGACGAGCCTGTCTTTTCTGCGGGCGAGCCCGACTGGCTGACGGTCTGCGTCGGCCGTGAGCTGGCGAATTCGCAGGCGCAGTACCTGCTCGACAGCACAGCGGACATGCCGCGCCTGCTCGAACGGCTGCTGAGCGTGTGGCGGTCGATCGGCGGCTAGCGCACCGCGGGTTCCTTCCTGGCCTGATGCGTCAGGCGAGAAAGTCCACCAAACGTCCGGCCAGCGCCGCGGGCTGGTCGAAGTGGACCATGTGTCCGCACGACGCGAGGCGCGCGCGTTCGAGCCGGGGCACCAGCGCGATGCGCGTCTCGAACTCGCTGCGCGGATAACGATGGCCCCACCAGCGATCGGGGTCGGTCTCGTCGCCCTCGACCCACAGCGTCGGCGCGGCGATCAGCCGCCAGCCGGCGAGGATCTCCTCCTTGCGATAGAGGATCGGATTGACGCGCCGGTGCGCCGGGTCACCGAGCACATGCCAGCGGCCGTCGCGGCGCCGCTCGGCCCAGTGCGCCGCGAGCCAGGCCGCGCGTTCGACGCTCAGCCGCGGATTGTTCTGCCGCAGCCGCGCCGCCACTTCGGCCAGTGATGCGTACGTGCGCAGGCGCTGCGGCGTCTTCAGCTCGTCGAGCCATTGCGCCAGGCGCCCGGGCGCCTGCTCGGGCTTCGTTTCGGGCATGCCGAAGCCTTCGACGTTGATCAGCCGGCGCACGCGTGCGGGCCGCGCCGCGGCATAACTCATCACGACGTTGCCGCCCATGCTGTGGCCGAGCAGGTCTACCGGGGCGGCCGGCGACAGCGCATCGAGCAGCGCATCGAGGTCGCCGACGTAGTCGTGGAACCAGTAGCAGTCGGTCGGCGGTGCCACGGTGCGGCCGAAGCCGCGCCAGTCGATCGCCGCCACCGCGCGGCCGCCGTCGAGCGCATCGACGACGAACTGGAACGACGCGCCGACGTCCATCCAGCCATGCGTCAGCACCAGCAGCGGACGCTCGGCGCTCACCTGCGAAGGCAGGCCCCAGATCTGCACGTGGTGGCGCAGGCCACGTGCCGCGATGAAGTAGCTCTGCGCGCTGCGGTGAGGTCGGTAGATGGTGTCGGGCATGGCCGGCACTGTAGGGCAGGGCGCGCGGGCGGCCTGTAGCGCCGGTGACAGAATCGGCTCATGAGCACCTCTTTCAACCTGCGCGCGGCCGAACCGCGCGACGTGCCGGCGGTGGTCGGCCTGATCGGTGAGCTGGCCGAGTTCGAGCACCTGACGCATCTGCTGCAGGTGACGCCCGAGACGCTGCATCCGCACCTGTTCGGCCCGCGCCCGGTGGTGGAGGCCATGGTCGGCGAGGTGGCCGGTCAGGTGGTGGCGTTCGCGCTCTTCTTCACCAACTTCTCGACCTTCCTGGCCAAGCCGGGCCTGTATCTGGAGGACCTGTACGTCCAGCCCGCACACCGCGGCGGCGGCATCGGCCGCGCGCTGCTGCTGCACCTGGGTGCGCTGGCGGTCGAGCGCGGCTACGGGCGCTTCGAGTGGAGCGTGCTCGACTGGAATCAGAACGCGATCGACTTCTACGAGAAGATGGGCGCCACCGTGATGCCGGACTGGCGCATCTGCCGCGTCACTGGGCCGGCGCTGCAACGCTTTGGTCGTTGAGGGTGCGACTCATGGCCGAGGCCGACCGTTACGACGCGATCCACCGCAGCTTTCGCTGGCAGGTGCCGGCGCGCTTCAATATCGCCGAGGCCTGCTGCGCGCGCTGGGCGCGCGACACGCCCGACGCGGTGGCGGTGCGCATCGAGCAGGCCGATGGCACGCGGCTGCGCGTCAGCTACGGCCAGCTGCAACGCCAGGCCGACCGCGCCGCCAACGCCTTGCGCCGGCTCGGCGTGCAGCGCGGCGACCGCGTCGCGATCGTGCTGCCGCAACGCATCGAGACCGCGGTGGCGCACATGGCGGTGTACCAGCTCGGCGCCATCGCGATGCCGCTGTCCATGCTGTTCGGTGTCGACGCACTGGGGTTCAGGCTCAACGACAGCGCGGCGGTCTGCGCCATCGTCGACGAGTCGGCCATCGACAACCTGGTTGCCGCGCGCGCCGGGGCGCCTGCGCTGCGCTGCGTGCTGGCTGTCGGCGCCGCGCACGGGCGCGGCGACGTGGACTGGCTCGCTGCCTTGCGCGCCGAGCCCGACGGCTTCGACGTGGTCGACACTGCGGCCGACGATCCCGCGGTGTTGATCTACACCAGCGGCACCACCGGCCCGCCCAAGGGCGCACTGATCGCGCATCGCGGGCTGATCGGCAACCTCACCGGCTTCGTCTGCAGCCAGAACTGGTTTCCGCAGGACGATGCGGTGTTCTGGTCTCCCGCGGACTGGGCGTGGACCGGCGGGCTGATGGACGCCTTGCTGCCGACGCTGTACTTCGGCCGCGAGATCGTGGGCACCATCGGCCGCTTCGACCCGGTGCGTGCGTTCGAGCTGATGCAGCGTTATCGCGTCACCCACACCTTCCTGTTCCCGACCGCACTCAAGGCGATGATGAAGGCCGTGCCCGCGCCGCGCGAGCGCTACCGGCTGCAGCTGCGCGCGATCATGAGCGCCGGCGAGGCGGTGGGCGACGCGGTGTTCGGTTACTGCCGCGACGCGCTGGGCATCACCGTCAACGAGATGTTCGGCCAGACAGAGATCAACTACATCGTCGGCAACTGCGGCCGCTCGCTCGATGCGCGGGGCCGCCCGGCCGCCGGCTGGCCGGCGCGCGCCGGCAGCATGGGCCGGCCGTACCCGGGGCACCGCGTGGCGGTGCTCGACGACGAGGGGCATGAGTGCCCGCGCGGCACGCCGGGTGACGTGGCGGTGTACCGGCTCGACATCCACGGCGAGCCCGACCCGGTGTTCTTTCTCGGCTACTGGCGCAACGACGCGGCGACGCGCGCCAAGTTCACCGGTGATGTGGCCCACAGCTGGTGCCGCACCGGCGACACCGCGGTGATGGATGCCGACGGCTACCTCTGGTACCAGGGCCGCAGCGACGACATGTTCAAGGCCGCCGGCTACCGCATCGGGCCGAGCGAGGTGGAGAACTGTCTCGTCAAGCACGCGGCCGTGGCCAATGCCGCGGTGGTGCCCAAGCCCGACGCCGAGCGCGGCGCGGTGGTCAAGGCTTTCGTCGTGCTGGCTCCCGGCTTCTCCGGCGATGCGGCGCTTGTCGAGCAACTGCAGCAGCATGTGCGCGGCCAGCTGGCGCCCTACGAGTACCCGAAGGAGATCGAGTTCATCGACGCGCTGCCGATGACCACCACCGGCAAGGTACAGCGCAACGTGTTGCGCAGGCTGGAGCAGGACAGGGCGGCGGCGCGCGGCAGCTGAACCGTTGTCGCGGGCCCGGAAGAAGGGCCCGGTCCTGCCGGGCCCCAGTGTTCACGGCGGCTCGATGTCTACCAGCTCACCGGGTAGGCCTTGATCACCTCCCAGGCGCCGTTGTTCCGATAGACCCAGGCGCGCACCACCGCGCCGTTGACGACGCCCGCATCGACCACGCTGGCCGGCGCGATGACCATCGGCACCCGGTTGACCCACATCGAGGCGCCGGTCACGTGGTGCGCGATGCCCACCGCGCTGAACAGCAGCCCGCCCGGCGAGGTGGGCGGCGTCTGGTCCTTCACCACGCGCAGCAGCAGGAAGCCGTTGCCCGGGCCCATGTAGACGCCGCGCACGGCCACGTAGTCGCCGTTGCCGAGCGACCCCGGCGAAGCGCCGTTGCTGAACACGGTGTTGTCGTCCCAGTGCAGGGTGGCGGCACCCAGCAGCGGCCGCGTCGTGATGTGGAAGCTCTTCGCCGCAGCGTCGAGCTGCGAGATCGGGCCGTAGGCGTCGACGATCGTTCCGACCGCGAGCGACGGGCATTCGATGCGATCGGCCACCACCGTCGAGCCGACGATCTGGCCGGCCACGGCGACGATCCTGTCATCGGCCACCGTGCAGGCCGCACCGTACGTCGTGCTGCCATCGGTGCTCACCGGCACGCCGCGCACGCGGAAGGTCCTGGTCGTGCCGTCGTCGGTGAAGTCGCTCACGCTGCCGAGCAGGGTGATCACGCCGTCGGACGCCGCGCGCACCGCCACCGCACGCGCCACCAGTTTGCCGCTCGCGGCATCGAAGGCGCCGCGCACGTGAACCGTCTTCCCGTCGGCGATGTCGGCCACCGTGGCGCTGCCGCGGAACACGGTGTCGTTCGTCACCAGCACGTCGATGCCGTCGACCGAGAACTCGGTGCACGGGTTCGCGCCGTTGCAGCCGCGCACCGGCCCTTGCACCCGTACCGCCTGCTGGTCGGCGAACTGTCGGCGCAGCACACGGATGTAGCGGGCATCGACGTCGTTGTTGCCGTAGACGGCACCGACGCTCCACATCGCGATCGTCAACCCGTTACGCAGGTCGAAGCCGGTCGGCACGATGGTCGTGCCGCTGCCGTAGTGCACCGTCAAGCGGCCCAGGTCGAACGTGCCCGCGCTCGCGTCCAGGTTGCTGATCACCCCGGCCACGCGGACCCAGCTCGGGTCGCTCGGCTTGCGCTCGATGCGGGTGGCCTGGATTGCCACGCCGGCCCCGTCGGGCACCGCCTTGCCGTGCACCTCGACACGGTCGCCCGCGCTGATGTCGGCGGCACTGTCGTAGCCGTCGAACACGGTCACCGGGCCGACGGCGGGGTCCGCGTTCACCAGCACCGTGGCACCGGCGACCACCAGCGGTGATGTCGATTCGACGACGCCGATCACTTCGGGCGTGATGCGCGCAGCCAGGATCCTGCAGCCGACCGCGCCGCCGTCGAGATCGACCTCGACGCGCTGGCCGAGCTTGACGTCGGGGTTCGGTTCGGCCGCCTCTTCCGGGCCATTGGTGAAGGTGTCCCAGACGACGCGCGCGCCGACGTGGTCGCAGCGCTCGCCGCCGATGAAGATGCTGCCGAAGCCGTCGACCGTGCCGAGTGCGGCGCCGGTACCGCCCGAGCCGAGCCCGTCGCTGCCGCCGCAGGCGGCCAGCAACGAGGCCGCTGTGGCGGCTGCCAGCATCAGCCGGCGCGTGTGGTGGATCAGGGGGTTCATCGTGTGCTCCCGTGGGTTGATTGGGTCGTGGTGCGTGCGCGCGCGGTGCGCGGCGCCGTCGGTGCCGGCCCGTCCTTGGGCTCGGCATAGAAATAGACGCCGAAGCGCATGCGCATCGGCGTGTCGTCGTTCTTCGCGTCGCGCTTCAGATGCGCGCCGGCCTCGGTGGCCATCTGGCGGAAGGCGTCCTTCCACAGCTTGCGCGCGGTGGCGCCGAGCGCCTCGGCCGACCGGGCCGACAGCCCGCTGCCGAACAGGCTCTGCTCGAGGAACTTCGGCGCCGCCGTGCCCTGCAGGTTGTGCACGGCGGCGGCCAGGTGGTCCGACACGTTGGCCGAGAACAGGTCGGCCATCTCTTCGAATCCCTCCTGCGGCACGAAGGCCTGCGCCTGCAGATGGACGCTGTCGCCGTCCACCGCCACCAGACCCAGGCGCTGCATCTCGGCCAGCAGCGTGCGCGGGTGCACGTCACTCGACACCTGACGCGCCAGCGCATCGAACGACAGCCCCTCGCCCGTCTTGGGGATGGCCTTGGGCTGGTCGTCGCGGCCGCGCAGCTTGGCGTCGGTGACCCAGCGGGTGAACACCTGCGAGGCGACCGACGGTGCCTTCGGTTGCGCGGACGATGGTGTCGTGGCCTCGCCCATGGTGCGCAGGTCGCGCCGGTGCACGCCGGACAGCACGCTCAGCGACGAGTCGGTGATCTTGCCGTCGTGCGTGGCCAGTTCGCGGCGTGCTGCCTCGACGAACACGGTCTTCAGGGCCGGCGTGAAGCTGGAGTAGGTGACGCCGTTGCGCACCAGCCAGCGCGCCAGCGGCACCAGCAGCGCCAGCGCGGCACGCAGCGCGATGCGGGCGCGGGCGTCGGTGGCCTCGGCGCCGCCGGGGAAGGGAGTGGTTTGGTCGTTCATGGAATGTTTGTCCATTTATGAAATGGAATATATGTCCATCCGGTTGACCGTGGCAAGCCCTGTCGCCGCCCGAACAGGTAAAGATCCGTGAACGGGGCCACAAACCGGGGCCGACCCGGTGAAAGAAGCCGCCCTCGCCGGCAGGCGTGGCCTTCGGGCACACTGCCGAGCCTCGACATACAGCGCTCGCACCATGGATCACGTCAATCTCGGACGCAGCGACCTGCGTGTCAGCCGCGTCTGCCTCGGCACGATGACCTTCGGCGAGCAGGTCGACGAACCGACCACGCACGCCATCCTCGACCGCGCGCTCGAGCGCGGCGTGACCTTCATCGACACGGCGGAGATGTATGCCTTTCCGCCGCGGCGCGACACCTACGGGCTGACCGAGAGCTACATCGGCCGCTGGTTCGCCGCGCGGCCGGGTGTGCGCCAGCGTGTGGTGCTGGCCAGCAAGGCGGCCGGCCCGTCGCGCGGCATGGACTGGGTGCACGGCGGTAGCCTCGACCTCACGCCGGCGCAGATCACCCGCGCCTGCGACGACAGCCTCCAGCGGCTGCGCACCGACGTGATCGATCTGTACCAGATCCACTGGCCGAACCGCAACGTGCCGAGCTTCGGCGCGCTGTACTTCGACCCGAAGCTCGAGCGGCCGCAGACGAGCATCCACGACCAGTTGCAGGCGCTGACCGGCCTGGTGCGCGCCGGCAAGGTGCGCAACCTCGGCTTGTCCAACGAGACCCCCTGGGGCGTCGCGCAGTTCATCCATGCGGCCGAGGCGCACGGCCTGGCGCGCATCGTGTCGGTGCAGAACCCGTATGCGCTGGTCAACCGTGTGGTGGACGCCGGGCTCGACGAGGCGCTATTCCGCGATGGGGTGTCGCTGCTGGCCTACTCGCCGCTCGGCATGGGCACGCTGACCGGCAAGTACGACGAGGGCGGTGTCGACGTGTCGCGGCCCGAGTCGGGGCGCCTGGCGCGCTTCGAGCGCGTGCGCACGCAGCGCTGGGGGCGGCCGGAGACGCTGGCCGCGGCGCGCCGCTACAACGCGCTGGCGCGCGAGCACGGCCTGACGCCGACGCGCATGGCGCTGGCGTTCGTCTACGGCAACTGGCGCGTCGCCAGCACGATCCTCGGCGTCGTCAGCGTGGCGCAACTCGACGAGTGCGTGGACGCCTGGGGCACCACGCTGTCGCCGGAGCTGCTGAGCGCGATCGACCGTGTGCGCTGGGAGATCAGGGATCCGGGGCAGTGAGGCGATGGCCAGGAAGGACAAGCACGTCAGCGCGACGCCGGCCACCGACTGGCTGCGGGGCCGGGGGGTCTCGTTCACCGAACACCCGTACGACTACGTCGACCACGGCGGCACCGCCGAGTCGGCGCGCCAGCTCGGCGTCGACGAGCATGCGGTGGTCAAGACTCTGGTGATGCAGGACGACGAGGCCGAGCCGCTGCTCGTACTGATGCATGGCGACGCCACGGTGAGCACCAAGAACCTGGCCCGCGCGATCGGTGCCAAGAGCGTCGAGACCTGCAAGCCCGAGGTCGCGCAGCGCCACAGCGGCTATCTCGTCGGCGGCACCTCGCCGTTCGGCACGCGCAAGGTGATGCGCGTGTTCGTCGAGGCCACCGTGCTCGCGCTGCCGCGGATCTTCATCAACGGCGGACGGCGCGGCTACCTGGTGGGCATCGAGCCAAGTGTGCTGACTGATGCGCTGGGCGCCAAGCCGGTGACCTGCGCGATCTGAGGACGATCGTCCGCAACCGCGGGCGGGTCCTTGATCAGTGCTTCATCTCGTGCCCGGGCGTGGCCAGCGGCTTGATCGGCGCCTTGACCTCGAGCGTCTCGCGCTTGCCGTCCTTGCCCTCGATGGTGAGCGTCAGCGGCACGGTCTCGCCCGGCTTGAGCTGCTGCTTCAGGTCCATCAGCATCACATGGTAGCCGCCGGGCTTGAGTTGCACCGTCTTGCCAGCGGGCAAGTCGAGCGAGGGCACCGCGCGCATCTTCATCACGTTGCCGTCCATCGCCATCTCGTGCACCTCCACCACCCCGGCCACCGGCGAACTGGCCGCGACCAGCTTGCCGCCGGCGGCGGAGGTGATGTGCATGAAGGCGCCGCTGGCCTTCTGGCTGGCGACGGTGCCGCGGACCCACGGGTCCTTGACGATGGTCTGCGCCTGGGCGGCGAGGGCCAGCGTGCCGGCCACGGCCAATGCGGTGAGCTTGAAGGGGTTCATGGAGTCGTTCCTCGGGTGAGTGAGTCAGTGTGGATGCGCTGACGCCGTCGTGTGTGTGGTTGCGCAAGGCGGCCGGCGCCAAGAAGGGCCCCTGAGATGGCACCATGCCGCTGAGCCGGGGGCGTGGCGCCTGCAGGGGCAGGTCAGGCGAGCCGGGGTGGGGCGCGCGGCTGCGCGGCGCGCCAGGCGAACGGCGGCCGCGGCGCGTGCAGGAAGAGCGGCGGCTCGGCAGCCAGCGCAGGCGCGACAACCGACAGCACCGGCATGGTCGGCGGCGGCGCCGACACGCCGTGATGCAGCAGGCAGGTCAGGCACTGCTCGAAGGCATGGGCCTGCGCCGGCGCGCCGTTGTCGCCGACGGCGACAACGCGCATCGCGCCGGTGGCGGTGCAGATTTCCTGCCACGGCACGGCCTGTCCTCGCTCGTGGCGCAGCGCGTGCGCGAGGCCCGGCGCCAGCGTCGCCAGCACCAGCGCGACCAGCGTGGTCCAGCGCGTGCAGCGATTGAGCCAGGACGGGCGCGACATGGACGGCAGTGTAGCGATGCTGTCTGCCCGGTTGTCCTTAAGCCGGGTCAAGGCCATACCCGGGATCCGGGGGCGCGTAAACTCGCGCCCCGTCTGCCGGCCGCTCTTGCCCCCGATGCCCGTCGTCTACAGCCTTGTCGCGATCCTGGTCGCCTACCTGATCGGCTCGTTGTCGTTCGCCGTCATCGTCAGCCGCCTGTTCGGCCTGGCCGACCCGCGCAGCTACGGCTCGAAGAACCCGGGCGCCACCAATGTGCTGCGCTCCGGCCACAGGGCCGCCGCGGTCCTCACGCTGGTGCTCGACGCGCTCAAGGGCTACGGGCCGGTGATGCTCGCGCTGTGGCTGTCGCCGCGCTTCGGTTTCGGTGAAATGACCATCGGTCTGGTCGGTCTGGCCGCGTTTCTCGGCCACCTGTGGCCGGTGTTCTTCCGCTTCGAGGGTGGCAAGGGCGTGGCCACCGCGGCCGGCGTGCTGATGGGCTTCAATCCATGGCTGGGCGCGGCGACGCTGCTCACCTGGGTCATCATCGCGGCGTTCTTTCGCTACTCGTCGCTGGCCTCGATCACGGCCGCGCTGTTCGCCCCGTTCTACCAACTGCTCATCTGGGAGCCGTCGCCGCTGGCGCTGGCGATCTCGGTGATGAGCCTGTTGCTGGTGTGGCGGCACAGCGCCAACATCCGCAAGCTGCTGGCGGGGACGGAGTCGCGCCTGGGCCACAAGGCGCAGCCGCCGGCCGCTGCGGCGGCACATCCGCACCACGGCCACGGCCATCACCACCCCAAGAAGGGACACCACTGAGATGGTTCAACGATTCGACGTCGGCGCGCGCATGAGCGAGATGGCCGTGCACAACGGCGTGTGTTACCTCGCCGGCCAGGTGGCCGTGGGCGGCGCGAAGGACATCGCCGGCCAGGCGCGTGAGGTGCTGGCCGCGGTGGATGCGTTGCTGGCCCGCGCCGGCACCGACAAGACGAA
This sequence comes from uncultured Burkholderiales bacterium, assembly GCA_937871935.1. Taxonomy (GTDB): domain Bacteria; phylum Pseudomonadota; class Gammaproteobacteria; order Burkholderiales; family Burkholderiaceae_C; genus JAEUPI01. The sequence continues at coordinate 21,615 of CALMQI010000236.1, forward strand.
GATCCTGCGCGCGCAGATCTTCCTGGCCGACATGGCCGACTTCGCCGGCATGAACGCGGTGTGGGACCAGTGGGTGGTGGCCGGCCACACGCCACCGCGCGCCACCGTGCAGGCCGCGCTGGCCAAGCCGGAGTGGAAGATCGAGGTCGTCGTCACCGCGGCGCTGTAGCCGGCGCTGGCGCAGTCAGCCCGGGACGGCAAGCCCCAGGCGGGCTAGATCGCCGCGGCCCTGGCGGATCACCTGCGGCTGCGCGGGCGTGAGGTCGATCACCGTGGTCGGCTCGGCCGGGCAGGCGCCGGCGTCGACCACGGCCTGCAGCACGCGCTGCAGCCTGGCACGGATCTCGCGGGGATCGTTCATCGGCTCGTGTTCGCCCGGCGCGATCAGCGTGGTGGCCAGCAGCGGCTGGCCCAGCTCGGCCAGCAGCGCCTGCGTGACGCGGTGCTCGGGCACTCGCAACCCGATCGTGCGCCGTGATGGATGCGACAGGCGGCGCGGCACTTCCTTGGTCGCTTCGAGGATGAACGTATACGGCCCCGGCGTGCCGTGCTTGAGCAGCCGGTACTGCCGGTCGTCGACGCGCGCGTAGCTCGCCAGTTCGGACAGGTCGCGGCACAGCAGCGTGAGGTGGTGCTTGTCGTCGACGCCGCGGATGCGGCGCAGCGATTGCGCGGCGTCCTTGTCGTCGAGGTGGCACACCAGCGCATAGCTCGAGTCGGTGGGCACTGCGCAGACGCCGCCCGCGTGCAGGATCTGCGCCGCCTGCTTGAGCAGGCGCAGCTGCGGATTGTCGGGGTGCACTTCGAAGTACTGCGACATGGTTCGTCGGGCGGCGCCGCCATGGGGCGCTGCAGCTGCTTCAGCCGGCCCCGTGCACGCGATGTGCGAGCGCGCTCCACACCGGCGTCAGCCCGGCCGACAGCAGCGGCAGCTTGCCGAGGTCGGTGCGGCTCTCCTCGGGCGAATGGAAATCGCTGCCGCGCGAGGCAAGCAGCTGAAACTCGCGCGCGGTCTTCGCATATCGCGTGCTGTCGGCCGCGCTGTGGCTGCCGGTGAGCACCTCGACGCCGCGGCCGCCGTGGGTCTTGAACTCGGAGAACAACGCGTACTCCTCGTTGGCGCTGAACTTGTAGCGCGCCGGGTGTGCGATCACCGCCATGCCGCCGGCGCCCTGGATCCAGCGCACGGCGTCGCCGAGCGCGGCCCAGCGGTGCGGCACGAAGCCGGGCTTGCCCTCGGTGAGGTAGCGGCGAAACACCTCCTGCATGTCACTGCAGCGGCCGGTCTGCACCAGCCAGCGCGCGAACATGAAGAAGCCCACGCCGAACAGGATGCCGAGCACGCCGGCGAAGGTCTCGGGGACGAAATAAAGCGCGTGCTCCTCCCAGATCATCGCATAATCGTCGAGCCGCAGCGACGTCGAACAGTCCGGCAACTCGACCATGATATGGCCGCCCGGCTTGACCAGAGACGCGCAGCCTTCGACGAAAGCGGCAAGGTCCTCGGCATGTTCCAGGATGTGGCGAACGATCAGCACATCGGCGAGGCCGCGGCGCAGACCGATCGGCGCAAGACGTTGCGAGGTTGCGCGCTTCTGCACCGTCTCGATGTTGGCACAGGGGTTCGTCACGCCGAGGTCGGTGGCCAGATCGACGCGCCAGACGTTGGAGAAACCACGCTTGCGGAAGCGATCCAGCGTCGAGTCGTCCTTCGAGGTCAGCCCGGCGATGACGCTTTCGCGCGGAAGCCCGGGCAACGCCATCAAGTGCTCGACGACCGTATCGAGGTGCTCCTCGGGTTCGCGCGCAAACAGCCAGTCGTAGGGTGGCACAAGCGCATCGTGCGGCACCGGCTGCATCAACTGGATCGTGCAGCAATCAGCGCATTGGCCGAGCACGAGCGAGTGGCACACCTCGGCTTCGCTGTTTGATCGTGCAAAACGACTCGACACGGGATGGGCACCAACGTCGAGCTGCGGCTCGACGGCGGCGGATTGGCACACCGGACACGTCACGTCGCGCACTCCTGATCAGCATCGGCCGTTTGGCGCATCGCGGCATGCATGCGGGCCACGCCATCCTCCAGCGTCGTGAAACGGAAATCGGGCATCAGCCGCAGCAGCAGCGCGTTGTCGAAACGGTTGTCGACCTTGTCCTTCGAACGCGGGCGGCTCGTCACCTCCGGCATCCGTCCGCACGCCTTGGCGACGGCCTGGAGCGCATCGGCAAACGTGTAGCTGCGGCCGGTCACGAGGTTGATGGGGCCGCGATGGTCCAGGAACGTGTAGCGCAACAAAACCTCGGCAACGTCGTCGATGTAGACGAACTCGCGCAACTCCATGCCGTCGCCCCACAGAACGATCGGCTTGTTGGACAGCGTGGCGGTTAGAAAGCCAGACGGTCCATAAGCGGTGCCGAGATCGCCGGGGCCGTAGATCGTCGCGGGGCGCACGAGGCCGAGCGACAAGCCCGGATGCGCGGCAGCGGCCTTCGTGAGCTGCCACTCCGCCGTCATCTTCGCGAGGCCGTAATGCGTGCGGCAGTTGATCGGTGCCGCCTCGTCGATGCAAAGGTTCTCGATGTCCTCGCCATAGACGGCTGCAGAGCTGAGGTAGACGACGCGGCGCAACGGGTGCGCCGCAATCAAGTTGGCGAAGTTTACGGAAATCTCGGTGTTGCGCAGGAAGATGTCTGCGCTGTCGCCGAGCTGGCGTTTGATCGCCGCGCACATCACGACCGCCGTTCGCGGTCCCAGGTGCCGCGCCACCGCTTCGGGCTGGCCGGTGCAGCAGACGTGGCGGTTGAGGCAGATGACGCGATCGCTCTGCGCCATGACGACATGCAGGTCGTGCGAGATCAGAAGAATGCCGCAGCCGCGCCGCGTCCGGATGGCGCCGATCAGCTTGTAAAGGTCGGCCTCGCCCAAGTAGTCGACGCCGCGCACGGGCTCGTCGAGGACCAGGAAATTCGGCTCCCGCAGGAGCGCACGCGCCAGCAGAACCCGTTGAAACTCGCCGCCCGACAGACGCGCGAGCTGGCGCTCCGACAATCCGCCGGCGCCGACCTCCTCCAGAACCCCTTCGATCCCGCGGTCGCCCATGCTCGTGCCCAGCATGAGGAACCGGCGGGTCGTCAGGGGAATCGTCGAATCCAGGTCGAACTTCTGCGGCGCATAGCCGACGCGCAGGGCGGCATGTCTGACGATCTCGCCGCGGGTCGGCAGTTCCAGCCCCAACAGGACGCGCGCGAGCGTCGTCTTGCCGGCGCCATTGGGTCCGATCAGC
>CALMQI010000237.1 GCA_937871935.1 uncultured Burkholderiales bacterium
CGCGCGGGGCGAGCATCGCAGGGGACCTCGGCCCGCAGGGCCGAGGCGCCGGCGGTTGAGTCGCCAGGGCATGCCCGCCCGCAGCCTTGCCCGCTCGGGCGACAAACGACAGGGCAACGTTGAGAGACGCCTTGCGCTCTCACGCCTCAGCGGACTCAGCATCTCCCACGTCCCGCGCCGTAGCCGGGGAGCGGTCGGCTGAGGTTCCGACGGTGGTCGCTCCACCCGCCGTCAGCGTCATCAGGATGTCCGCATACCAGGCGCAGTTCAGGCCCAGCGATTCGTCCTGCTGCAGGTCGCGTGTCTGCATGTCCAGGCGCGCCGAGTGCACGCCGAGCAACTTCCAGGGCAACGCGTCGGTGCCGCGGCCAGCGCTGGCGGCACGCATCACCACCGGTGCACCGCTGGTGCCGCGATGCGTGCGGGCGTCGGTGAGAAAGAAGCCCTGGCCCTGGAAGCGCAGCCCGAACGACGACGCGATCGCCGCCTGCCGCACGACCGGCAGATGGTGCACCGTGTCGTGAAAGCCGAGCGGAAAGCCCACGATCAGCAGCGGCGTGCCGACCTCGATGTCGTCCAGCGAGGCCTGCAGGTGCGCCGGCGTGAAGGCGCGCAGCCCGGCGGCCGCCGGCAGCGCGCGGCGGTCGAGTTCGATCACCGCGACGTCGATCTCGCCGCCACTGTCCTGGCCCTGGTGCCAGATCGCGACGCCTTCGCGGTACAGCAGCACCGAGAAGCCGGTCGATCGGGTGAGATTGGTCTCGTCCACGTGCAGCTCGATTTCGATGCGATCGGGGTGGTGTTCGCTCGGCTCGTCGATCACCACGTGCCGGCTGGTCACCAGGTACAGCCGCGTGTCGCGCTCGAAATAGAAGCCGCTCGCCCGCGTGAGCAGCCGGTCGCCGTCGAAGGTGGAGATCTGCGTCGCGGTCAGCAGCAGCGGTTCGATCATCGCGCCGACGCCGTGGTCGCTGCCGCGCCGAGCGGGCGCATCGGTTGCCCCTGTCGTGCGCAGGCGTTCTGCGGTGAATCGGCGGCGCGCGCACAATCGTCGCCACGCAGCGGACCGCGGACGTCGTCGGTTCTGGGGCATCTCGTCATTCCGCCAGTATGGCCGCAACCCGTACCGAAACCGACAGCTTCGGCCCGATCGAGGTGCCGGCCGACAGCCTGTGGGCGGCGCAGACCGAGCGCAGCCGCCGCTTCTTTGCCATCGGCGAGCAGCGCATGCCGCTGGCGTTGGTGCACGCACTGGCCGAGGTGAAACGCGCCGCCGCCGAGGTGAACGGCGCGCTGGGCCTGCTCGAGGCAGCCAAGGCCCGGGCCATCGCCGAAGCGGCAGCCCGCGTGGCGGCGGGCGACTACGACGATCAGTTCCCGCTGTCGGTGTGGCAGACCGGCTCGGGCACGCAGAGCAACATGAACGTCAACGAGGTGGTCGCCCACCTCGCGTCGCGCGCACTCGGCGGTGGGCTCGGGCCCGAGCGGCGGCGCGTGCACCCGAACGACGACGTCAACCTCGGCCAGTCGTCCAACGACGTCTTTCCGACCGCGATGCACGTCGCCGCGGCGCTGGCGGTGCGACCGCTGCGCGCCGCGCTGCAGCGCCTGCGCGCCGCGCTGCAGGCCAAGGCCGACGGCTGGCGCGACGAGATCAAGATCGGCCGCACCCATCTGCAGGACGCGACGCCGATCACGCTCGGGCAGGAGTTCGGCGGCTACGCCGCGCAGCTCGCGCTCGTCGAGCGCGCGCTCGAGCAGGCGCTGCCGGCGGTGCACGCGCTCGCGATCGGCGGCACCGCGGTCGGCACCGGCCTGAACACCCATCGCGAGTTCGGCGCACGGGTGGCGGCCATGCTGGCCGGCCGGCTCGGCGAGCCGTTCGTGGTCGCCGACAACCCCTTCGCGGCGATGGCCGGCCACGAGGCACTGGTCGGCCTGCACGGTGCGCTGCGCGGCCTGGCGGTGGCGCTGACCAAGATCGCCAACGACATCCGGCTGATGGGCAGCGGCCCGCGCGCCGGTCTGGCCGAACTGCGCCTGCCCGAGAACGAGCCCGGCAGCTCGATCATGCCCGGCAAGGTGAATCCCACGCAGGTGGAGGCGCTGACGATGGTCTGCGCGCAGGTGATGGGACACGACGTTGCGATCGGCATCGCGGCCAGCCAGGGCCACTTCGAGCTCAACGTCTACAAGCCGCTGATCGTGCTCGACGTGCTCGACTCGATGCGACTGCTCACCGACGCGATGGCCAGCTTCGCGACGCATTGCGTCGACGGGCTCGAGGTCGACAGTGCGCGCACCCGCGCGCTGCTCGACCGCTCGCTGATGCTGGTGACGGCGCTGGCGCCGCACATCGGTTATGACCGCGCGGCGGCGATTGCCAAGCATGCGCACCGCGAAGGTCTGTCGCTGCGCGATGCGGCGCTGGCGGTCGGCGGGGTCACTGCCGAGCAGGTCGACGCCTGGGTCGATCCGCGGCGCATGCTCGGTCCGGGCTAGGTAGCGGCCGCGGCAGCCCTGCTGTAGGAATCGTCCTGCACGGCGCCGTTGCACCGGCCGATGGCCCGGGGATGGCGTGGCGCGCACACTGCACCGCGTCATCTCCGCGCCACGCGCGCCGGCGTGGCGCCTCGGGTGCGCTGCGCCGTTGCACGGGCGGCTTCGCAAGGACCGAAGTGGCACGTTCGCCGCGCCGCACGACAGCTCAAGAAACCGCCCCCATGACCCCGCTCAAAACATACATCGTCGAGGACAGCGCCGTCATCCGCGACAACCTGATCGCGACGCTGGAGGAGCTGGTGCCGGTGCAGGTGATGGGCACTGCCGAGGACGAGGCCAGCGCGGTGCAGTGGCTGCAGCAGCCCGATCGCGACTTCGACCTGATGATCGTCGACATCTTCCTCAAGCGCGGTTCGGGCCTCGGCGTGCTGCGCGCCGCTGGTGAGCAGGTGCCGCGCCACAAGGTCGTGGTGCTGACCAACTACGCCACGCTCGACATGCGTCGGCGCTGTCTGGCGCTCGGCGCCGACCGTGTGTTCGACAAGTCCAACGAGATCGACGCGCTGATCCTCTACTGCAATCGGCTGGCCGGCGGCGACGTGGGCGCACCCGCCATCGGCGCCCTCGGCTGACCCGGGCGCGTGCGCCAACGGGAGGCGCCATCATCGCGGCCGTCGCCACCTCACTGCGCGCCACGACGCCGATACAGCGGCTGCGCGCGCTGGTGAGGCGCGTTCCGCTGGCCTTCCCACTGGCTTGCCTCGCCGCGCTGGCGCTGGTATTCATCAGTGAAGGTTCGTACCGTCAGGCAGTCGGCACGCTCGATGCGCTCGGCGCGATGGGCGTGGCACGCAGCAACATCCAGAGCGTCGAGCGCAGCATGCTCAACGCCGAGACCGGGCAGCGCGGCTACCTGCTCAGCGGCGACGCCGAGTACAAGCGGCCGTACGACCAGGCGCTGCGCGACATCGACGGCACCTTGCGCTTCCTGCGCCTGCACTACCGCGACGACGCCGCCGCGCGCGCCGTGGTGGCCCGGCTCGACGAGCTGATCGAGACCAAGCTGTCGGAGATCGCGCTGACGATCCGCCTGTTCGACGAAGGCAAGCGGCGCACGACCGACGAGATCCTGATGAGCGGCATCGGCCGCGAGCGCATGGACGCGATCCGCGCGCTCGGCGCCGAACTGCTGGCGCTCGAGTCGCGCCGCGTCGACGCCGGCCGCGACGACATCTACCGCACGCTGATGTGGAGCCGTATCGGCGTGGCCATGCTCAGCTTCGGCTGCCTGGTCGCGCTGCTGCTGTATCTGCGGCAGAGTTCAGCGCTGGTGCGCCAGCAACTGGAGCAGAAGCGCCGCGCGCTGTCCGAACGCGACCGGCTCGAGCTCGAGGTGGCGCAGCGCACCGCACAGCTCACCGAGCTGGCGCGCCATCTGCAGACAGCGCGTGAGGACGAGCGCAGCCGCCTCGCGCGCGACCTGCACGACGAGCTCGGCGCGCTGCTCACCTCGGCCAAGCTCGACGCCGCGCGAATCCGTCCGCGACTGGCCGGTGCTGCTCCCGAGGCACAGGAACGGCTGACGCATCTGGTCGACATGCTCAACAGCGGCATCGCATTGAAGCGCCGCATCATCGAAGACCTGCGCCCGTCGGCGCTCGGCAACCTGGGGCTTGGCGCGGCGCTCGAGATCCTGGCGCGCGAGTTCGCCGAGCAGACCGGCATCGCCGTGCACCACCAGCTCGACGCGGTATCGCTCGATGCCGACAGCGAACTCGTGGTCTATCGCCTGGTGCAGGAGGCGATCACCAATATTGGCAAGCACGCGCGTGCCCGGCAAGTGTGGGTCCGCCTGGGTGTGCGCGACGCGACCGTGCAGGTATCGGTGCGCGACGACGGCGTCGGCTTCGATCCGGCGGTGCGACAGGCTTCGTCGTACGGCTTGATCGGCATGCGCTTCCGGGTCGAGGCGCACGGCGGCAGCCTGCGGCTGCAGTCGGCGCCGGGGCAGGGCACGTCGATCGAGGTCTCTCTGCCCGTACTCCTACAGCGCGACGGTGTATCGGCCGACCACGACGCGGCCTGAACCGCCTCAGGCGCGCGACGCTGCGCCCTCGATCACCTGCACGAAGCGCGGCCACAGCGGCATCGGCAGGTCGTGGCCCCAGCCGTCGATGATGTCGAGCGAGGCGCCGGCGATCTTGGCCGCCAGGTCGTGCGCGGCCGCCACCGGCACCAGCGGGTCGTCGCGACCGTGCAGCACGGCGGTCGGCGCGGTGATCTTCGCCAGCAGCGCCGAGCGGTCGCCGTCGGCGATGATGGCGGCGAGCTGGCGCGCCACGCCGCGCGGCCGATAACTGCGCCGCACCGACAGGCCCAGGCGCCGCTGCAGGAATTCGTCGCCGGCCGGGTAACCGGGGCTGCCGATCACCCGGTACAGCTGCACGTAGTGCGCGATGATGCTGTCCACGTCGGCCGGCCTGGCCGGGCGCTTGATCAACGCGGCGCGCACCCTCATCGACGGCTGCGGCAGCTTGCGTGCGCCGCTGGTGGTCATCATCAGCGTCAGGCTCTTCACGCGGTCGGGGTGCCGCACCGCCATATGCTGCGCGATCATGCCGCCCATCGACGCGCCGCACACATGCGCGGCCGGGATGTTCAGCGCATCGAGCAGGCCAGCGGTGTCGGCCGCCATGTCGGCCAGCGAATAGCCGCTGTGCACGGCCAGGCCGAGCGCGGCCCGGACGCCCAGCACCGGCAGGTTGGGCACCCCGAGGTGGTCGAAGCGCTGGCTCAGGCCGATGTCGCGGTTGTCGAAGCGGATGACGCGGAATCCGCGCTGTACCAGGCTGTCGACGAATTCCTCGTGCCAGGCCACCAGCTGCATGCCCAGGCCCATGATCAGCAGCAGCGGCGTGCCGTCGGTGGGACCGTGGTCCTCGACTTCAAGCAGGACGTCGTTGGCCGCGATTTTCACGAGACAGGGATTGCTGCGGACGTCGGCCTGCCGGATCGGTGCATCACTGCGACGCCGCAGGCGCCGGTGCGGTCGGTGCCGACGGTGCCGTCGGCAGCACCACGCCCGGCCCGAGCGGGATGTCGGGCGTCTCGACGACGCGGTTGACGAAGTGCCGCGTCTCGCCGAAGCATGTGGTCGGCAGGCCGACCTTTTCTTCGTAGTGCAGGCTGACGCGCCGGCCCATCGCCTTGCTCACCTTCTCGGCCACCGCATCGTCGCGTACCGTGAAGTAGAACTTCTCCACCGAGCTGCCGGGCAGCGACACCAGCGCGAGCTCGCCCTCCCAGGTCTTGCAGATCCAGCCCTTGTTGGAGAACTTCTGCACCCAGCCGGCGCGTTCACCGGTGGAGTAGCTCCACTGCAGCACGAAGACGGTGTAGCCGGCGAGCAGCGCGACGAGGACGACGATGCCGATGACGAGGCCTTTGACCATGAGCGAGGAGTCCGATGCGCGCGAAGCCGCGATCCTCGCACATCGGCATCCTGCTGCCGGCCGCGGGATCGGCCGGTCAGGCCACGCTGGCCTTGGCCGGGAAGCTCATGCACCAAGCCAGCCAGCGCCAAGTGACGGGGTCGCGCGTCACGATGTCGAGCCAGCCCTTGTGCTGGGCGCGGATGAAGTGGCGCTCCCGGTCGCGCACGCGCAGGCCCTGGGCGTGGTGCAGCGCGTGAGTGATCTCGTGCATCGCGACGATCGCCACGTTGGCGCCGGTCAGGCCTTCGAACAGCTGCACCTCGCGGCGACCGAAGTCGTACCACCCGTAGGCGTTGCCGGTCTGCGCGCGCGTCAGGCGGCGCACAGGTACATGGCGTCCGGCGACCCGCACCCGCTCGGGCATCGGCGGCGGCACGGGCACGGCACCGCAGACGGCGAGGTCGTAGTGAGCGTCGAACGGCAGGTGCTCGTGCAGCAGCAGGTTGAACCACACCCAGGCGCGCGGGTTGCGCTGCGCGAACTCCACCATGCCGGTGGCCAGGCTGTGCGTGTAGGCCTCCTCCACGCAACCCTGCTGGCAGCCGCGGCTGTAGTGGCACAGGCGCACCAGCACGTGCAGAAAGGTCTCCGCCAGCTTCAGGCCCTGCAGGTCGTGCCGCAACTCGATGCGCTGGCCTTCGATGTTGATGCACGAACGGCGCCGGCGGTCCAGCATCCGCTCGGGCTCGCGCATCTCCACCGCGAGCCGGTACGGGCCGAGCTCCACCTTGAACGGCAGGCGTTCAGCGTGGTCGCGGCGCAGCGGATGGAAGATGGCGCTGACAGCGCCGACGACGGCATTCATGGGGTGCCCGGTCGCGGCCCGGGGGTCTGGGGGATGGAGGCCATCATGGCAGCCGCAGACGCCCCGGTCGCCCCCGGAGGTGAATGCTTCCTGTAACACCCGCTGGGGGCCACGCAAGTACTTGATTTTCCGGTCCGCCATGCCGCATGGCGGAAATCCCCACCCGCCTACCGCGGATTGCGCTTTGTGCTGCTGCGGTGCAGCGGGCGTTCAGTCGCCGACGATCTTGCGTTCGCGGATGATCGCGCCGAAGCGCCTGGAATCCTCCTCGGCCTTGGCGGCGAACTGCGCCGGGCTCATTGGTGCCACCTCGCCACCCAGCGCGCCGATGCGCTCACGCAGCGCCGGCGTCGCCAGGATGCGATTGATCTCGCGGTTCAGCCGTTCGATCACCGGCGCCGGTGTGCCGGCCGGCGCGTAGAAGCCGAACACGGTGTCGGCGTCGAACCCCTTCAAGCCCACTTCATCGAGCGTGGGCACGTCGGGGAACAGCGGCGAGCGCTTCGGGCTGCCGACGGCCAGCATCTTCAGGCGCCCGGCCTTCACGTGCGGCAAGCCGATGCCGGGGTCGAACAGGAAGTCGAGCTGACCGGCCAGCAGGTCGGTCAGCGCCGGCGCGGCGCCGCGGTAGGGCACGTGCACCGCGAACAGGCCGGCCTGCGCCTTCATCATCTCGCCGGCCAGATGCGGCGAGCTGCCGTTGCCGGGTGAACCGAAGCTGCGCTTGCCGGGGTTGGCCTTCAGCTCGGCCATGAACGCCTTCGCGTCGGCCGCCGGAAACTCCGGCCGCACGACCAGGAACACCAGCACGCGCGCGGCCGCGGCCACCGGCGTCAGGTCCTTCGCCGGGTCGAACGGCATCCTCGTGTAGATGTGCGGGTTGACCGACACCATGCCGCCGGAGCTCATCAACAGCGTGTAGCCGTCGGGCGGCGACTTCGCCACCGCGTCGCCGCCCAGGTTGCCGCCGGAGCCGGCGCGGTTTTCCACCACCACCGGCTGGCCGAGCGACTCCTGCAGCGGCGCAGCCACCGAACGGGCGATCACGTCGGCGGCGCCGCCGGGCGGGAAATTGACGACCACGCGCAGCGCGCGGCTCGGCCACGGCGCGGTCTGCGCGGCGGCCAGCGAGGCTGCCAGCGCCAGCCACAGCGAACACGCGAGCCGGGCCAGCGCCGGCGTACGGGCAATCGATGAATACGGTCTCGTCGTCATGGTGGCGGTCTCCTGGTGCGGGCACTCGACGGCGCCCATCGTGGGGGCGTCACGGTGTGCGGGCCTCTGCCGGCTGCCGGCGCAGCCAGCGGATTGGTTGCTCCTTCGGCGGTCGCACCGGCGCGCCGGCATGCTGCAGCGCCTGGTCGAGCGCGCCGCCAGCGTCGTCGGCCAACGCGGCCTCGCGGGCGGCGCGCACGGCGGCCGCGCGATCGGCAGCGCTGCCGCGGGCGCTGTCGAGCGCCAGATGATCGAGCACGTGCAGCAGGTTGTCGCGGCCGCGCTCGTGGGTGGCGCCATAACCCTTGATCAAACGCCCGCAGCGCGCGATCTCCAGGCCCAACGGTGGGTGCTCGCGCAAGCCGCGCTCGATGCCGACGAGCCAGCGCTCGATCAGCGCCTGCTCCTGCGCGTAGCGTGAGCCGCGGCGACGCTGCCCCTTCAGCGCGGCGAGCAAGCGCAATGCCAGCACGCCGAACAGCGTGTGCGAGGGCAGAGCCAACGGCCAGCCGAACGGCTCGCGCCCGCGCGCGATGCGGGCGCGGTCCCAGCGCTGCAGCCGCTCGGCCAGCGGTGCCGGCAGCAGCGCCGCGATCTCCGGCACGCCGGGCTTGAAGTGGTCGTACAGGCGCAGCAGTTCGTCGTCGTCGGCCTTGGTCTCCCGCCGCACGCGCGCAAAGCGCGACGCCCGGCTCTTCAGCTCGGCCACCCGCACGATGTCGTCGAACGCCATCCACAGCGCGAGCCAGCGCGCACTCTCCGCCGTCGCGGGGCAACTCGCCGCCGCACCGCCGTCGCCGCCGCGCTCGGCTTCGAGCAGGCGCTGCAGGCGCTGCAGATACAGCTCGCCGTAGGCGGTGTCCTGGTATTCCACCGTGCGCGCGAGACCGAGCGCCACGATGTCGTGCATCGCGGCCGGCCATTGCGTGGCCACGTCGCCGGGCAACGCGGGCGCGGGCGCAGCGGGGGCGCTTGTCAGCTGACTTGCGAGGGCCATCACCGCTGCGCGCTGCGTCGACGCGGCCGCCACGCGCTGCCAGCCCGCGGCAAAGCCGCGCAAGCTGGCCTCGGCGCCCTTGCCGCCGCGGCGGATCGTCGCCTCGTAGGCCTCGCGCGGGAAGGGCAGGCGGCTGCTGGTAGCGAGCCACGCCGCCACCGCGCCCAGCATCACCGCACTCAGCACGGTGCCCGCATCCTGCGCCATCGTGGCCATGTCGAACAGCTCGAGCTCGCGCGCCTGCGCGCCCAGCACGTCGGCCAGCCGCCCGGTGTCGACGCGGCCGTCGCCGAGCTGCATCTTCTCGGTGGTGGTCAGCGTGCGTCGGGTCGACGCGATCACTGCGGTGCGCTCGGGCGACACCATGCCGGCGCCGGCCTGGCGGACCACCTCGAGCAGCTCGCTGCCCACCAGCAGGTCGACGCCGCCGGGCACGGCGTAGAGGCCGAACACCGGCTGGCGGCCCGCCAGCTCGCGGTCGGGTCGCGGGAAGATCTCGACGTAATAGGTCGTCGCGCCGGTGCGCTGCGCGACACCGGGGATCGACGTGCCCTGCACCGAGTGGCCGCAGGCGCGCGCGGTGTCGACCAGCCAGTCGGCCAGCACGCCGCCGCCTTCCCCGCCCAGCGCGCACAGCAGGATCGTCAATGGTTCGTCGGCCTGACTGGTCGGGTTTGGCGTCGTCATGCCGACGCCCCCAGCAAGGCGCGACGCAGCGGCGCGCGCAACGCCTCGACCAAGCGTTCGTGCCAGCGCGGGTTCTTCACCAGCTCGGCGCGGTAGAAGCTCGGGCACAGGGTGGCGGCGTGTGCGTTGGCGCCGCACAGGCCGCAGCCGACGCAGCCGTCGATCACGGTGGCCACCGGGTCGACCTTCAGCGGATCGGGGTTGTCCTTGATCGTCAGCGTCGGGCAGCCCGACAGCCGGATGCAGGCGTGGTCGCCGGTGCAGACGTCCTCGTCGACGCCGTACTTGACGCGCTGCACGCGTGCGCCGCGCTTCAGCAGCGACGCGATCCACGGCTTGATGCGGCGTTGCCGCTCGAGCTGGCACTCGCCCTCGGCGATGATGACCTTCAGGCCGCTGAAGTCGCTGGTGAAGGCGTCTTCCAGCGTGCGTCGCATCGCGGTCACGTCGTAGTTGTCCACCGTGCGCAGCCACTGCACGCCCATGCCGGTGAGCGTGCCCTCGATGGTCTGGTTCTTGTGCACCAGGCTCTGCTGCTTGTCGGGTGCGGCGGCCTTCGCCTCGTCGTCGGGCGTCGAGATGATGTCCTGCGTGCCGGTGGCCGAGGTGTAGCCGTTCTTCATGATCAGCAGCACCGCGTCGTCGCCGTTGAAGAGCGCGCTCTGCACGCCGGTGAGCAGGCCGTTGTGCCAGAAGCCGCCATCGCCCATCACGCTCAAGGTGCGCCGCTGCATCAGCGGCGACACGCCGGCGCGGCTGGCCAGGCTCATGCCGTAGCCGAGGATCGAGTGGCCGCTGGAGAACGGCTCGAAGGTGGCAAACGCATGGCAGCCGATGTCGGCGGCCACGTGCACCCGGCCCACGTTGGCCTGCGCCAGCTTGAGCGCCGAGAACACCGGCCGCTCCGGGCAGCCGACGCAGAAGGTCGGCGGCCGGGCGGGGAGCGGCTGCTCGAGTGCGTGCGCCACCGCGGCGCGGCGGGCGTCGTTGGCGGTCAGCCATTGCCGGCCGGCGTCGCCGGCCACGCCGGGCAGCAATTCGTCGCAGAAGCGCAGCAGCCCGCGCGCCAGCACCTCGACGTTGTATTCACCGTGCGCCGCCATCATCGCCTTGCCGTGCAGCGGGGTCTGCACGTCGGCGCGGTGCAGCGCGGCCAGGATGTCGTGCTCGATGTACTCGGGCGCGCCTTCCTCGAGCACCAGCACGCCGCGCTTGCCCACGCAGAAGTCCACCACCTGCTGCGGCACGAGCGGGTAGGTGACGTTCAGTATCAGCAGCGGGATCTGTGTCGCGCCGAACGGATCGGCCAGGCCGAGCTTGAGCAGCGCACGCTGCAGCGAGTTGGTCAGCCCGCCCTGCACGATGATGCCGACGTCGGCCATCACGCCGGGCCGCAGCTCGTTGAGGCCGTGGCGCACGATGTAGGCCTGCGCTGCCGGGATGCGCTGCTCGACCTTGCGCTTCTCGTGGCCGTAGATCACCGGTGGATGGGCGAGCTTGGCGTACTGGAACGGCGCCGGCTCCTCGAGGCGATGCTGCGTGGAGATGCGCGGCGCGATGTTGTCCTTGCAGACGAAGCTGCCGCGCACGTGGCAGGCGCGGATGCGCAGCTGCAGGATGGCCGGCATGTGGCTTGCCTCGCTCATTGCGAAGCCGTGTTCCACCATGCGCACCATCACGTCGAGATCGGGCCGCGGGTCGAGCAGCAGCATCGTCGACTTCATCGCGTAGGCCTGCGTGCGCTCCTGGATCACGCTGGCGCCCTCGCCGTAGTCCTCGCCGCTGACGATCAGCGCGCCGCCCACCACGCCGGGCGACGACAGGTTCGACAACGCGTCGGCGGCGACGTTGGTGCCGACGATCGACTTCCACGTCACCGCGCCGCGCACCGGATAGTGCAGGCTCGCACCGAGCATCGCGGCGGCCGAGGCTTCGTTGGAGCAGGCTTCGACGTGCACGCCCAGCTCGCGCAGATAGGGCTCGGCCTGCACCATCACGTCGAGCAGGTGCGACACCGGTGCACCCTGGTAGCCGCCGACGTAGGCCACGCCCGACTGCAGCAGCGCCTTGGTGATCGCGAGGATGCCCTCGCCGTGGAAGGTCTCGCCGGCGCCCAGGCGCAGCTTGGCGACCTCTTCGGTGAACTGGACTTCCATCGCAGGCCCGTGCAGCGGCAATCGGCCACTGTAGGCGGCGGCACCGGATTCATCAATCAGATCACCTTCTTGAATATCATGCACCGCATGAATATGGAGGACTTCGATCTCAACTTGCTGCACGTGTTCGGCGCCGTGCACGCCACGCGCAACGTGAGCCGCGCGGCGCAGCGGCTCGGCCTGTCGCAGCCGGCGGTGAGCCATGCGCTGACGCGGCTGCGCCTCGCGCTGCAGGACCCGCTCTTCGTGCGTGCGCCCGGCGGCGTGCGGGCGACCGCGCGCGCCGAGCATTTCGCGGGTTTCGTCGAGGCGGCGCTGCGCACGCTGGACGTCGCGCTGCACGAGACCGACAGCTTCGACCCCGCGACCTCGCAACGCGCCTTCACGCTGCACATGAGCGACCTGGCCACCGGCGAGCTGCTGCCGGCGCTGCTGCCCGTGCTGCGCCGCGAGGCGCCGGGCCTGCGGCTGGAGGCGGTGCAGCTCGACCCGGTGGCGATCGGCGGTGCGCTCGACCAGGGCGCGCTCGACCTCGCCTTCGGCTACCTGCCGGGGTTGGCGGCCGCGCACCGCTACGACCTGTTCGACCAGCGCTACGTGGTGCTGCTGCGCGCCGACCATCCGCTGCGCAGGCGCGTGCGCAGTCGCGCCAGCCTGCGCACGCTGGAGTTCATCCTCGTCAAGAGCCACAGCGAGCCGGCCAAGGCGCTGCACCGCCTGGGGCTGGAGGCGCGCATCCGGCTGACGATTCCGCATTTCGCTGTGGTGCCGGCGTTGCTCGCCAACTCGGATCTCGCGGTGATCATGCCGGTGCGGCCGGCCGAGCACTACGCCAAGCAGCACGGACTCGCGGTGATCGAGGCCGATCTCGGACTGCCGCCGTTCACCATCGCGCTGCACTGGGCCTGGCGCGTGCACAACGACCCCGGCCACCGCTGGCTGAGGGCGCTCGTGGTGCAGGCGCTGGCCGAGCCGTTGAAGCGCGGTGCGGCGGGCAAGGCGCGGCGCGACCTCTGATCAGTCCTTCGCCTCGCCCCGGAAGCGACCGCGTGCGCCGCGGTTGTCCTCGATCTCCACGTCGACCTGGTCGCTGCCCCGGAACGTCAGGGTCGACGCCGTCACGACACCCTCGAGCAACGACTGCATCACGATCTGGAATCGGTTGTCGGCCAGCCAGCGCCCCTTCACGGCCCACAGCGGACCCGAGTTGTTCTCGTTGATCCGAAAAGTGCCCTCGAGTCCGAGCGGTCCGCTGACACGCGCGTCGGGCAGCCGCGCCCTGCTGCGGTCGAGAACCACTTCGTAGCCGGCCGTCGCGGGCGTGAGGTCGAGCTTCAGCGAGCGCAGCCCGAAGGGGTTGGGTCCGAACCGGTACGACTTGCCGGAGACCGTCGCCGCCATGGGCGACGCCGGCCCGACCTCGGTGGGCTTGTCGCGCGCAGCGTCCTGGATGCGCGCGGCAAGGTGCGCCACGGCCGCCGCATCGGCAGGCAGCGCGCTGGCGGATCGGGCCGCGGCGGTCAGTCTATCGATCAACGGCACGAAGGGGCTGCGCCGGTGTCCGGTGACCACCGCGACCATGTTCACATCCGGCAGCACGATGATCAGCTGGTTCAGGAAGCCGACACCCAGATAGGCGCGCTTGTCCGGCACGACCCACCAGCCGTTCGCGTAGCGCAGGCTCGGCGCGGTGCCCAGGCGCATGTCGACCGACGCATGGGGCACCTTGTCGACCCAGCTCGCCGGCAGCAGTTGTTGCCCGTCCCAGCGGCCGCCGTGCAGGTGGAGGTAGCCGATCTTCGCCATGTCGCGCGGGCGCATGAAGAGGCCGTAGCCGCCGACGGTGATGCCTTGCGGGTCCTGGCGCCAGGTGACATCGGTGATGCCGAGCGGGGCAAAGAGCCTGCGCTTGGCGTAGTCCAGCGTAGAGGCACCGGTCTTTTTCGTCAGGATCGCCGACAGCAGATGCCAGGTGCCGCTGTTGTAGTGAAACGCCGCGCCCGGCGCCTGCGCCATCGACCGATCGAGGACGAAGCCGACCCAGTCGCGACTGCGCTCCATCTGCAGCATGGTCTCGGGCGGCGCGTTGCTCAAGGGTTCGCGCCAGTCGAGGCCCGATGTCGAGTCGAGCAGGTGTTCGAGCGTCATCGCCATCTTGTGGGCGTCGGCGTCGGCCATCCGGCGTTCGGGGAACAGGTCGATGACCGACTGGTCGAGCGGGCCGAGCGCGCCCTGCTGGAACGCGATGCCGGCCAGCGTGCCGACGACGGCCTTGGTCACGGAGTTCACGACATGCTTGAGCCCCGGCCGGAACGGCGCGTAGTACGCCTCGACCACGATGCGCCCGTGGCGGACGACCAGCAGGCTGTCCATCCCCTGCGTCGCACCGAAATCGACCAGATCGGCCAGCGCGCCCGACGACAGGCCCTGTGCCTCGGGCGTCGATGTGAGCCAGTCGGCCGTCGGCCAGGGCACCGGTTCGGCCGCGGCCGCTGGCTGCAGCGCGGCGCAGCAGATCCAGATGAGCGCAAGCCTGCGCGGCGCGAACCAGCGAAAAAACGGCCACTGCATGATGTTCCTTCGATGATCCGACGCCCCGCACCCCGCGCGAAAGGCGATGCGATTGTCGGCTGACGCGCAGGGCGCCGGCTCGCACCGACCGGTGTGGCCGAAGCGGTGCGTGGCTGGCCTGTATATTGCATCGACCGGCTCGTCGCACAGCGCGACCCCCGGCCCCGAACCGCCACCAAACCCGCGATGCCCCGAGCCCGCCGTACCGACGACGCCGCTGCCAAGAACGCCCCGCTCGTCGACGACATCCGGCTGCTCGGCCGCATCCTCGGCGACGTGATCCGCGAGCAGGAGGGCCGCGACGCCTACGAGCTGATCGAGCGCATCCGCCGCCTGTCGGTGGGTTACCGGCTCAAGCGTGAGCAGAGTGCCGGCCAGGCGCTGACGCGGCTGCTGAAGGACCTGTCGACCGAGCAGACGGTGAGCGTGATCCGCGCGTTCAGCTACTTCAGCCACCTGGCCAACATCGCCGAGGACCAGCATCACGTGCGGCGCCGCCGCATCCACGAGCGCGCCGGCCACCGCCACCCCGGCTCGCTGGAGATGAGCCTGGAGCGGCTGGCGCGTGCCGACGTGCGGGCGGCCGACATCGCGCAGGCGTTGGCGCACGCCCACATCTCGCCGGTGCTGACCGCGCACCCCACCGAGGTGCAGCGCAAGAGCATCCTCGATGCCGAGCACGCCATCGCGCACCTCGTCGGTGAGCGCGACGCGCTGGGCACCGAACGCGAGCGCGCCGACAACGAAGCGCTGATCCGCGCCCGCGTGACGCAGCTGTGGCAGACGCGCATGCTGCGCACCAACAAGCTGACGGTGGCCGACGAGATCGAGAACGCGCTGTCGTACTACCACAGCACCTTTCTGCGGCAGATCCCGCGGCTGTACAGCGAGATCGAGCGGGCGCTGCCCGGCCACGCGATCGCGACCTTTTTCCGCATGGGCCATTGGATCGGCGGCGACCGCGACGGCAACCCCAACGTCACCGCGCAGACGCTGCGCATGGCGCTGGCGCGGCAGAGCGAGGTGGCGCTGCGCTTCTACCTGACCGAGGTGCATCAGCTCGGCGCCGAGCTGTCGATCTCGCAGATGCTGGCGCCGGTGACGCACGACATGCAGGAGCTCGCGTCGCGCTCACCCGACCGTAACCCGCACCGCGAGGACGAGCCCTACCGCCGGGCGCTGACCGGCCTGTATGCCCGGCTGGCCGCCACGTTGCAGGCACTGACCGGCACCGAGGCGCTGCGCCACGCGGTGGCACCGCAGCAGCCATACGACACCGCCGAGCAGTTCCTCGCCGACCTGCGCATCATCGAGGCGTCGCTGCGCCACCACCACGCCGACGCGCTGATCGCGCCACGGCTGGCCCCGCTGATGCGCGCCGTCGAGGTGTTCGGCTTGCACCTCGCCACGCTGGACCTGCGGCAGAGCTCCGACCAGCATCTGGCCGTGATCGACGAGCTGCTGCGCGTCGCGCGCATCGAGCCCGCCTACGCGGCGCTCGACGAGGCCGAGCGCTGCACGCTGCTGCAGCGCCTGCTCGACGATGCGCGGCCGCTGCGTGTGGTGGGCCATGCCTACAGCGAGCTGGCGACCGGTGAGCTGGCGATCTTCGAGGCCGCGTGCGAGCTGCGCGCTACCTATGGCCGCCACGCGCTGCGCCACTACATCATCTCGCACACCGAGGCGGTGAGTGACCTGCTGGAGGTGCTGCTGCTGCTCAAGGAGGTGGGCCTGGCGCGCGGCACGCTGGGCGACGCGATGACGAGCGCGCTGATCGTGGTGCCGTTGTTCGAGACCATCGGTGACCTGCGCCAGGCGGCGCCGATCATGCGGGCGTTCTACGCGCTACCGGGCATCGCGGCGATGGTGAAGGCCAGCGGCGCCGAGCAGGACATCATGCTCGGCTACAGCGACAGCAACAAGGACGGCGGCTTCTTCACCAGCAACTGGGAGCTCTACCGCGCCGAGGTCGCGCTGGTCGCGCTGTTCGACGAACTGCAGCGCCGCCACGGCCTGGCGCTGCGCCTGTTCCACGGCCGCGGCGGTACCGTGGGCCGCGGCGGCGGGCCGAGCTACGAGGCGATCCTGGCGCAGCCGCCGGGCACGGTGAAGGGGCAGATCCGCCTCACCGAGCAGGGCGAGGTGATCGCGTCCAAGTACGCCCACCCCGAGATCGGCCTGCGCAACCTGGAGACGCTGGTGGCCGCCACGCTGGAGGCCACGCTGCTGCATCCCACGCGGGCCGCGCCGCCCGCGTTCCTCGACGCGGCCGAGGCCATCTCGCGCGCCAGCATGGCGGCGTATCGCGCGCTGGTCTACGAGACGCCGGGCTTCACCGACTACTTCTTTGCCGCCACGCCGATTCGCGAGATCGCCGAGCTCAACATCGGCTCGCGGCCGGCCTCACGCAAGGCCACGCGCGCGATCGAGGACCTGCGCGCGATCCCGTGGGGCTTCAGCTGGGGCCAGTGCCGCGTGGCGCTGCCGGGCTGGTACGGCTTCGGCTCCGGCATCGCGCAGTTTCTCGGTGACGACGCAGCCCTGCGTGCGAAGCGGCTCGCGCTGCTGCAGCGCATGGTGCGCCAGTGGCCGTTCTTTCGCACGCTGCTGTCCAACCTGGACATGGTGCTCGCCAAGACCGACCTCGCGGTCGCCGCGCGTTATGTCGAGCTGGTCGAGGACCGCCGCCTCGGCCGGCGGGTCTTTGCCGCCATCCAGGCCGAGTGGCAGCGTGCCGGCGAGATGTTGTCGCTGATCACCGGCGAGCCGCAGCGCCTGGCCACCAACCCGAGCCTGGCGCGCTCGATCGAGCACCGCTTTCCGTACCTCGACCCGCTGAGCCACCTGCAGGTCGAACTGATGCGCCGCTACCGCGCGCGCCGCGAGGGTGAGCCGATCAACGAGCGCGTGCAGCGCGGCATCCACATCTCGATCAACGGGATCGCGGCTGGGTTGCGAAATACGGGGTAAGGGTGTGCGTCGTTCCGCTGCCCGCCGGCACTGGCGGCAGAGTCCGTTCACGGCCCGTTGCTGCCTTTCGCGGGCGACCGCTTCTAGTACGGCGCATCGCGCCAGGCGGTACCCGGCCGGGGCTCATACTGGGTCGGTGCTCGCCTGCGGCGAGCACTGCGCTGCGATGCTCGCGCCGAGGTCGCGCCGCCGAACTCGCTACGCGGCCTGCGGCCGCTGCGCTCAACCATCGTCGGCGAGTCAGAAGTGGATGCGCGCTGCGCGCGCCGACCTCGCCGCTGCGCTCCTCGCCGACCCACAAATCGCCCCGGCCGGGTACCGCCTGCCGCGATTGCAGTGCGGGTGCGTGCCGAGAAAGCAGCCTGCGCGGCCGGAAGCTTCGTCACCCCACTCGGTGCGGCCGGCAAGGCTGTGGGCGAGCATCGCAGGAAGTCCCGGCCCGCAGGGCCGGGATGCCGGCGGTTGAGCGCCAGGGCGTGCCCGCCCACAGCCTTGCACTCTTGGTCTAACAAAGGCGCACACAGCGGGCGGCGATCGACCGTTGATGGCCGCAAACGGCCACTCGAGCATCACACTGCCGCGACGGCCTATTTCTTCAGCAAGCCCTTGAGCTTGTCGCGCAACTGCGCCTTCGGATCCTGCGCCGGCGCGCTGGCCGTCGCGTCGGCCTTCGGCGCGGCGATGCCCAGCTTGGCGCCCAGCTTCTCGGCGAGTTTTTCCTTCACCTGCGCCTGTACCGCCGCGGCGGCCACGCCGGACCACTGGATCTTCCAGTCGATCGCCTCGAAGGGCCCGGCCAGCTGCACCGGCACCGTCACGCCCTTCAGCGCGGCGAGCTCGGCGCCCTCCTGGCCCTTGGTGGTGTCGACGACCGTCGCGCGCGCGGTGTAGTCCATGGTGCCGCGGCCGATGTCGAAGCGGCCGGCGCCGCCGATGCGCAGGAACGGGCTCTTCACGTCGAGGTCGTCGCTCTGCGCCACGCCACCGGCGATGCGCGCGCTGGCGGTCATCTCGGAGAAGTCGGTCTTCTCGGTGGTGCGCGCCTTGCTCACCGCGTCCTGCTTCATCGACAACGCGGCCTTGGCCTGGCGCAGTGACTGCGCGAGGTTGAAGCCCTTGACGGCGCCGTTGCGCAGCTGCAGCGCGGTGGTGCCCGCCAGGTTGCTGCGCAGCGCGCCGACGGTGGCACCACTGGTCGTCACGTCGGCCGTCACGCGGCCGGTGCCGTCGAGCAAGTCCTTGCCCGCCACGTCTTTCAGCAGCGCGTTGACGTTCACGTTGTCGGCTGCCAGCTTGACTGCGATGCGCTTGCTCTTGGCCTCCGCCGTGCCGCTGGCATCGATGCTGCCGTTCCACGCGCGTCCGGCCAGGCGCTGGATGCGCAGTGTGCCGTTGTCGAGCGTCGCGTCGATCTTCACGTCGGCCACCTTGTACTGGCGGAACGCGAACGAGGCGGCGCTCAGGTTGAACTGTCCGTTCAGCGCGTTCAGCCCGTCGAGCACCACCGGCGCGTCGGCCGCGGCCGGCCCTGACGGCGCCGACGCCGCGGTGGCGGGCGCGAGCACCTTGTTCAGGTCCAGGCTGTCGAAGCGGGCCACCGCCTTGACGGTCGGCACCGCGCCGCCCAGCGCGGCCTGGCCGCTGCTGTCGAACTTGTTGGTGTTCAACGCACCGTCGAGCTTCCACTGCGCCGCCTTGGCATCGGCCTGCGCGCTGCCGCGCACGACCAGCTGCAGCGGTTGCAGGCCCGGATCGGCCAGCGCGGCGCGCAGGTCGATGTGATCGAGCGCGACGGCACCTTTGCCGGCGTTGAGCAGCACATCGGACTTCAGCGTACCGTCGACCTTGCGCTGCTGCATCTGGCCCTGCAGCGACATCGACACGCCGGGCAGCCGCAGCGCGTCGAACTGGCCGCTCGGCGCACCGGACTGGAACTGGCCGGCCAAGGTGGTGGGGCCGCTCACCTTCACCTGTCCACTCAGCGCGCTGCCCTTCAGCGACTTGGCGTCGACCGCGAGTTGCGGCCAGTCGAGCGCCAGCTCGAACGGCATGTCGGCGCCCTGGCGGCCGGCCAGCGCGAGCTTCAGCGACTCGAGCTCGAGCTTCTGGCCGGCGGTGCTGAACAGCAGCTGCTTGACGCCGAGCGACGACGGTGCCAGCACCAGCGCGCCACGCGAGCCGCCTTTGACCGCGAGCTGCAGGCCCTGCGCGCGCACGGCGCTGCCGTCCCAGGCAAGGGCGCCTTCGACGCCGAGCGACAGCGCCTTGAAGCCGGCGCCGTCCACCTGCGCGGCGAGCTTCATCGCGCTCAATGCGACGGCGTTCTTGTCGAGGTCCAGCGCCAGCGTCGTGCTGCCGTCGAGCGCCAGTGCCAAGGCCTCGGGCTTGGCCAGCTGCACGCTCGCGCGCACGGTGATCGGTGTCTCGCCGCGATTGGCCAGGCGGCCGGTCTTGAGCGACTGCACGATCACTTCGCCCTCCAGCGGCGCCATCGCGTCGCGCAGGCGCAGGCGCACGTCGTCGAGCGTGATCGCGCTGATGTCGAAACGCAGCGGCTGTCCGGCCGCGGGTGGCTCGGCGGGCTTGGGCTGCGCCTCGGCTGTAGCCGCCGCGCCGACCAGGTCGTCGATGTTGCGCGCGCCCTTGGCATCGCGCACGTACACCGCACGCACGCCACGCGCGCTCACGCGGTCGATCACCAGCTGTTTGCGCAACAGCGGCAGCGTCTCGACGGCGAGCGACAGCTCGTCGACGGCGGCAAACTCGTCGGCACGCCGGTGCTCCGACAGCCGCGCCTTGCTGATCTTCACGGCGAGACGTGGAAACACCGACAACTCGATCGGCCCCTCGATGACCAACGTGCGCTGGCGCTCGGTCTTCATCCAGTCGATCGCCAGCTGCTTGTAGCGGTTGGCGTCGAAGGTGGCGATCAGCACGCCGGCCGCCACCACGATCAGCAGCACCAGCACCCCGAACGCGATGAAGAGGCGGCGGATCCAGGGCGAAGTCATGGGCAGGCGATGCGCTCGTGTCGATGAGGACGCGCATTGTCGCGCGCCGTCAAAGGCCACTTGCAAGGTGATGAAACGGCGGCGTCCTGCGCCGCGCGACTTCAGGCCTGCGCCTTGCCGGGCTCGGGCACCACGGCCTGCCGATAGGCATGCCAGGTGGCATGGCCGAGCACCGGGCCGACGACCAGCAGGCCGAGAAACCACGGCAGCATCGCCAGCACGACCAGCGTGGTGAGCAGCGCGCCCCAGAGGATCATCACGCCCGACTGCGTGAGCACGAGGCGCATGCTGGTGAGGCCGGCGGTGATGGCGTCGCTCGACCGGTCGAGCATCATCGGAATCGAGACCACGCTGACAGCGAAGATCAGCCCGGCGAAGATGCCGCCGACGATCACCCAGGCGATGATGAAGTCGGTGTTCTTGGGGTCGAACAACGCGAGCAGCGAGCCCTTGAAGTCCGGCATGCCGTCGAAGCTCAAGGCAAACACGACCAGCGACGCGCGCGCCCAGAGCATCTCGAGCACGAGCAGCACGACACCGAACACGCCCATCGTGGACAGGCGGTTGCGCCAGGCCATGGCAGAGTCCATCAGCTGCGGCTTCTGGCCCTGCTCGAGGCGGTGGCTGGCCTGATACAGCCCGAGCGCGAGGAAGGGGCCGACGAGCAGGAAGCCGGCCGACAGCGCCAGCACATAGGCCGGTGCCTGCTGGAACACGGTGACCAACGCCCAGCCCATGCCGACGAAACAGGCGCCGTAGAACAGACCGATCAGCGGGCAGCGCGTGAAGTCGCGCCAACCCAGTGCCAGCCAGCGCAGCGGCGCGCCCAGCTCCAGCCGGTTGAGCTGCGTGCTGAACAGTGGCGGTGCGGCGGCGGCGGATTCATCGGTCATCGAGGTGCAGTGTCGCGCAGACCGGGTCGCCGCACCATGCGGCATTCCCGAAGCAGCCTGCGGGACTTCAGGTCCGTCGCACGCGCCGCAGTTCGTCGACGATCAGGCCGACGGCGCCGGCGGTGATCGCGCTGTCGGCCACGTTGAAGGCCGGGAAATGCCCGCCCGGGAACAGCGGCGACAGGAACGACCAGTGAAAGTCGAGAAAGTCGACCACATGGCCGTGCAGCACGCGGTCGATCACGTTGCCGAGCGCACCGCCGAGGATCAGGCTGATCGCGATGCAGAACAGCGTCTGCTCCGGGTGCCGGCGCAGCATCCAGACGATGAACACCGAGGCCGCGAGGCCGAGCACGGTGAAGAACCAGCGCTGCCAACCGGCAGCGCTGGCGAGGAACGAGAACGCAGCGCCGCTGTTGTGCGCGCGCACGAGGTTGAAGAACGAGGTGATCGGGCGCGTCTCGTGCAGCATGAACTGGTCGACGATCAGCGTCTTCGTGATCTGGTCGAGCACGATGACCAGCAGCGCCAGGCCGAGCCACAGCGCGAGGCGGGCGCCACCGCTGCGCGACACCACGGTCAGGCCACGGTACGGGCTTCGCCCGCGCCGTGCAGGTTGCTGACGCAGCGCCCGCAGATCGTCGGGTGCGCCGGGTCGGCGCCGACGTCGTCGCGGTAGTGCCAGCAGCGCTCGCACTTCGGCGCCGCGCTGGGCGCCACCTCGATGCGCAGCGCCTCGCTATCGGTCAGCGTGGCGGCCGAGGTGATGAAGACGAACTTCAGTGCGTCGCCCAGCGTGTCGAGCAGAGCCCGGTCGACCGCCGGCACATGCAGCGCCAGCGTGGCCTGCAGCGACGAGCCCACCTGGCCGGCGGTGCGCAGGTCCTCGATCGCCTTGTTGGCGGCGACGCGGATCTCGCGGATGCGGGCCCACTTGGTGAGCAGGGCGCCATCACTTCCATCGGTAGGCGCGTCGAACTTCCAGTAGATCTCGGTGAAGATCGAGTCATCACCCCCCAGCACCTTCCACGCCTCTTCTGCGGTGAAACTCAGGAAGGGCGCCATCCAGCGCAGCATCGCATGCGTGATCTGCCACAGCGCAGTCTGCGCCGAACGGCGCGCCAGCGACTTGGGCGCCGTGGTGTACAGGCGGTCCTTCAGCACGTCGAGGTAGAACGCGCCCAAGTCCTCGGAGCAGAAGAGCTGCAGCTTGGCCACCACCGGGTGAAACTCGTAGACCTTGTAGTGGCCGCCGTCGAAGACGCCGCGCGCATCGTCGAACGCGCCGACGAACTCGGCCTGCACCTCGGCGGCCCGGGCCAGCGCCCAGCGGTCGATCTCGAGCAGCTGCGCGTTCGGCACTGCGTCGGTCCCGGGATCGAAGTCGCTGGTGTTGGCCAGCAGAAAACGCAGCGTGTTGCGGATGCGGCGGTAGGCGTCGACGATGCGCGCGAGCACCTTGTCGTCACCGGCGATGTCGCCCGAGTAGTCGCTGGCCGCCACCCACAGCCGCAGGATCTCGGCGCCGAGCTTGTTGCTCACCACCTGCGGCTCGATGCCGTTGCCCAGGCTCTTGCTCATCTTGCGGCCCTGGCTGTCGACGGTGAAGCCGTGCGTCAGCAGGCCGCGGTACGGCGCGCGGTCGAAGATCGCGCAGGCCAGCAGCAGCGAGCTGTGGAACCAGCCGCGGTGCTGGTCGTGGCCTTCGAGGTAGAGATCGGCCTCGGGGCCGCTCTCGTGGTGCGTGGGCCGGCCGTCGCTGGTGGCGTGGGTGCCGCGCAGCACGTGCCAGAACGTGGTGCCCGAGTCGAACCACACCTCCAGGATGTCGCTGCTCTTGGTGTAGTGCGCTGCGTCCTCGGGCCCCAGGATCTGCTCGGTCGTGACGCGGCTCCAGGCCTCGATGCCGCCCTTCTCGACGATGTCGGCCGCCTGATCGAGGATCGCCATCGTGCGCGGATGCGGTTCGCCGGTGTCCTTGTGCAGGAAGAACGGCAGCGGCACGCCCCAGCTGCGTTGCCGGCTGATGCACCAGTCGGGCCGGTTGGCGATCATGTCGCGCAGGCGCGCGCGGCCGTTCTCGGGGTAGAAACCGGTCGCGTCGATCGCGTCGAGCGCCAGCTGGCGCAGCGTCTTGCCCGCCTTGTCCTTGGTGAAGATGCCGTCGCCGTCGTCCATGCGCACGAACCACTGCGCGGCGGCGCGGTAGATCACCGGCGTCTTGTGGCGCCAGCAGTGCGGATAGCTGTGCAACAGCGTGTCGGTGGCGAACAGGCGGTCGGCCTTCTTCAGCGCCTCGATGATCACCGGCACGGCCTTCCAGATGTCCTGCCCACCGAAGAGCGGAAAGTCAGCGGCATAACGGCCGTTGCCCTGCACCGGATTCAGGATGTCGTCGACCTTGAGCCCGTGCGCGACGCAGGAGTTGAAGTCGTCCAGGCCGTAGGCCGGCGACGAGTGCACGATGCCGGTGCCGGCTGGGCCACTGTGCGCGGCCGGCATGAATGACACCGCCACCACGAGCAGGAAGTGGAAGGCGTGCGGGGCGTACACCGTGAGCACGAAACTCGGAGTGCGCATGCCGCCCGGCAGCGTGAACGGCCGCGCGAACGCGCGCTCCTCCGGGAAGATGCTGGCGAGCAGGAATGCGGTCGGGAAGAACAGTTCCCAGACGTAGGCGACGTTGGTCTGCAGTCCCGGCGCACCGGTCTTGCCGGGCACCAGCAGCGACAAAGCCGCGAGCACCGCGCCGAAGCCGCCGAAGAACAGCATCAGCGACACGACTCGGTTCAGGCGCTGCCGTGGGTTCTCGCGCAGGATCACGAAGCCGAGCAGGAACACGAGCCCGCCCAGCACGAGATTCACGGTCGCCAGTAAGTGGGAACTGTCGGTCATCGGCGCGGCCACGCCTCCGGGATGGTGTCCACGCGATACGCCGGAATCGGCGCTGGGGATGCAGACGCATGGGGCGCGGGGACCACGGAAGGGCCCGGCACCGTGAGTGTTGGCGTCCGGAGCGGCCGCGTCAAGCACTGATGCGCGGCGGAGTTACATCCCCCGTCGGGGCGCGTTCACAGGCCCGCCCAGCACGCGCCGGGGCCTGCTCAACGCAGCATTGCGACTCTCAGGGTGCGCGTCTCGCCGCCGCTGCGCGCGCGCACCAGGTAGAGCCCGGCCGGGCTCACTCCGCCGTCGTCGCGCCGTCCGTCCCAGACCAACTCGTGCCGGCCCGCGGGCTGCACACCCCGCACCAGCGTGCGCACGCGTGCGCCACGGATGTCGAACACCTCGGCGAGTGCCTCACCGGCGCGGGCCAACTGGAGCCCCAGACGCACGCTGCCGTGTGCCGGACTGGCGCTGGCGAGCACGAGCCCGAACGCGCGCGAAACACCCTCGCCCGACCCCACGGCCTCGAGGTCGACCACGAATGGATCCGTGAGGAACGTGGCCACCACGGCATCACCCTTGCGCGCCACCAGCCTGCTTCCGGCAAACTGCCACAGCCATGCCAGCATCTCACCCTGCGGGTGCGCCACCGTGCCGCCCGACAGTGCTGCCGCATTGAACACCGGTTCCAGTTCATCGTGCCGCAGGTT
>CALMQI010000238.1 GCA_937871935.1 uncultured Burkholderiales bacterium
GGCGCACGCGATCAACGCGATACGCGAAGGGAAGGTCCCGGCGATACCGCGGCTGCCGCAGGGCGGCAGGCCGCGGCGACGGCGCAGTCGCCGCCGCAACGTTGCGCGTGGCCTGCGACATCATCGAACTCATCGGACCTTACTCGCTCGTGGTGTCATTGGGAGCGACGGTACTCGCGATGCAAGGGCTGGACTCGCCATCGCGGGCGCGGGCTCTCGTGGCGCGCGCGATGGGGCTGCGCCGCGCCGGACGTGGCGACGACTCGGGCGCTGCCTTCGAGGAAGCCCTGACGCTGTACCGCGCGCTCGGCAATCGCGACCGCGAGGCGTTTGCGCTGCTTGCGCTCGGCAACCTCCGCCGCGACCAGGGACGCATCGACGAGGCGCGTGTGCTGCAGGAGCGGGCACTGGCCATCACGCGCGAAGTCGGATACCGGCGAGTCGAAGGACATGCTCTCGGCAATCTCGGCATCATCCACGCGGAGCAGGGCCGGCTTCGCGAGGCAAGGACGCACTTCGAGCAGGCTCTCGCTGTGCATCGCGAGATCGGCAACCGCTACATCGAAGGCATCGACAGCAGCAACCTCGGCAACGTGTGCCGCGATTGCGGGAACTTCGAGGAAGCAAAGGCGCACTACGAACACGCGCTCGCGATCGATCGCGAAGTCGGCAATCGACGCGACGAGGGCATCGTCATGGCGAACCTGGGGCTCCTGTGCCGCGACCTTGCGCAATACGAGGAGGCGCGGGCACACCTCGTTGCGGCGCTCGTCGGCGCGCGTGAGGTCGGCGACCGTCGTTTCGAAGGGTCCGTCTTGGGTTATCTCGCGATGCTGCTGCGTGACCAGGGCAGCGACGACGACGCCATAGCGCACGCCGAGCAGGCACTTGCCCTGCACCGCGCGGTGGGCAATCGCCACCAGGAAGGCGTGATGCTCGGCACGCTCGGCGAGCTACTGGCAAGGCGCGGGCGCTTCGACGAGGCGCGCTCGGCACTGGCAATGGGAGACGTGCTGTTGCGCGACCTCGGTGCCGCCCCCGCCCACGTGTCGCTGCTGTGCGACTGGGCGCGGGCGGAAGCCGCAGCGGGCGATCCGGTGGCAAGTCAACAGAAGCTCACCGACGCCGCGCATATGCTCGATGCAGCGGGACTCGGCCTCGATTCCGAAGTGGGCCGCCAACTGACCGAGTTGCGCCAACGGCTCATCGGGCGCGGCGTTCGGTAGCCCAGGCCGTCAGCCAGCGCCGCGAAACGCGCTCAGGAACTCGCGCCGCGTCTTCGGCCCATAGGTCTTGAAGTGCGGATCGGGATGCTCGAGGTAGGCGGCGCGCTGGTGCGCCACCGCGTCGCGTACGGTGTACCGCTTCACCTCCGTGGGGGTGAGGCCGTACACCTTGGCGGCGTTGAGGCCGAAGACCTTGGCCCGCAACGCGGGCGTGATCTCGGGGTACCCGTGCCGCTCGCGCAATGGCGCGGCGATCTGGAAGGTGCGGAAGGCCTGGATCTGGTCTTGCGGTGAGCCGTACCAGATGGAGTCGGTGCCCCACAGCACGTTGTTCTCGCCGCACGCCACGATCAGCTTGCCCAGCGCGTGCGCCGCCTGTTCGGGGTCGCGCATCAGGAAGCGCCAGGTGCTGCCCAGCTCCGCGTACACATTGCTGTCGGGCTTGACCTCGTGCTTCTGCAGCGAGGTGATCAGCGTGTCGATGCCGTCGCTCTTGCCGCTGGCGTCATAGGCCTTCTCGGTCACCGTGCTGACGAAGCCCGAGTGATAGATGAGGAAGTTCACGTCGGGGTAGCGCCTGGCCACGACGCCGATGTCGCTGCACTGGCTGTGCTCGTACGAGCGGCTGCCGAAGGGCAGCCCCTTGTGGATGCAGATGTTCTTCACGCCGAGGGTGCGCGCCTTTTCGATGAAGCGAATGCCGACGTCGTCGTGCAGAAAGTAGCCTTTGCCGTTGGGGCCGTATTGCGTGTAGGTCTTCCAGGCGCTCACGCCCCACTTTTGCTGCAGCTCGTCCATGCCCTCCAGGTCGCCGGGCTGGTTGGGGTTGACGCGGCCGTGCAGCAGCAGCCGGTGCGTGCCTTCGAGCTTGTCGACCAGCCGGCGCACCTGGTCGGCGGCCTGGATCGTCACCGGCTCGGCGTCGCGGGTGGAGGGCACGAACGACAGCACCATCACGTCGGTGTCGCTGTCCATGAACACGTCCTTGACGAACACGTCGGCGTTCTTCGCGTTGCCCTTGGGCGTGTCGATGAAGTGGCCCTGCACGTCGAGGATGAACTCCTGCTTTGCCGGCCCTACCTGCGCGCGGGCGAGCTGCAAGTCCAGCGCGGCTTCTTTCGGCAGGTCGAAGAAGCCGCCGGTCCTGCCGGCGGCGGCGTTGGCCGCGTTGAAGGCCAGCAGCGTGCTGGCCGCGCCGCAGGCCGAGGTGAGGAACGCCCGCTTGGAGTGGCCCAGCCGCCTCGCATTCACCGCCGCGGCCTCGTGCGCGAGGCGGTTGGCCTGCAGGTTTGCCGGCCACAGCGGCACCGGCGCGAATTCGCCATTCGACGTGCTGTCGAGCTTGATGGGAAGGCGCTTGCCTTCGGGGTCGCTGCCGGCCATGGGGTGCTCCTGTCCGAACGAGGCACACCGACGATTCTGCGGGAACCCGGCGGCCCGCGCGCTGAGTGTGGGGTTGGCACTTGTTTCGCCGCCTCGCGGTGGCGATGGCCGTGTGCGCGTTCGGCACAATCGCCCCGGTCGTCATCGCCCGCCAGAGCCTCCATGCCCCTCGAGCCCGCCCACAGACCGCTGCCCGGTCTGCGCCAGATGGTCGCCGATGCCGGTGGGCCCTACCTGGCCAACGCGCTCATCGGCTTCATCTTTGCCGCCTCGGGGCCGGTGGCGATCATCCTGGCCGTCGGTGCGCGCGGGGGCCTGAGCGAGGCCGATCTGTCGTCGTGGATCTTCGGCGCGTTCTTCATCAACGGGCTGATCACGCTGCTCTTCTGCACGCTGTATCGGCAGCCGCTGGTGTTCTTCTGGACGATTCCCGGCACGGTGCTGGTGGGCCCGGCGCTCGGCCACCTGCGCTGGGCCGAGGTGGTGGGCGCCTTCATCGCCACCGGTCTGCTGATGTTGGTGTTGGGCCTGTCGGGCTGGGTGCGGCGCGCCATGCAGGCGGTGCCGATGCCCATCGTGATGGGCATGGTGGCGGGTGTGTTCCTGCGTTTCGGCCTGGGCCTGGTGTTCGCGGTGCGCGACGACGTCTGGATCGCCGCGCCGATGGTGGGCGCCTTCGTCGCGCTGAGCGCCTCGCCCACCTGGGCGCGCCGGCTGCCGCCGCTGATCGGCGCACTGCTGGTGGGCGCGGTGGCGATCGCGCTGCTCGGCAAGTTCCAGCCCAGCGGCGCGGCGCTGCAGCTGCTGGCCCAGCCTAACCTGTACGCGCCCGAGTTCTCGTGGCGCGCGATGGTGGAGCTGGTGGTGCCGCTGGCCATCACCGTGCTCGTGGTGCAGAACGGCCAGGGCGTGGCGGTGCTCAATGCGGCCGGGCACCAGCCGCCCGTCAATGCCATCACGGTGGCCTGCGGCGCGGGCTCGATGCTCGCTGCCATGGTCGGCACGGTGTCCACCTGCCTCACCGGCCCGGTGAACGCCATCATCTCCAGCTCCGGCGAGCGGCACCGGCACTACGCCGCCGGCCTGGCGGTGGGCGTGTTCGCGCTGGCGTTCGGCCTGTTCGCGCCGGTGTTCACGCGGCTGATGCTCGCCACGCCACCCGCGTTCATCGCCGCGCTCGCCGGCCTGGCCATGCTGCGCGTGCTGCAGACGGCGTTCAACGTCTCGTTCCGCGACCGCTTCACGCTCGGCGCGCTCGTCACCTTTCTCATTACCGTGGCCGACGTGCCCATCTTCAACATCGGCGCGCCGTTCTGGGGCCTGGTGATCGGTTATGCGGTGTCGCGGGCGCTGGAGGGCAAGGATTTTCGGGCGGGTGGGTAGGCCGCGGTCGCCGAGACCGCTCAGTTCAGCAGGGTCAGACGGCAAGTTGAAGCGGCTTGATGCGCTTCAACACGGGCGCAGCGGCCTTCTTGGCGTGCCACAAGTCGTGCGCGGCCTGCATGCCAAGCCAGACCTGGGCACGGCCGCCGTGCTCAGCGCCCAACCAGCGCTCGATGCGCAGCGCCATCTCCGGGGAGATGGCGGCGCGTCCGTTGAGTACACGTGACAGGGCCACGCGGGTGATACCCAGCGCTTCGGCGGCCTGCGTGACCGTAAGTTCCAGCGCCGGCAGCACGTCGTCGCGCAGCGTCTGGCCGGGGTGCGGGGGGTTGTGCATGCGGGTCATGATGGGTTGTCCTCAGTGGTAGTCGCGGTAGTCGACGAGCAGCGCGTCACCGTCTTCGAATCGGAACGTGAGACGCCAGTTCCCATTCACCCACACGGACCAATGACCTGCCAGGTTGCCGGTCAGGGGATGCAACCGCCAACCCGGCAGGTTCATGTCTTGGGGTGCCGCAGCCTGATCGAGCTGCGCCAACTGACGTCGCAGCTTGGCCGCGTGCGCCGGTTGAATCCCCGCCTTCTTGCCGGTGAGGAAGAAGGCCTCGAGGCCCTTGTGCGCGAATGAAAGTATCACCGGAGTACAGTGTATAGCATGGATATACACATGACAAGGGCGCGCCCAGGCTGCGCTTTGCCGTTGGGTACCGACTCGGCCGGCCATCGCGACCGTCTCGGTCAGGAGGGAATTGAGCGCGGCAGCCAATCGGTTCTTGCTAGACCCGCCGGCGCTCCGTGCGCAACCGCTCCCACTCCCGCCTGAGCAGCCCATACACCCAGGTGTCCGACACCTCGCCGTCCACGATGCAGTCTTCGCGCTGTGTGCCTTCGCGCAGGAAGCCGAGCTTCTCCAGCACGCGGCTCGATGCGATGTTGCGTGTGTCGGTCTCGGCGTGCATGCGGTTCAAGTCCAGCGTGTCGAACGCCCATTGCAGCAAGGCCCCCGCGGCTTCGGTGGCGAAGCCCTGGCCCCAGGCGGCCTCGCCGAGGCAGTAGCCCATCGACGCGCTGCGATGGTCCGGGTTCCACTGCATCAGGCAGCACCAGCCGATGAACATCCCGTCGGCAGCCCGCTCGATGGCCAGCCGAGCGCCGGTACCTTCGGCCTCCAGCTGTTTGCACACCTCGAGAAAGCGCTCCGCCCGCGCGCGCTCCTTCCAGGGCGGTGAGTCCCAGTAGCGCAGCACGCGCGGATTGCTCTGCAGCGCGTAGATCGCGTCGGCATCGGCCGGCGTGAAAGGGCGCAACAGCAGGCGGGCGGTGCGCAGGGTGGGGGTGGGCAGCGGCATGGACGCGGTGTGTCGCGGGGACGGTGCGCTCGGACGGCGACCTGGGTTGGATCGTAGGCGATGCTTGTTCACGCGGCGGCCGGCACGACGCAGAATGTGCAGTGTTCGCCGCTACGGGCTGGAGCTAGGGGCGACGCGGGCGGCCTTTCACGCCAAGGAGCACCCATGAAGCGGCGAATGCTCTTCAGCACGGCCATCGCGCTGGTCACTGCGGCGCGTCGCAGCGTTGCGCAGGCCGCGGCGCGCAAGGTCAGCATCGGCTTTCTCAGCGCCAGCACGCCCGACCCCGCGACGCTGCGCTACCAGGTCGAACCACTCCGCCAGGGGTTGCGCGAGCTGGGCTGGATCGAAGGGCAGAACCTCGCGCCGATCGAATTCCGCTGGGCCGAAGGCAAGCTCGAGCGCCTGCCCGCGCTGCTCGACGAACTGTTGCGCCTGGACCTCGACCTGCTGGTGACCACCAGTCCGCGCCCGGCGATGCTCGCCAAGAAGGCGACGAAGACGCTGCCGATCGTCGCCCTGGCGATCGACGACCCGGTGCAGATGGGTCTGGCCGAGAGCATCGCGAGGCCGGGTGGCAACATCACCGGTATCTCGGCAGCGTTTGCCGGCCTGATCGAGAAGCGCCTGCAACTGCTGAAGGACATCGTGCCCGCGGCGCGCCGCTTTGCCGTCGTTTACAACCCCGAGACAGTACCGACGCTCGGCAACCTCGTGCCCCGGTTGGAGGCCGGACTTGGCATCGCGGTCAGTGTCGTGCCAGTACGCGGCCCGGACGATTTCGACGCCGCCTTCGCGGCGCTGGCGAAGGAGCGTGTGAACGGCATCGTCTTCGTCGCCGACCCGATGGTCTGGGTCCAGCGCGCGAAGCTCGGCGAGCTGTGCCTGAAGCACCGGCTGCCGTCGGTCTGGGGCGGTGCGGGCTATCTGGACACCGGCGGCCTGGCGTCGTACCAGGGCGATTGGGCGGCGCTGTTCCGCCGCGGCGCGGCGCTCGTCGACAAGATCCTCAGGGGCGCGAAGCCGGGTGAGATCGCGTTCGAGCAGGGGACCAAGCTCGAGCTGGTCGTCAACCTGAAGGGCGCACGCGCGCTCGGCATCACTATCCCGAAGAGCGTGCTGCTGAGCGCTGATGAGGTGATCGAATGACGTAGCACCATGCGCAAGCGCGCAACGAGCAACTACTGCAGCGCGCGTCGGCCTCATCCGACAGCGGCATGGTCGTTTGGACGATAGACCCGGCGGCATGGTTGGGGCAGTCTGCAATCGATCCACTTGGAAGGGGCAGACCATGAGCAAGTCAGTGTTGATTTCGCGCTCGGCGATCCTCGCGCTCGCGGCGACATCGATCGGGTTCGCCGGCTGCGAGTCGATGAGCGACCGGCAGCGCCATACCGCGGTTGGCGCCGGTGCCGGCGCCGCTACGGGTGCTGTCGTCGGCAAGGTCACCGGCGGCAATGCGGCCACAGGGGCGGTGGTTGGCGGCGCGATCGGCGCCGTGGCCGGCAACCTGTGGAGCAAGCGGATGGAGGACAAGCGCGCCGAGATGAACCGCGCCACGCAGGGCACGGGCATCCAGGTCGCGCGCACGAATGACAACCAGCTCAAGGTGGCCGTGCCGAGCGACTTCTCGTTCGACTCGGGCAGCTCGGCCATCAAGCCGCAGATGCGCCCGGTGCTCGATCAGTTCGCGCAAGGCTTGAGCCCGAACCAGCGCGTCACCATCGTCGGTCATACCGACAACGTCGGCGGTGAGACCCTGAACAACCGCCTGTCGCTCGAGCGCGCGGCGTCGGTGCGCGAGTACCTGCGCACTCACGGTGTGGATCCCAGCCGCGTCATGGTCAACGGCCGCGGCGAGGCGGAACCGATCGCGAGCAACGACGCCGCCGTGGGTCGTGCCGAGAATCGCCGCGTCGAGATCTTTCTCAGCGAACCGGCGCGCGGCTGATCGCACGAGCCGAGTCCGGACTACCTGGAGGAACGGCCAGTACGAGTGGGTGCCCGGCCACTGGGACAGCGCGCGCGCCGGCTTCACCCGGGTGCCGCCATCCTCGGCACTCGACGAACAGGGGACGACACTCGAAGGCGGCCCCAATTGACCTGATGTGACGCCGGCGGCGCGTGGTGGCTCAGTGCACCGCGCCGACGATCGGCGCCAGCGCCGCCTGGATGCGCGCACCCTGCTCGGCGTTGATCATCGAGCCGAGCAGCTCGCCGAAGCGCGCATCCTGCACGCCGGTGACGATGTACTGCCAGCGGTACGCGCCGAGCAGCGTGGCGTGGATGGCCTGGCGCTGGGCGGCATCGAAGGCCCGGCCGGCCACCTGGGCAAAGTAGTCGGAGTCGGCCTGGGCCTGCAGCTGGCAGATGCCGTCCACCGCGCCGACCAGGCCGATCAGCTCGTTCACGGCCTGATCGCGCTGCGCGGCGTCGATCTTCTCGTTCTCGCGCAGCCACTCCATCTCGTCGAGGATGGCGTGCTGCGATTCCTCTCTCCAGTGGAACAGGAAGACATCCTTCCACAGCGGGTCGATCTGCGTCTCGGGCTCGATGCTGCTGCGGTAGTGCGCCTGCGAGAAGAGCTCGATGTCGCACACCAGCGCCAGCACGGCCCAGGTGGACGCGGCAAGCACTGCCTGCGCCACGTCGTTGGGCTGCGGCAGGAAGCGGTAGCCCGCGGGCATGCCGGGGGCCATCATCGCGTCGAGCCGACGGAACATCTCCTGGTGCTTGAGCTCTTCGTCGGTCAGGCGCACCAGCGCTTCCAGCGCCACCTGGTCGCCGAGCCAGTGGCCGCGGCTCAGGTCCAGCACCTTGGCGCCGATGAAGCGCTCCACCAGCGCAAACATGTTGGCGTAGGTGCGGCCCTGCACCTGCGAGAACAGGCGCTTCTCGTCGGCGTTCAGGAAGGGCAGTTGTGCCGCCTTCGACAGGCCGTCGGGCAGGAAGCTCCTGCCGAAGTCGAAGGCGCGGCCGCGGATGACGTCGCGGTCGGTGTCCCAGCGGATGCGCTTGGACACTTCCACGCACTTGGCGTAGCGGGCGGGATCGGTCGAATGCTGGGTGACGTGGGACATGGCGCGTGCTCCTTCAAGGCAGGTTTGGGGGTGGCGGTCGGTGAGCGTCGGCGCCCGGCACCCGCCAGGGGAGCCGAACGCCTGGCGCCCACTTTGGCGAGGGCGCGGCTGCGCGTCCTCCAGCCAGCATCAAAGGTTTTCAAACGCGGTCGAAGGCCGTCACCCGCCGCCCACGCAGCGTGAGAATGGCGCGTGCCACCTTCCGCCCCCGCGCCCCCGGACACGCCGCTGCGCTTCGGCCACTTCGAGCTGCATCCGGCCGAGCGCGTGCTGCGCGTGCAGGGCGTTGCGGTGGCCGTGGGCAGCCGCGCCTTCGATGTGTTGCTCGCGCTGGCCCAGCGCCACGAGCGGCTGGTCACCAAGCAGGAGCTGCTCGATCTGGTGTGGCCGGGCCTGGTGGTGGAGGAGCACAACGTCGCCACGCAGGTGAGCACGCTGCGCAAGCTGCTCGGCACCGGCGCGATCACCACGCTGCCCGGCTATGGCTACCGGCTGACGGCGCTGCGCGACGCCGCGCCGTCCGGCGCGCCTGCCGTGTCGACGCCGCAGGCCGCGCCGGCGTTGCCGCGACACAACCTGCCGGCGCCGCGCACACGCTTCATCGGCCGCGAGGCGGCGTTGGCCGACCTGGCGCGCCTGCTGCCGGCGGCGCATCTGTTGACGCTCACCGGCATCGGCGGCTGCGGCAAGACGCGGCTGGCCTTGCAGCTGGCGCAGCAGCAGCGCGCGGCGTTTGCCGGCGGTGCGTGGTTCGTCGATCTCGCGCCGCTGACCGACGGCGACCGTGTCGCGTCCACCTGCGCCGCCGTGTTCGGCCTGCGCGAAGAGGGCGACACGCCGCTCGTCGAGCGGCTGCGCGAGCACCTGGCCGCGAGCCCCACGCTGCTGGTGCTGGACAACTGCGAGCACGTCATCGACGGCGCGGCGGCGCTCGTGGACGCGTTGCTGGCCGGCGACCGCACGACGACGGATGCGAGCTTGCGCACGACGATCATCGCCACCAGCCGCGAGGGCCTGGGCGTGGCCGGCGAACAGATCTATCCCGTGCGCTCGTTGTCGCTGCCCGCGACGGCAGATCTGCCCGCGGCACAAGCCGCCGAGTCGGTGCGCGTCTTCGCCGACCGCGCACAGCTCGCGCTGCCCGACTTCGAGGTCGGCGCCGACAACGCCGCGCCCATCGTCGAGATCTGTCGTCGGCTCGACGGCATCGCGCTGGCCATCGAGCTGGCGGCCGCGCGCGTGACGATGCTGCCGCTGGGCGAGGTCGCCACCCGGCTCGACGACCGCTTCAGGTTGCTCACCGGCGGCAGCCGGGCCTTGCCGCGCCACCAGACGCTGCACGCGGCGATGCAGTGGAGCGACGAGCTGCTGTCGACGGCCGAGCAGCGCATGCTGCGCCAGATGTCGGTGTTCGCCGACGGCTGGACGCTGCAATCGGCCGCCGAGGTGGCGCAGACCACCGACGAGTACGCGACGCTGGCTCTGTTGACCGCGCTGCACGACAAGTCGCTGCTGGTGGTCGATCGCGAGGTGCAGGGCGGCCGGCCCCGCTACCGCATGCTCGAGACGGTGCGTCAGTACGCGCTGGAGCGCTTGAACGCGTGCGGCGAGGGTGAGGCCGCGCGCGGCCGGCACGTGGCCCACTTCATCGCGCTGGCCGAGCAGGCCGACGCGCAGGTGCGCGGGCCCGAGCAGGACCTGTGGATGAGCCGCTTCAAGCAGGAACACGAAAACCTGGTCGCGGCGCTCACCTGGTGCTGCGACGGCCCGCTCGATCCGCAGGTGGGTTTGCGGCTGGCCGCCGCCACCGGCTACTACTGGGGCTGGAACAGCGTCGAGCTGGGCGACCGCCTGATCCGTGCCGTGCTCGAGCACGACCGCGCTGCGGCCACCACGCCGGCGCGCGAGGGCACGCTGCGGGCGCTGGCGCGGATCGCCGAGTTCCGTGGCCGCTACGAAGAGGCACTCGACTTCGCGCAGCAGGCCCTGGCGGTCGCGCGGCAGCTCGGTGCGCCGCACAGTCTGGCCTGGGCGCTCAACGCCGTGGGCTCGGCGCTGGGCACGCTGGGCCGCTTCGAGGCGGCACTGCAGGCCAAGCAGGAAGCCCTCGCACTGGCGCGCGGGCTGGACGACGGCGTGTTGCTGTTCACCTTGCTCAACAACACCGCGACGCACCAGCACCGGGCCGGGCAACTCGACGCGGCCGAGCGCGGCTACCGCGAGGCGCTGGTGTTCGCACGCCGGCATGTCGGCCGTGTCGGCCACGTCGTCCTGCTCGACAACCTGATCCGCCTGCTCGTTGCACGAGGCGAGCTGGTCGAAGCGCGGCAGTTCGCCATCGAATGCCTGCCGCTGGCGCGCCACGAGAAGGTCAGTGTCGATCTTCTCGACGCCGCGGTCGGACTGGCGTCGCGCGCGGGTGAGCATGCCGTGGCCGCGCGTTTCTGGGGCGCCTCGGATCGGCAGCTGCTGGCCTGGGGATACCGGCACGAGCCCGGGGAGCTCGAGCACATCGCGCCGCTGCTCGCGAGCTCGCGCCAGGCCCTGGGCGACGAGGCCTTCGCGGCGGCCGAGGCGGCGGGGCGCGCGCTGGCGTTCGAGCAGGCCCTGCTCGAGCTGGAGCAGTGGCTGCAGCGCGCGGCGTGACCTCACGCCGCCGGCCGCGATCGGTCAGGAGTCCGGCGTGCCGGCGGACTGCTCGAGCCAGCGTTCGCGCGAGGCGGTGAGGTGGCCGCACATGGCCGCCGCAGCCTCCTGCGGATCGCGCAACTCCAGGGCATGCAGGATCGCGTCGTGCTCCTCGAACGCCGTCTGCCACGAACGCGCGTTATCGGCCCGGTGACTCATGCGCGAGGTGATCGCGCCGTGCCGGCCATCGAACAACTCGCCCACCAGGCGTACGAGCAGCGTGTTTCCGGTCAGCTCGGCGATCGTCACGTGAAAGCGGCGGTCGGCCTCCAGCGGCGGGTTGCCGCGCCGGATGTCGTGGCGCATCGCGTCCAGGCAGGCCCGCACGCGATCGAGCCCCTGCCGGGTCACGCGCGCGGCTGCCAGCGAGATGGCGGCGCTTTCGAGCATCGAGCGCGCCTGCATCAGCTCTGACGGGCTTTCGCCGAGCATCGGCGACTCCAGCGCTGAGGGTGCGGACGGCGGCGCGCAGACATAGACGCCTGAGCCCATGCGGGTCTCGACCAGGCCTTCGATCTCCAGCGCGATCAGCCCCTCGCGCAACGACGGTCGCGAGACACCGAGGTGCAACGCAAGCTCGCGCTCCGGCGGCAGGCGAGTGCCCGGCGAGAAGCCCGATGCTTCGATGACGGAGCGGATCTGGTCTGCCACCTGCTGGTACAGCCGACGCGAATCGGTCGGTTTGGGCAGCGCGGGCTTGGGCAGGGTCATCGACAATTGGTCAGGCCACTCCGAGGCGTGCGGCGAGCATACATCAAGCGCAGGACGGTTCGTTCCGGCTCCGCGCTCCAGCAACTGGCCGGATGAGAGGGTTTTCACTGGTCAGGCCAAATAGTCCATCCTCTATATTGGCCTTACCAATGTGGCCTGACCAATAGCGAGGAGACGCACATGATGGGCTTGGTGAAGAAAGGTGTTGTGCACTGGGCCGCCACTGCGGCAGCATTGCTGGGCATGGCTTGGGCACCCACGGCGCGCGCGCACGACGATGGCGACGACCGCGCGCTACGCGCCGCGATCGAGCACTCCGAACGCAGCGCCCCACCGGGCAAGCGACCGATCGTCGAGACCCATATCCACTTCTGGCAGGTCACGCGCCCGGGCGGCGTGCCGTGGCCCACGCCGGCAGAAGGCCCGATCTTCCGCGACGTGCTGCCGCCCGAGTACACCCGCATCGCCCGGGCCAACGGCGTCGTGACGGCCGGCATCGTCGAAGCCAGCGGCATCGTCGAAGACAACCAGTGGATCCTCGACCTCGTCAGGCACGACCGGTTCTACTCGTTCTTCGTCGGCAACCTGGAGATCGGCGCGTCGTCGTTCGCCCGCGACCTGGCGCGTTTTGCGCGCGACCCGCGCTTCGTGGGCATTCGCGGTTATCTCACCGGTCCGGCCGAAGGCATCACGCTCAGCCCGGCACAGCTGGACAGCCTGCGCGACCTGGCCCGGCGCGGCATGACGCTCGACATCATCAGCCGGGGCACCAAGAACCCGAAAGACCAGGTGCAGGCGCTGTGCACGGCGGTGCCCGATCTGCGCATCATCATCAACCACCTGGGTGGTGCGAAAGGGCCGCCACCGGTGGATGCGACGTGGGAACTCGAGATTCGCCGTCTCGCCGACGTCTGTCCGAACCTGTACATGAAGTTCTCGTCGTTCTACGACATGTACGCGCCGGGCGACGTCGTCTTCCCGTCGCCGACGGAGCTCGCCCCCTACAAGGCGCACTTCGACGTGCTGATGACCGCGTTCGGCTCGGAGCGCCTCATCTGGGGCAGCAACTGGCCGGTGATCGGCCTGCACGGCACCTTCGAGGCGCAGATCGCCATCGCCGAGGAGTATCTCGCCCCGTTCGGCGTCAAGGTTCGCGACCAGGTGATGTTCAAGAACGCCCTCGCGTTCTATCGCCGGCACAAGCCGGAACGCCACCACCGCGACTGATAGTCGGCAACTGCGCGGTCCGCTGCGGGGTCTCCGCCCGCGCGCGCCTCCTTCCAGGGCGGTGAGTCCCAGTAGCGCAGCACGCGCGGGTGGGCAGCGGCACGGGCCTGGCGTGCCAACCTATCACCCGAGGATGGGCGACGCCTTGTCGTAGTAGTGGATGAAATGAAAGTCCTGGGGCGTGGGCTTGGACGCACTGGTCGCGGCAGGGTGGGCTGTGGCTTCAGCCGCGTCAGTTCCGCCTTGAAGGCCCATCGACAGGCCGCCGTGCACGATCGCCATCGCCTTGTGATCGAGTTTCTCGTTCCTGGCCAGGTCTGTGATGCTGAAGGTCGCCATTTCGGTTCTCCGTTCATGGCGGGGCGAGATTGCGCCGCAATGGTTGCCCAGCTGAGTTGCCGGTTCGGCACCGGAGGTTCACCCCTTCTTGTCTTGCTCGAGCCGAAAGGTGAGCGCGCTGTTCGGCGCGAAGAGGATGGTCTGGCCATCCTTCTTCGCCTGAACCACTGCCTGCGTGCCGAGCGCACCGCCCGCGCCGGGGCGGTTGTTCACGACCACCGAGGTGTTCAGCGCTTTCGCCATCTCCTCGCCAAGCTGGCGCGCCGTGACATCGGCCGCATCGCCCGGCGCGAGCGGCACGACGAGCGTGACCGGTCCGCTTGGAAACGCCTGCGCGTGGCCGAGGGCCGGCAGACACGCGAGTACCGCGGTGAGGAAAAAACGCGTGGCCGCGGCTCGCTGCATGGGCTGTTCTCTGCAAGGCGCGTCGCGCGCGGAGGCGCCAGCCTACAGCAATACTCGCGTCGCCGATGGCGCGCTTGCGCCTGTCGGATCGAAGGTCACGGTGGAGTCCATGTCGTCGACAGTGACTTCCCGCTGGAGTGCCGCGGCGCGCCGTTGACGAGCCTTGCCCGCGCGACCACCATATCACCTCGTCGCGATTGAAGGGGTTCTCATGGCTGTGAGCGACAAGGTGTTCGCGGGCTCGATCCCGAAGTTCTACGACACGCTGATGGTTCCCCTGATCTTCGAGGTCTATGCCGCCGACCTGGCGCAGCGTGTGGCGGCCTCGTCGCCCCGGTCGGTGCTGGAAACCGCGGGCGGCAGCGGCGTGGTGGCTCGGGCGCTCGCGCCCAGGCTCAGGCCCGACGCACGCTACGTGGTGACCGACCTCAACCAGCCGATGCTCGACTACGCCGCCACCCGGCAGGGAGCCGATCGCCGCATCGAATGGCGGCAGGCCGACGCGCTGGCCCTGCCGTTCGACGAGGCTTCGTTCGATGTGGTGTGCTGCCAGTTCGGCGTGATGTTCTTTCCCGACCGGGTCGCCGGCTACACCGAGGCGCGTCGTGTGCTGAAGCCGGGCGGGCGGTTTGTCTTCAGTGCGTGGGACCGCATCGAAGACAACGCCTTTGCCGACGACGTGACCCGCGCCGTCGCCGCGGTGTTTCCGCATGACCCGCCGCGATTCCTCGCCCGCACGCCGCACGGCTATCACGATGTCGCGCTGATCCGCGAGGACTTGACCCGTGCAGGGTTTGCCGACATCGAGATCGCGACGCGCGAGGAGATGAGTCGCGCGCCCTCGGCGCGCGACGCCGCCACCGCCTACTGCCACGGCACGCCGCTGCGCAACGAGATCGAGGCGCGCGACGCAAGCCTGCTCGCACTGGCGACGGACCGCGCGACGCAGGCGATCGCCAGCCGCCATGGCGAAGGCCCGGTGGCAGGCAAGATCCAGGCGCATGTGATCACGGCGGCGGCGTAGCGCCGTCACGGCGCTGACCACGGTCGCTCACGCCATCGCGGGCGCCACCTGCCGCCGCGGCAAGCGCGTGAACGCCAGCGCCGCGAGAAAGGCGCCGAGCCCCAGCGAGAACGCGCCGATGAAGAGCCATGCGTAGCCGGCGAACGAGTCGTAGATCAGGCCGCCCACCACGGGCCCCAGCGCCATGCCCAGGCTGCTGGCCATGGTGGTGCTGCCGATCACCGTACCCATCATGCGCAGCGGAAAGTTCTCGCGCGCGATCACGGCAAACAGGGGCATCACGCCCGCATAGGTGAAGCCGAACAACGCCGCCACGGTGTAGAAGCTGCCGAGCTCGCGCGCGAACACGTAGCCCAGCGCCACGATCGCCTGCGCCAGCAGCGCGAGCACCAGCACGCGCGCGGCGCCGAAGCGGTCCCCCAGCAGCCCGAACACCAGGCGGCCGCCCATGCCCGCGAGGCCTTCGAGGCTGTAGATCGACACGGCGGCCATCAGCGGGATGCCGCACGCGACGGCGTAGTTCACCGTATGGAAGATCGGCCCGGAGTGGGTGGCGCAGCTGAGAAAGCTCGTCACCACCAGGATCACGAACGGCGCCGAGCGCATCGCCTGCCCGATCGACAGGCCGGGCGCGACGGCCGCGCCGGACGGCGCCGCGGCGACAGCGTCGTCCACCAGCGCCGGCGGGCGGCGCACCAGCAAGGCCACCGGCACCATGATGGCCACCACCAGCACCGCGATGATCTGCAGCGTGGTGCGCCAGCCGTAGGCGCCGACCAGCCAGGCGGCCAGCGGCGACATCGTCATCGGCGCCATGCCCATGCCGGCCGATACCAGCGACACGGCCAGGCTGCGGCGCGTGTCGAACCACCCGGTCACGCAGGCCATCATCGGCGCGAAGATCGCCGCCGCGCTGACGCCGACGACCACACCGAACAGCAACTGGAACGTGACCAGCGAGGTGGCCACGCTCGCCAGCGCGAGCCCGCCGGTCAGCAGCAGCGAGCCGGCCAGCACGATGAGGCGCGGGCCGAAACGGTCGGAGAGGTGGCCCCACGCGATGCTGCCGAGCGCCAGCGCGATGAAGGCGAACGTCATCGCGCTGGAGATCCCG
Source organism: uncultured Burkholderiales bacterium (assembly GCA_937871935.1). Classification (GTDB taxonomy): domain Bacteria; phylum Pseudomonadota; class Gammaproteobacteria; order Burkholderiales; family Burkholderiaceae_C; genus JAEUPI01. The sequence goes on from CALMQI010000238.1 coordinate 15,930, forward strand.
GTGGTGGACCAGCCCGTGTCCTGGGCGATCGGCCGCAGCAGCACCGGCAGCGAGAACAGCGCGCCGATCGCCACGCAGCCGAGCACGCCGCCCGCGGCTACGATGACCCAGCGGTAGTGCGTGCGCAGTGCTTTCGTCCAAGCGGGCATGGGCGGTCCTTTCATCGTTGCCTGTCGTCGGGGCGCTCAGGCTAATGCGGCCTGCTCGGCAGCGTGAGTAACAAGAGTGGCGTGAAAGCGGGTTCGCCCGCCCGGTTACCCCGCCTCACGCGCCAGCTTCGCGCGCCGCTGCACTTCCTGCGCGCTCGGCTCGGGCTGGGCGAACGACCCGAGCGCCACGTCACCCACCGGCACGTAGGTGCTCATCACCACACCCGTGCCCGAGGTGCGTGTTTCCGCGAGCCGCAGTGCGCCTGGCTTCACGCCGGCTTCGAACAGCCGCTTGCCGCGCCCGAGCACCACGGGAAAGGTCCACACGTTGAACTCGTCGATCAGCCGCGCGGCCTGCAATGTCTGGATCAGCTGGCCGCTGCCGATGATCTGCAGGTCGAGTCCCGTCTCGGCCTTGAGCGCGGCGACCGCCGCGACGACGTCGCCACGCAGCAGCGTCGAGTTGTTCCATGGCACCTGCTTCAGCGTGCGCGAGGCCACGTGCTTGCGCGCCGCGTTGAGCGTCTGCGCAAGCGGGTTGTCGACCGCCTGGTACGGCCAGTACGCCTCGAAGATCTCGTAGGTCCTGCGGCCGAGCAGGAGCTCGCGGCCCTGGCCGTCCAGGCCCTTCATGTCGCGGTCGGGCTCATCGTCCCAGTAGGGGAACGACCAACCGCCGAACGCAAAGCCGCCGGTGGGGTCTTCGTCGGGGCCGCCAGGCGCCTGCATCACGCCGTCGAGCGAGACCATGGTGGATGCGATGAGTTTTCTCATGGGTGACTCCTCGGGGTGCAGCCGAACGCGCGGTGGCCGATCCACCGTTCGGCGCTCGTCTTATCCAGACGACGAACGAAGAGCGGGCGGATCGACAAGCACCGCCGGCGGCACCGATCAGGGCCGTGGATCGCCGGTGCCGTCCGTCGCGACCACGCCGTCCACATAGTGCCAGGCGCCGTCTTCGCGCACGAAGCGGCTCATCTCGTGCAGCGTCGCCGCCCGGCCGTTGACCTTGTGGTGGGCCACGAACTCCACCACGCCCGCGTCGCCGCTCGCCTGCTCGTGCACGATCTCGAGGCCGGTCCAGTTGAGCGGGCCCAGCTCCAGCTCGCCCGGTGCGGTGGACGGGTGCCAGGTCTGCATCAGGTAATCCACGATCGCGGGCGAGCAGGGCGTGCGGCCCTGCGCCAGCGCGTAGCCGCTGTAGCGCGACCGCATCAAGGCCTCCGGTGTCGGGGCATGCTCGCCGCGCGTCAGCCCCTCGTGCCAGCGCCCGCAGCAGTCGGCATAACGCACCGGTTCGGCTTCAAGCGCGCGGCAGGGGCAGGGCAGGTCACGGGGGCGGATCAAGTGCAGATTGTGCGCTGCGGCCGCGGCAGGCACAGGTGCAGCGCTACTTCGACCGCGACTGCCGTTCAGGCGCTGAGTTTCAGACCGGCCAGTCCTGGAGGACGTTCAGGCCACGATTGCCCACGCCACCAGCCCGATCACCGCCCACGAGCCCAGCATCCACGGCAGCACGTTGCGCAAGAACCCGAGGTCGAGTTGCGGGGGATCGACGTGGTCGCGTGTAGCGGTTCGAATCGGCATACCTTGTCACCGGCAGATGCTCTGCTGGAGCAAGCCGCATGCCCGGCTAGCGCGCCCTACAACGGTTCCACCGCTTGGCCGACATGAGGGCTGGGTCCCGTCCGATCGCCCGCGTGACCCGTCGCCCCTACTGTGCCTTCATCGCAGCGCGCTGCGCCACGATGTCAGGGACAACCACAGAGGAGCCCCGTCATGCTGTATTACGCAGTTGTGTTTCTGGTCATCGCACTGATCGCCGCCGTGCTCGGGTTCGGCGGCATCGCCTCCAGCGCCGCGGGTATCGCCCAGATCCTGTTCGTCGTGTTCCTGGTGCTCGCGCTGGCCGGGTTCGTCGCCAGCATGGTCAGGCGAAGGTAGCGGGCGCCCACCGTGGTCTTCATCGACTTGTTGGTGGCGCTCTTGCCCGCGGCGATCGGCCTCGTGTGCGTCGGGGCGGCGTCGCTGGCCCCGTGGTTGCAGAACCGGCGCTGAAGGGGGCGCAGCTGGCGGACAAGGGAGCTTCGCACGCTCCAACGGTCGTTCCAACGGTGTACCGGCATCGTGCCGTCGTGGCCCGATCGGGGCCACGCCGAGCAAAGGACACGACCATGAACGACTCCACGCCCTTCCGCCCCCGCATCACACTCGTCGACCGCCGCGCCGCGTTTGCGCTCGCTGCGGGCGTGGCGTTGAGCGCAACCGCCGCGGCTCAGTCCGGCACGCTCGACGGCCGCCGCTTCGAAGGTGTCTTCCTGGTCCGCGGCAAGACCAGCGGCGACGCCGACACGCTGCTCTTCCAGGGTGGGCGCTTCCGCTCGACGGCATGTGATCGCTACGGCTACTCCGACGCCGCCTATCGGGTGGTGCCGGCCGGCGACGCGCTTGCGTTCGAGGCCGAGACCCAGAGCACCAAGCACGGCAAGCTAGTCTGGCGTGGCGTGATCCGCGGCGACTACCTGAACGCCACCGCCACGATGGTGCGCGACGGCAAGCCGCCGGTCGAGAACTGGGTCATGGCTTCAGTGCCCCGCTGACGCCATGAGCGACACCGCCTACCACGCCGGCATGCGCACGCTGCAGGACCGCTTCGACAGTCGGCGGCTGGCCGATCGGCTGGACGAGCGGCTGGGCCGCAGCGTCTTTCGCGAGGAGGACCGCGCGTTCATCGAGAGCCGCACGATGTTCTTCCTTGCCACCGCCGATGCGGCGGGCCGGCCCGACTGTTCGTACAAGGGGGGCCATGCGGGCTTCGTGCGGGTGGTCGGTGCCGACGAGCTCGAGTTCCCGAGCTACGACGGCAACGGTCAGTTCCGCAGCCTCGGCAACGTGCTCGCCAATGCCGCCGTCGGCCTGCTGTTCATCGACTTCGAGTCGCCGCGGCGCTTGCGCATCAACGGCCACGCGGCGCTGCTCGACGACCCCGGCGCCCTGGCCCGCCACCACGGCGCGCAAGTGATCGTGCGCGTGCGCGCGTCGCGCATCTTCCCCAACTGCCCGCGCTACATCCACCGCAGCGCCGGCGCCGCGCTGTCGGCCGATGTGCCGCGGCCCGGCCACGAGCCGCCCGTGGCGGCGTGGAAGTCGATGCCGATCGTGGCCGACGTGCTGCCCCGCCCGCGGCGGCACGGCGTGCCTACTCGATGACGCTGCCGACCCAGATGCGGTCGAACTGCGCACCGGCCTCGTGCTGGATGCGCCGCACGGTCTCGGTGTCGGGGGCCTCGTACTCGCAGACGACGCGCTTGCGGTCGGCCGACACCACGGTGCGCTTCCAGGTCACCTGATAGGCCTCGAGGCAGGGCCGCATGCGGCCCGACACGAGCATCATGTCGGCCTCGGTGTGCGGCGCGTCGAAGCTGCGTTCGACGACGATGCGTTGAGGGTTCATGGGTTTCTCCTTGGGCATGGAAGGCGCCGATCAGGAATTCACCGCCTGCGCCGGCGCGGCCGCGGCGATGGTGGCCCGCGCGCGGGCGATCAGGGTCGGGCGGCGCACCGCCGCTGCGGCCTCGAGCGCCTCGCTCGCCAGGCGCGTGGCCACGCCGGCGGCGCCGGCGCCGAGCGCGAGCGCCGCCGCTTCGTTCAGCGCGTAGGCCAGGTGCGCCTTGGCGTCGCGCTCGCGCAGCGCCGCCAGGCTCGCCTCGACGGCCACATCGGCGTCGGGCTCGCCCAGGCGCTGCCGGGCCAGGGCCGCCAACGCGTCCGCAAACGGCACCTGCGCCTCACCCATGCGCCGGGCGGCGTCGGCCACTTCAGCGACATGTCGCAGCACGCCGTCGAAGCAGCCCTGCTCGAACTCCACGGTGGCGAGCGCGAGCATGCATTCGTACTCGCGCCAGTGGTTCGACGCCGCACGCGCCAGCGCCACGGCGCGCTCGAGTGAGCTGCGCGCGGCGCCGAGGTCGCCTTCGGCGCGCGCCACCAGCCCGCGGCCCCACTCGAGCTCCATCAGCGGCAACTGCAGTTCGGCGGCGAGCGCGGCCGCGTCGGCCAGCAGTGCGCGACCGCGTTCGCCGTCGGCTTCGATGTCGATCAGGCAGCGGCCGGTGTTGGCCAGCTGCTGGCAACGCGTGGCCGCGTCGGCCAGCCGCGCGCAGCGCTCGGCGGCCAGGGTGGCCTCCTGCGCACCGGCGGCGTCGCCCATCTGCTGGCACCAGTAAGCGAGGATCTCCCACCCCGAGGAGGCCGCGCCGTGCAGCGCCAGCGCCTGCGCCGCATCGACGGCACGCCCGATGCGTGCCCGCAGGTCCGGCAGGCGCCGGCTGCCCGGCGCAGCAGCCGCCGCGACGCGCAGGCGCAGCAGGCCGATCTCCAGCCGGGTGCGCTCCACGCCCTGCGCGAGTTCGTCGAGCAGCGCCAGGCCGCGTTCGGCCACCTGCGCGGCGTCGCGGTTGGCGAACACGCGCAGCCAATGCTCGCCGGCGGCGAGTGCGGCGCGCGTGGCCATCGGCGCGTCGCCGGCCAGACTGGCGTGGTGCACCACCTCGCCGTGCAGCCACGGGTCTTCGGCGCTGGCGGCGACCAGCGTGCGCGCGATCTGCCGATGCTGCGCGCGCCGCCGCGCCATCGACAGGCTGCGGTACACGGCCTGCCGCACCAGGCCGTGCGCGAAGTCGAAGCCACCCTCGCCGCTGGCGCGCAGCAGGCCGCGGCGCTCCAGGAGTGCGATGCGCGCGAGCACGTCGGTCAGCGGCAACGCGGTGGCGTCGGCAAGCCGCTCGACGGCAAATTCGCCGCCGAGCGCGGCCGCCCAGCCGAGCACGTCGCGCGAGGCCTCGTCCAGCGCGCGCAGACGCTCGCCGATCAGCGCGTCGAGCGCGCGCCCGCCCCGCGAGTGGCCCGCTTCGGCCGCCCGCACGAGCTCGACCAGCAGCAGCGGGTTGCCGCCGCTGTCGCGCAGCGCGGCGCGCACATCGGTCAGGCGGTCCCCGAGCCAGCGCCGCACGTCGTCCTCGGCCAGCGGTTGCAGCGCGAGCCGCGCCACCACGCGCTCGCGCGACAGCGATTGCAGCAGGCTCCGGGCGCCCGGGTTCTCGTCGACCTCGTCGGCGCGCGCCGCGGCCGCGAACACCACCGGCCGCGCCGGCTCGGCGAGGCGCCGCGCCACGAAGTGCAGCAGCGCGGCCGATGCATCGTCGATCCACTGCAGGTCGTCGACCACGACGGCCAGCGGCTGCCGTGCCGCAAGCCCGTCCAGCAGTGCCGCGGCGGCCTCGAACAGCTGCTCCCGGCTGACCGTGCCGATCGGCCCGCCGATCAACGGCGCCACCGCCGCCAGCTCGGGCTCGCTGGCGCCGTCAGTCGGCAGCCCGCGCAGCGCGTCGATCCAGAAGCCGTACGGTCGCACCGCCTCGGCCTCGAAGCAACGTGCGCGGATCAGCCGCAGGCCGCGCGCGTCGGCACGCTCGGCCAGGTGATCGAGCAAGCGGGTCTTGCCGATGCCGGGCTCGCCGAGCAGCAGCAGCACCGGCGCCTCGTGCGGTGCGGCGAGCGCCGCATCGATGGCCTGGCATTCGTCGTCGCGCCCGACGAGCGCCGCCGGCGCGGGCGGCCGGACCAGGTCGAGAAACGACGGCGCCGCGGCCGGCGGCGTAGGTGGCGGGGAGGGCGGCCGCGGCGACGCTGCCGACTGGCGCTGCCGCCGGCGCACCGCCCGGATCGTCTCGTCGAGCACGCCGCCGTCGGGCAACGCCACCTCGCGCCGCAGCAGCTCGCGCGCGTACGCGTAGTGCTGTTCGGCCTCGGGATAGCGGCCCGCTGCGGCGAGCAGCCGGACCAGGGTGGCGTGCGCGCCTTCGGCCAGCGGATCGGTGGCCACCATCGCGCGCCGTGCGGCAATGCGCGCTGCGGGTCGTCGGCGGCCAGCCGCCCGGTGAGCGCCTCCAGCACGGCGTGGCGCAAACGCGCGAAGCGCTCGCGCTCGGCCATCCACCAGTGATGGAAGCGGTAGCACGCGGGCAGCTCCAGCCCGTCGAGAAACTCGCCGCGGAGCCTGCGCGCGGCGTCTTCCAGCACGTCGAGCGACAGCCGCGCAAGATCCTGGCCGTGCAGCAACGCGTGCACGTCGAGGCAGTCGATCCGGCACGCCGACAGCGCGAAGGCGACCGTCTCGCGGTCGGCCTGCAGGCGCGACGCACCGTCGTCGTCAACCACGGCGCGCAGCTTGGTGAGGCTCCAGCGCAGCGACGCGCGCGGATCGTCGGAGCCGTCCCAGAGCAGGTCGCACAGTGCCGAGCGCGAGTGCGCGGCCTCGGTGGCGACCAGGTAGCCCAGCAGCGCCCGTGTGCGGCGCGACGGCGGCAGGGCCAGCGCAGGCCCGTCGCCGCGCCGCAACTCGAGATCGCCGAGCAGCCGCACGTGCAGCGCTGCACCGGTGCTGGCAGTGACGTGCATGCCAGTTCCCTCCGTGCGGCCTCACTGCGAACAACCGGCCGTGCCGGTGACGCCAGCCGCCGGCGCATTGTGCATCGTCTGGCGCGCGGCGCGGTCGAGATGGCCGACCAGCAGGGCGACGATCTCGCGCACGTCGTCCTCGGCGCCGTGGATGAAACTCGACTTGCGACGGCGCAGGAACGGCAGCCCGAGCACGTACAGACCCGGCGCATCGACGACGCCTGCGGCATGCCGCAACTCGCCCTTGCGGTCGAACACCGGGACGTCGAGCCAGGTGAAGTCCGGCCGGTAGCCGGTGGCCCAGACGATCGAGCGCACCTCGCGCCCGAGTTCGGCGTGCAGCCGTGGCACGGTCGGGACGGCGGTGGGCGCGAATCGCTGCACTGCACCGACCTCGCCGTCCAGACCCTGCGCGGTGGCCCAGGCGTCGAACGTGTCGAGCAGGCGGTTCATCTTCAGGTCGGCCAGCGTGCACACATGGCGCAGCGCGCCGGAGAAGAGCACCCGGTCGCCGCGCACGCCCGCGAGACGACCACAGAGCTCGACACCCTGCTGCTGCACGGCGTTGAGGTCCAGCGTCGCGCGCTCGTCGCTGCCGACGAGTTGCGGCGATGGCAGCCGCCGCGCGCGCACCGGGTCGTCCATCTCCTCGATGCGTTGATCGAGCACGCCGCTGGCGAGCAACCACCACTGTATGTCGCGGCCGCGATAGAGCCGGGGCATGCGCACATGCTCGCCGGTGGCCAGCAGGACGGGGCGGCCACTGCACCGCAGCTCGTGCGCCAGCTGCAGACCGGTGGCCGATGCGCCGACGACGAGCACGCCGCCGGCGTCGAGGTCCGACGGCCTGCGGTAGGTCCGGGCCGTCCACTGGGCGACCGACGCCGGCAATGCGTCGGCCCACGGCGGCACTAGTGGACGACTGCAGGCGCCGCTGGCCAGCACGACCGCGCGGCAGGACCAGTCGCCCTGATCGGTGGCGACGGCGTATCCCTGCGTCGATGGCGTGACGCGCAGCACGGTCGTCTGTGTGTGCACCGGCGCCCGCATGCGAGCGGCGTAGTTCGCGATGAAGCCGGCGACACCGGCCGCATGCATGTAGCCGTCGGGCTGGTCGCCGTCATAGGCCTGGCCCGGCAGGCGGCACATCCAGTTGGGCGTCAGCAGACGCAGCGAGTCCCAACGCTCGGTGCGCCAGGCGTGGGCGACCTCGCCCCGCTCGATCACCACGTGGTCGATCGAACGCCGCGACAAGTCGCGGCTCATCGCCAGCCCGTTGTGCCCCGCACCGACGACGACGACGTCGGTGCGGCGCCGACGGCCGATCACGCCTTGCTCGCGGTCACGCTGACGTCGGTGGGATTGACCAGGATGTCGAACACGGCCGAGCGCTTCTGCGATTGCGCCACCAGCGCCGCGATCTGCTCCGGCGTGGCGTCGGCGTCGATCTCGTAGTGCACCTTGATGCCGTCGAAGCCGTTGCGCACGCCGGCGTCGATGCCCAGCACGCCCTGCAGGTCCATGCCGGCCTCGAGCGTGGCGCGAACGTTGTTCACTCCGACGATGGCGTTGCGCGCGGCCGGGCTCTTCATGTTGGCCATCGGACCGATGCCGACGCGACTCGACAGGTGCGTGTGCGCATCGATCAGCCCGGGCAGGAGCGTGGCATTGCCGAGATCGGTGACAACGAGGCCTGCCGGCGCGGCCGCTTCGACCGACTCCACCGTGTCGCCGTTCACCACCACCCAGACCGGCCCGCGAACCGCACCGGCGCGCACGTCCACGAAGTGCGCGGCACGCACCGCGAAACGATCGGCATGTGCGGGCAGGGCGGCGAGAGTCGCGGACAGCAGCAGTGCGGCTGCGAGGCGGAGCGATCGCATCGGACCTCCGGGGAATGCTGGGCTTGGGGCGGCAAGGCGAAACGCGCAGTCTGCCGGAGCGGGAGGGGCGCCACAAGGACAGCCGGGCGTGGGTCAGCGGATGTGCCTCCGGCACCGACCGGCCCTGCTTCTCACCCCGCCGCCACCGCGCCGCAACGCCCCCGAAACACCACTCGCGTAATTTCTCTTACGCATGGGGACGCGAAGCTGTCATCCCGTGGTGAGCTGAAACGGCCGGCGGGTCGG
>CALMQI010000239.1 GCA_937871935.1 uncultured Burkholderiales bacterium
GTGGGTGGTACTTGCCCATGACTTCGCCGACGACGCGAGCCGACTTCACGTACTTCTTGTTCCAATCGAGCCCTAGCTCGTTCATGCCGTAGAGGATGCGGCGATGTACGGGTTTCAGGCCGTCGCGCACGTCCGGCAGCGCTCGCGAGACGATGACCGACATCGAGTAATTGATGTAGCTGGTCTTCATCTCTTCTTCGATCTGGAGATTCACGATCTTCGATCGGTCGTTCAGAGCCATCTCGTCGTCCCTCGGTTTTCCGCTGCGCCACACGCGGCCCGCATCCTGCGAGCCGTGCGGCGCGCGATGCCGTCACTCCTTCGGAGTGCCCTGCCAACGCCACTCGAACGCCGCCGTGGCCCAGTTCGTCGAGCGCCCCGGATCTGCCGCCGTGTTCACGAACAACCGGCGGGCCGCCAGCGCGATACCCAACGCGTGACCATGCGAGACCGGGACCACGAACGTGGCCGACGTCGAGGCCGTCACGCCCGAGATCGAGGCGCTGGTGGACGAGATGATCGCGGCGATGTACGCCGAGCGCGGCATCGGCCTGGCGGCGCCGCAGATCGGCGTCGGCCTGCGCATCTTCGTCATGGATCTCTCGAGCGGCCGCGATGCCTCCGCCCTCACCGTCTGCATCAATCCCACGTGGGGCGAGCGCGACGGCATGCAGCTCGAAGAAGAAGGCTGTCTCAGCCTGCCGGGGTTCGTGGCCACCGTCGCCCGGCCCGCGCGCGCCGTCGTGCATGCGCTCGATCGCCGCGGTCAGGCCGTGACCATCGACGGCACCGGGCTGCTGGCGCGCCAGGCGCTGTCGTTGCTGGGGCCGGGCGGTCGACTGACTGGCGTGGACCCCAGCGCCGGCATGATGGCGCAGGCGCGGCTGCCCGGCGTGGCCTTGCTGCAGGGCCGCGCCGAGGCGCTGCCGCTGGTCGACGCCGACGTCGACTTCGTCAGCCTGGGCTACGCGCTGCGCCACCTGAGCGACCTGCGGGCCGCGTTCGCCGAGTTCGCCCGTGTGCTGCGGCCGGGCGGCCGGGTGCTGTTGCTCGAGATCACCAAGCCGCCGGGCCGGCTCGCGCGCGGCCTGTTGCGCGGCTACATGCGCGTGGTGGTGCCGCTGGCCGCGCGCTGGGTCACCGGGCGCGCCGACACCGCTACGCTGTGGCGCTACTACTGGGACACCATCGAGGCGTGCATCGCGCCGGAGCAGGTGATGGACGCGCTGCGCGATGCCGGCTTTCACGACGTGCAGCGCCATGTCGAACTCGGCATCTTCTCCGAGTACACCGCCCGAAAGGCCGCGTCATGAGCGACGCCGCTGCACGCGACGTTGCGCAGGCCTGCGACGTGCTGGTCATCGGCGGCGGCCCGGCCGGCTCGACGGTGGCGCGCTTGCTGGCGCAGCAGGGGCGCGACGTCGTGCTGCTCGAGAAGGACCACCATCCGCGTTTCCACATCGGTGAGTCGCTGTTGCCGGCCAACGCAGCGCTGTTCGACGCGCTCGGCGTACGCGACGAGGTCGAGCGCATCGGGCAGGTCAAGTGGGGCATCGAGTTCGTGTCGCCGCAGCATCGGCATTCCAGCTTCCTCGAGTTCGGCGACGCCTGGGACAAGTCGATGCCCTATGCCTGGCAGGTGCGCCGCTCGGTGCTCGACGAGATCTTGTTCAACCATGCCCGTGCCGGCGGCGCACGCACGGTCGAAGGCTGCCGCGTGCGGCAGGTGGCGTTCGACGCCGACGGGGTCGATGTGTCGGCGACGCTCGACGACGGCGCAACGCGCCGCTGGCGCGCGCGCTTCGTCGTCGACGCGTCGGGACGCGACACCTTCCTCGCCGGCAAGCTGGGGCTCAAGCGCAAGAACTCCAAGCACAACAGCGCGGCGATCTTCGGCCACTACCGTGGTGCGCGCAGGCTCGAGGGCAGGCTCGAAGGCAACATCAGCATCTTCTGGTTCCAGCATGGCTGGTTCTGGTTCATCCCGCTGGCCGACGGCACCACCAGCATCGGCGCGGTGTGCTGGCCGCACTACCTGAAGTCACGCGACAAGCCGTTGCGCGAGTTCTTCGAGGACACCGTCGCGCTGTGTCCGCCGCTGGCCGAGCGGCTGCGCGGCGCCGAGCTGATCGACGGTACCGTCTACGCCACCGGCAACTACAGCTACGAGTCGACCCGGTCGCACGGCGAGCGTTATCTGCTGCTGGGCGATGCCTACGCGTTCATCGACCCGGTGTTCTCGTCGGGCGTCTACTTCGCGATGGTGAGCGCCTTCGCCGGCGCCGAAGCGATCGCAACCTGCCTCGACCACCCGGCGCAGGCTGCTGTCGCACGCCGGCGCTTCGCTGCGCAGCTCGAGAAGGGCCCGCGCGAGTTCTCGTGGTTCATCTACCGCATGACCAACCCCGCGATGCGCGAGCTCTTCATGTACCCGCGCAATCCGCTGCGCGTGAAGGAGGCGCTGCTGTCGCTGCTGGCCGGCGACATCTACGGCCGCACACCGATCTGGCGCTCGCTGGTGGCGATGAAGGGCCTGTACTACATGACATCGCTCGGCCGCCTGCCGCAGACCGTGGCGGCGTGGCGGGCACGCCGGCGCAACTTGCAACACCAGGGGCCGGTCAAAGGGGAGAACGTGATTGCCGATGCATGATGCCGCCGCGCGCCAGCGCCCGTGCGCGGTGCGCCGGCGTGCCGTTGCGCTCAGCCTGACGCTGTTGCTGGCGGCGTCGCCGGCCAGCGCCGAGCGGCCGCTGTGGGAGCTGGGCCTGGGCCTCGGTGTGTTGAGCCTGCCGCACTACCGCGGCTCCGACCAGCAGCACACCTGGCTGCTGCCGACGCCGTACTTCGTCTATCGCGGCGACATCCTGCGTGCCGACCGCGACGGCGCGCGCGCTCGACTGCTCGACACCGACCGCTACGACCTCGACCTCAGCCTCGCTGCCACGGCGCCGGCGCGCAGCGAGGACAACCTGGCCCGCCAGGGCATGCCCGACCTGGCGCCCACCATCGAACTCGGCCCCAACCTCAACGTGCTGCTCGGTCGCGGCGAAGGCTGGCGCGCGCAGTTTCGCCTGCCGGTGCGCGCGGCACTCACGATCGAGTCCGAGCCGCGCTCGATCGGCTGGCTGGCCAGTCCGAACCTCGCGCTCGACCTTCGCGCGCACGGCTGGAACATCGGCGTGCTCGGCGGGCCGGTGTTCGCGACAAGGCGCTATCACGGCGTCTACTACGACGTCGACCCGGTCTATGCCACCGCCACGCGGCCGACCTATCGCGCGGGCGGCGGTTTCGGCGGCTGGCGTCTGGTCACCGGCGTGTCGCGCCGCGTCGGCGACTGGTGGCTCGGCGCGTTCGCCGCGGCCGATACCGTGCGCGCAGCCGCCTTCGAGGCCAGTCCGCTGGTGCGCCAGCGCGAGGGGCTTGCCTTTGGCCTTGCGTTCTCGTATGTCTTCGCCACCTCATCGCAACAGGTGAAGAGTGAGGACTGAGCGCCTGGTCAGCCGCCATCTGCCCGTGCCGCTGGCCTGGTTGATGCTGCAGTGCCTGTTGCTCGGCCTCGGCGCGATGTCGCTGGGGTGGAATGCGATCGCGCTGCTGCTGTATCCCGTGTTGCCACGCCCACAGGGCCTGCGCCTGGGCCGCGCCGGCATCGCGCGCGGCTACCGCATCTTCTGGGCGGTGGCGCGAGCGTCGGGGCTGCTGCGCATGGATGCCCAGGCGCTGAAGCCGCTGGCCGACGAGCGCGGGCTGATCGTTGTGGCCAACCACCCGAGCCTGCTCGACGCGCTGATGCTGGTGGCGCAACTGCCGCGCAGTGCGTGCGTCATGAAGGCCAGCCTGATGCGCAACCCCTTCCTCGGCCCGGGCGCGCGGCTGGCGCGCTACATCCGCAACGACTCGCCGCGCCAGATGGTGCGCCTGGCGGTGGAAGATCTGCGCGCCGGCGGCCAGCTGGTGATGTTTCCCGAAGGCACGCGCACGACCCGAGCGCCGATCAATCCGCTGCAGCCGGGCTTTGCGTTGATCGCGCGGCGCGCCGGCGTGCCGGTACAGGTGGTGTTCATCGACACCACGTCGCCCTATCTGGCCAAAGGCTGGCCGCTGTGGCGGCTGCCGCCGCTGCCGATCGAGTTCTCGGTGCGGCTCGGTCGCCGTTTCGAGGCGGGCGCTCACCTGCCGACACTGGTGGACGAGGTCGAGCGCCATCTCGGCGCTGGCGCGCGGCCGGCGCCCCGCGCGCGACCGTGAACGAGGACCCGGTCTCGACCACGCACGTGGTCGTCATGCCGAGCTTCGACACCGGCCCCAAGGTCTACGACACCGTGGCACAGGCGCGCGGGCAGTGGGGTCCGGTGTTCGTCGTCGTCGACGGCAGCACCGACGGCACCGCCGAGGGGCTGCGCGCACTGGCCGCCGACGACGCGGCGCTGCACGTGTTCGAGCTGCCGACCAACCAGGGCAAGGGTGCGGCGGTGCTGCACGGGCTGCTGCAGGCGCGCGACGCCGGCTTCACGCATGCCTTGACGATGGACGCCGATGGTCAGCATCCGGCCGGGCAGATCGCGGCGTTCATGCAGGCCTCGGCTGCGCGGCCCGACGCGATGATTCTCGGCCGTCCGGTGTTCGATGCCAGTGCGCCGCTGCTGCGGGTGCGCGGACGGCGGGTGTCGAACTGGTGGACCAACCTGGAGACGCTGGGCGCAGGCGTTGCAGATTCGCTCTATGGCTTTCGCGTCTACCCGATCGCCGACTTGCTGGCGGTGATGCAGCACCAGCCGTGGATGCGGCGTTTCGACTTCGACACCGAGGCCGTGGTGCGCCTGGCCTGGCGCGGCGTCAAGCCGATCAATCGCGATGCGCCGGTGCGCTACCTCACCGCCGCCGAGGGCGGCGTCTCGCACTTTCGCTACGGCCGCGACAACGCGCTGCTGACCTGGATGCACGCGCGGCTGATGGTCGAGTTCGTGCTGCGGCTGCCGTGGCTGCTGTGGCGGCGCTGGCGCCGGCTGCCGCCGTTCCAGCGCTGACCTGCCTAGGCCAGACCGCCGTTGATCGAGATGATCTGCCCGGTGATGTAGCCGGCGTCCGGCCCGGCCAGAAAGGCCACCAGCGCAGCCACCTCGTCGGCCGTGCCGGCGCGCTGCGCCGGCACCAGCTGTGCGATGCGTGCGCTGTCGAAGGCCGCGTCGGCCATCGGCGAGGCGATGATGCCCGGTGCCACCGCGTTGACTGTGACACCGCGGCTGGCCACCTCGAGCGACAGCGCCTTGGTCGCGCTGTTCAGCGCGCCCTTGGCGGCTGCGTAGTTGACCTGGCCGCGGTTGCCGATCAGCGCCGCCACCGAGCTGATGTTGACGATGCGGCCCCAGCGCGTGCGCAGCATCGGCAGCAGCAGCGGCTGCGTGACGCGAAAGAACCCGTGCAGCGACACGTCGATCACGCGCTGCCACTGCTCGGCGCGCATGCCGGCGAACACCGCGTCGTCGTGGACGCCGGCGTTGTTGACGATGATCTGCACCGGGCCGTCCGTCAGCAGTTGTTCGCAGGCGGCGCGAACCGCCTCGTCACTGCCGAGATCGAAGGTGAGGCTTGCTGCGCTGCCGCCGGCGGACTTGATCTCGTCGGCCAGTGCACGCACGCCGTCGGGCCGCGTGTGGGCGTGCAGCAGCAACCCGGCACCCTGCGCGGCCAGGCGCCGCGCGATCGCCTGCCCGAGCGCGCCGCTGGCACCGGTGACGAGCGCGCGCTTGCCGTGCAGGGGCAGGGTCGTGGTCATGGGGTGGGCGAGGCGAGCGGCTGGTTGAGCACGACGGTGACGCGGCCATCGACGAGCGGGGCGCCGGCAGCGTCGCGCAGTTCGAAGCGGTAGATGGCCTGGCCGCCGTCGCCGGCCACGCGCGTGGCCTGCACCTGCAGCGGGCCGGCGCGGTCGTCCAGGCGGAGCACATGCAGACGCACGTCGCGTGCGCTGGCCAGGAAGCCCGGCGCCACCGCCGCGCCCGCCGGAGCGCACAACGCGCCGTGCAGCGCCATCGCCTGCGCGGCCAGCTCGAGCGCGCAGGCCGACGGCAAGGTACCGGCCAGCCGCAGAGGATGGGTCGGGTCGGCCGTGTCGTGCACGGTGCAGGTGATGCTCTCGTTCGTCCAGCGCAGCAGCGCGTCGAGCAGGCACATCGCGCCGCTGTGCGGAATGCGCGCGGCGATGCCCGCGCGGTCGAGCGTCGCGGGTGCACGTGTCATCGGCGGGCCTCGACCTGCAGCGCGAGGCCGAAGCCGTGCTCGGCCTCGAGCACGATGCGCGCCGACTCGCCGCGTGCCAGCGTCTGCAGCAGCGGCAGCGCGCGCGCTGCCGGAACCGACTGCCGCAGCGTCTCCATCGCGCCGTCGCTGCAGCGCGTGGGCGTTTCGTCGCGCGTGGTGGTCACCGCGAGTTGCCAGGGCGCGGCCAACGCCGCCGGCACCAGCAGCAGTGCGAACGCGAACACGTCGGCGATCGGCCGCAGCGCATGCAGCGGCGCCGGGTAGGGCAGGTCGCAGGCGGCCAGCAGCACCGGCGCGCGGCGGGTGGCGCATTGCGCCAGCGCTTCCAGCAGGCCGGCGGCGGCGACGTCGCGCTCTACGCCGACGCAGGCGTCGTCGAGAGCGTGCTCGCCATCATCCAGAAGTTTGACCCGGTGGGCGTCGGCGCACGCACGGATTCCGAGTGCATCGGGATTCAGCTTGCGCAGCTCGATCCGGGTACGCCGGGCCTGGACGCGGCGCGGAAGATTGCCCGTCACCACCTCGAGCTGGTGCCGGATCCGCAGGTCAAGGACCTGCGGCGCCTGACGGGCTGCAGCGGACCTGACCTGGAGGCGGCACTCGCCCTGGTCGGCAACTGCGACCTGAAG